>JAXDIH010000027.1:0-25874 GCA_034664105.1 Thermoleophilaceae bacterium
CGTCGCGCTTCTCGGCCGGGACGAACATGCTGCTGGCGGCGGGCGCCGGCGTGGTGCGCGACACGCGCGACGTGCTCGAGCAGCTGCTCGGCCCGTCCGCGCCGCCGCGGGCCGACGCGCCGGCCGCCGTCCCGATCGAGCCGCGCCTACGCCGCCTGCTCGATGCGATCGAGCGCGGCCACGGCAGCCTCGCCGAGCTCACGAGCGACCCCGGCGCGACCAGGGAGGTGCTCCAGGACCTGACCGACCTCGAGCTGCGCGGGCTCGTCCGGCGGGAGTTCGGCGGCCGCTACGTGCGGGCGGTCGGGTGAACGGCGCCCGCTTTCAGCAGGGCCGTCCCCGGTCACCCCCGGCGGTACCCTCGGGACGATGCTGCTCGTGCCCCGCACCGTGCTCGGCCCCCCGCGCCCGCGCCGTTGACCCGCCGCGTCCCCGCGGTCCTGACGATCGCCGGCTCGGACTCGGGTGGCGGGGCCGGGATCCAGGCCGACCTCAAGGCGTTCGCGCGCTGCGGCGCGCACGGCATGAGCGCGATCACCGCGATCACCGCGCAGAACACCGTGTCGGTCACGGACGTGTACCCGCTGCCGGCCGAGGTGATCGTCGCGCAGGTACGGGCGGTGGCCGAGGACATCGGCGTGGATGCCGTCAAGATCGGCATGCTCGGCACGCGCGAGACGATCGCGGCCGTCGACGAGGCGCTGGACCTGCTGGGCTCCGCGCCCGTGGTGCTCGACCCGGTGATGGTCGCCGAGAGCGGTGCACGTCTGCTCGACGAGGATGCCGAGGAGGCGCTGCGCTCGCGGCTGCTGCCCCGGGTGTCTGTGATCACGCCGAACCTGCCCGAGGCGCGCGTGCTGGCGGGCACGGGGGAGACCGGCGCCGAACGGCCCGGTGAGGCGGAGGCGCTGGCGCGTGCCATCCACGCACTCGGTCCCGAGGTGGTGGTCGTTACCGGCGGGCACCGGGAGAACGCGGCCGATCTGTTCTTCGACGGCCGGCAGGTCGTCGAGATCCCCGGCGAGCGCCTTCCCGACGGGGCGGCACACGGCTCGGGCTGCACGCACTCGTCGGCGCTGGCCGCTCACCTGGCGCTCGGCCTGGATCCGCTCGATTCGGCTCGGCGCGCGAAGCAGATCGCCACCGAGGCGGTCCGCAACGGGCTGCGCGGCATCGGCGCGGGCGCCGGGCCGGTGGACGTGCTCGGCCTGCGGAGGGGCGGGGAGCGCTAGCGCGCCGAGCTCGCCGGCAGACCACGGCGCGGTGGCATAATGGAGGCGTCGCTGCACGAGGTCACATCCGATTCCTGCGCATGAAGCCCGGTCACGGTGAGGTACTGCTGGCCGAGGGCGATCAGACCGTGCGCGAGGAGGAGGAGCGCCTGATCGCGGAGTTCCGTCGTCAGCTCGACGAGGGCATGTGGGCCGCGGTGCCCACCACCAACGCCGGCAGCGGCCGGCGCGAGGCTCAGATGGTCAAGGCCTACGCCGACATCCCGGAGGGCGCCGACCGGGTCATCTTCTTCCCGCGCGCCTCCGGAGGCTGAGCGCCGCGCGATGTTGCTGGCCCTGCTCGCCCTTGCCCTGATCGCCCTGGTGCTCGCCGCGCCGCTGATCGTCCGCGAGACCGCTCGCCGGCGCGCGCGCCGCCAGGCCGCGAAGGCGGCGCGCATGGAGGGCCTCGACCTCCCGCTCTACGACCCCGGCCGGGAGCGCCGCGCCGAGCAGCGCGCCCGCGAGCTGCTGCGCTCCTGCGTAAACGGCGAGGAGTGGGCGATGTACCGCGACCTCGGCTTCATCCGGGTCGACGGCAAGCACACCCGCCGCGACGCCGACCGCTCCGGCGGCGGTGCCGCCTACGCCTACCTGGTCTACGCGCACAAGCCGATCGTGGCCTACGTGCCCGGCACCGGGCAGCTGCTGAGCGAGTACTGCGTCGAGTTCCCCGACATGACCGGGAGCGGCGGCCGCCACCGCCTGCCCGCCTCCGACGACGTCCTGGCCAAGTGGATGGCGCTCACCTCCGACGAGGACCGCGTGATTCGCCGCGCCAACATGCATCTGGTCGGCCGCCAGTTCGACCCCGCCCGCCTTCGGCGCGACCTCTGGCGGCTCTCCGAATGGGAGCGTCGCCGCCAGCGCCGGCGCCTGGATCCCAGCCGCAAGCAGTCGTCCAGGTCCACCGCTCGCGGACCGAGTCTCGGCGGCGAGTGAACGACCTGCGCAGCCGCAGCCGGGTCATCCTGGATGGCCCGGATCGCGCCCAGGCGCGCGCCTATCTCAAGGGAGTCGGCTTCGACGACGACGCCCTCAAGCGTCCGATCGTCGGCATCGCCAACACCTGGACCGAGACGATGCCCTGCAACTTCCACCTGCGCCGGCTCGCCGAGAAGGTGAAGGAGGGCGTGCGCGCCGCAGGCGGCACGCCGATGGAGTTCAACACCGTCGCCATCTCCGACGGCATCACGATGGGCACCGAGGGCATGAAGACCTCGCTGATCAGCCGCGAGGTGATCGCGGATTCGATCGAGCTGGTCGTGCGCGGGCACATGTTCGACGCCGTGGTCGCCCTCTCGGGCTGCGACAAGACGATCCCCGGCTGCGTGATGGCGCTCGCCCGCCTCGACGTGCCCAGCCTGATGCTCTACGGCGGCTCGATCGCCCCGGGCAGGTGGCGCGGCAAGGACGTGACGATCCAGGACGTCTTCGAGGGCATCGGCGCTCACGCCGCGGGTGACCTCACCGACGACGAGCTGACCGACCTCGAGAACCACGCCAGCCCCGGCGCCGGCGCCTGCGGCGGTCAGTTCACCGCCAACACGATGGCGATGGCGTTCGAGGTGCTCGGCATCTCCCCGATGGGCAGCTCGATGGTCCCGGCCGAGGACGGCAAGAAGGGCAAGGTCGCCGAGGAGTGCGGGCGCCTCGTGATGGACGTCCTCGAGCGCGACCTGCGCCCGAGCCGGATCATCACCAAGGATGCGCTCGAGAACGCGATCGCGGCCGGCGCCATGTCGGGTGGGTCGACCAACCTCGTGCTGCACCTGCTGGCCGTGGCCAAGGAGGCCGGCGTGCCGCTCGACCTCGAGGACTTCGACCGCATCGCCTGGGGCACGCCGCTGCTCTGCGACCTCAAGCCGGGCGGTCGCTACGTGGCCACGGACCTCTACCGCGCCGGTGGCGTGCCCGTTGTGATCCGGCGCCTCCAGGAGGCCGGGCTGCTGCACGAGGACGCGGTCACCGTCACCGGCCAGACGATCGGCGATGTGGCGAACGCCGCCGAGGAGGCCGAGGGACAGGACGTCGTGCGGCCGGTCGACAACCCGATCAAGCCCAACGGCGGCTTCGCGATCCTGCGCGGCAACCTCGCGCCCGAGGGGTGCGTGGTCAAGCTGTCGGGCCACGGCCGCATGGAGCACCGCGGGCCGGCCCGCGTGTTCGAGTCCGAGGAGGACGCCTTCGCGGCCGTGATGGCGAAGTCGATCGAGCCCGGCGAGGTGGTCGTGATCCGCAACGAGGGCCCGACCGGCGGCCCCGGCATGCGCGAGATGCTGCACGTGACCGCGGCGCTGGTGGGGGAGGGCCTGGGCGACTCGGTGGCGCTGCTCACCGACGGCCGCTTCTCCGGCGCCACCCACGGCTTCATGGCCGGCCACGTGGCGCCCGAGGCGCCCCACGGCGGCCCTATCGCCGCGGTCCGCGACGGCGACACGGTCGTGTTCGACGTCGCCAACCGCGAGCTCAACGTGGAGCTCAGCGACGAGGAGATCGCCGAACGGCTGAAGGACTACGAGCCGCCGGCGCCCAAGTACACCTCCGGCGTCCTGGGCAAGTACGCGCGGCTGGTGGGCTCGGCGTCCGAAGGCGCCGTCACCGGCTAGGCGCCGCGGCGACCTGCGCGCCGCCGGCCAGCCCGCCTACGAACGCCCGCAGCGCCCCGCCGTCGCCAAGCGCGGAGCCCCGGCCTGCCGGTCCACACGTTCGCGACCGCGTCCACGGGCTACGCCACCTGCGAGCGGCCCTCCACGGGCTACGCCACCTGCGAGCGGCCCTCCACGGGCTGCTTGTCCGCCGCCGGCCCCGACTCCGCGAGGAAGTCCATCATCAGCTCGTTGAACGCCCCCGGCCGCTCCGCCATCGAGATGTGCCCGGTGTCGGCCATGACGACCTTGCGGCTGTCCGGGATCAGGCGCTCGAACTCGGCCGCGTCCTTGACCGGGATGATCGAGTCGTTCTCGCCCCAGACGATCAGCGTGGGCTGGCGGATGTCGGGCAGGCGGTCGCGGAAGTCGTACTCGAGGCTGGCGCGCAGGGCGTCGACGAAGCCCGGCTTGCCGGTCCCCTTGAAGAAGCCCTCGTAGGCGAGGTCCGGCTTCAGCAGAGACGGGTGGCGCGCCACCAGCGCCAGCGCCATGTGGCGCGACTTCGGCCGCGCGGCGATCTGGCGGTCGCCGCCGGCGCTGTACGCGCCCACCGCCGCGGCCACCCGGCCGATCGTGAGGATCGGCTGGTGCGCCAGGTCGGCGCTGGTGATGCCGGCGGCGGACACGAGCAGCAGCCGGTCGACACGCTGGGGGAACTGGATGGCCACCTCGGCGCCGATGAAGCCGCCCATCGAGTTGCCCACGATCTCCACGCGCCCCAGGCCGAGGCGCTCGGCGAGCGCCTCCACGGTCCGCCCGTAGCCGGAGATCGTGATCCGGTCGTGCGGCATCGCCGACAGGCCGAACCCCGGCAGGTCGAGCGCGATCACCCGCCGCTCGCGCGCCGCGCGGGGCAGGTTCTCCAGCCAGTTCTGCCACTGGCCGCCGAGGCCGTGGACGAACACGACCGGCTCGCGGTCGCCCGAGCCGATGTCGACGTAGTTGACGAGCGCGCCGTCGATCTCGACCTGGTGGAGGTGCCTGACCCAGTCGACCCTGCGCCAGTCCGGCTGGGCGGTCTCGCCGTAGCCGTGCCCTGCTCGCCGTGCCGCTCTGACGCTTGCCGGCCGCGCGGTGGGGACGAAGTACTTGGACATGTGGGCTTCTAGGGTAAGGGCCGTGGCCAAGATTGCGCTGGACATCGACTCGACTCTGCATCCCTACTGGGATCTGCTGCAGCGGGTGGTGCGCGAGCGCTACGGCATCGAGCTGCCCTACGACGAGCAGTACGAGTGGGGGATCACCGGGCTGGAGCGCGACGCGGTGATCCACTGCGTGGAGGAGACGCACTCCGACGAGAACATCCTCGCCGGCGTCCCGTACGAGAACGCCGTGGAGACCGTGCGCGACTGGCACGCCCAGGGGCACTGGATCCACATCACCAGCCACCGTCGCGTCCAGACCGCGGAGGCCACCGCGCGCTGGCTGGACCAGATCGAGATGCCGTACGACGACCTGCACTGCTCGTTCGACAAGGTCACGCGCTGCTCCGAGCTCGGCGTCCACGTGCTCGTCGACGACAGCCCCGTCAACATCGTGCGGGCGAGCGAGGCGGGCATCCTGCCGGCCACGCTGGTGCACCCCTGGAACAAGGAGGTCGTGGAGCGCGACGGCGTCATCGCGGCCACCGACTGGACCGGGCTGAGGGCCAAGCTGGACCCGGTGCTGGAGCGGCTCGGCCCCTAGACGTACCCGAACCGCTCCAGCACCGGGATCTCGTGGATCTGCGGTGGCTGCAGGTGGTCCCAGAGGATGCCAGGCGGCCGGCGGTGGGCTCCGTCCACCTCGATCACCGCGCGCGGTGTCGCGACCAGGCCCACGGGGATGTCGTGGGCGGTCATCAGCAGGTTCTCGCGCAGGATCTGGATCGGGTGGACCGTCGTGGCGATCACGGTGCGGCGGTCGATCTTGCCGCTCTCGCACAGCAGGGCGTACTCGAGGTCCGAGAAGCCGCCGCCCTTGCCCACGCGGGCGCCTTTGAGGTTGACGGCCACGGAGCCGGTCAGGACCAGGTCCAGCTCGGGGACCTGATCGAGGTCGATCACCCTGCCGTGGCGCAGCGCGCCCTTGATCGTGGCCGCCTCGCGCAGCTGCGAGGCGTCCAGGCGGCGCGGGTCGAGCAGCCGGAACGGGTGCTGGTCGCGCAGGCGCGGCACCGCCATCACGAGCACCTTGCCCTGCTCCAGGGCCAGGCGCCGCACGTGCGTCTGGGGCGAGTCCGGGTTGGCCTTCAGCGTCTCGGCCCCGGTCCAGACCGGGTGGCGGGCCAGGCGCTCCGCCGCTCCCTTGGCGCCCGCGAAGTTGGGGATGCGACCCTCGGCCCCGGGGAACCGGGAGACCCCGTCGCGGTCCATCGCGCGCCAGACGTCGGCGCGCACCTCGTCCTTGGAGCGCATCGAGCCCGGATCGTAACCGCGCGCGCGGCGCCGGCGACGACGCCGGGGGCGCCGGCGGGGTCGCGTCGGGAGGCTCTTTGACACACTCGACTCCGGATGGCCGAGCCCACCCGGACACCCCTGTCGCTGCGCGAGCGGCGCCGTGAGCCGCGCACGACCGACCTGGTGCCGGCGGAGACGCTCAAGTCGCACCTGCCCGGCGTCGAGCCCGAGCGGCGCCTGAACGACTGGGGCCGCTCCGAGCGGGTCGAGGGCGTGTTCGACGCGACCCTCGTCGAGTTCTTCTACCGCCACTGGTTCCGCGCGGAGGTGGAAGGGATCGAGAACGTGCCGGCCACCGGGGGCGCGCTGCTCGTGTCGAACCACTCCGGCGCCCTGCCCCCGGACGCCGCGATGATCGCCAAGTCGATCCGCGAGGAGCACGCCCACCCGCGCCCGCTCAACATCACCGTCGAGCACTTCTTCAAGGGCTACCCCGGCTTCTCGATGCTGGTCTCGAAGATCGGCTGCGTGCCCGCCCACCCGGCCAACGTCCACCGGCTGCTGTTCGACGAGGAGCAGCTGGTGCTGGTGTTCCCGGAGGGCCGCAAGGGCACCGAGAAGCTCTACAAGGACCGCTACCGCCTGCGCCGCTTCGGACGCGGCGGCTTCGTCGAGGCGGCCATGCGGGCGCGGGCGCAGATCGTGCCCGTGTGCGTGGTCGGGGCCGAGGAGGCGGCGCCCGTGTTCGCCCAGCTGGGCCTGTTCAAGCGGCTCACCGGCCTCATCTACTTCCCGATCACCCCGACGTTCCCGCACTTCGGCCTGCTCGGCATGCTCGGCTACCTGCCGGCCAAGTTCCGGATCCGCTTCCTCGAGCCGATCCACTTCGACGAGGAAGGCATGCACGAGGACAAGGCGCTCGTTCAGACGGTGGCTCACGACATCCGCGCCCAGATCCAGGAGAACCTCTGGGACATGCTGGCGCGGCGCAAGTCGGTGTGGTTCGGATGACGATGGATTCCCGCCGCATCCTGGTCACCGGGCTGTCGACCTACTGGGGCGGTCGCCTCGCACAGGCGCTCGAGGCGTTCCCGGAGGTCGAGGCGGTCATCGGGGTGGACAACGAGGAGCCGCAGGTGGAGCTGGAGCGCACGGAGTACGTGAAGGTGGGCGCCCAGCACGCGCTGCTGCGGCGCGTGGTCGAGGCGGCGGAGATCGACACCGTCGTGGACACGCGCCTGGTCGTGGACTCCACGATGACCTCCTCGGCGAAGGCCCACGAGAACAACATCATCGGGACGATGAACATCCTGGCCGCGTGCTCTGGGGCCGACTCGCCCGTGCGCAAGGTGGTGTTCAAGTCCTCGGCCCACTACTACGGCTGCGAGCAGGACGACCCGGCCTTCTTCGACGAGACGATGGGTCGCCCGCAGCAGCCCCGGACGCCGATCGAGCGGGACATCGTCGAGGCCGAGGCGTCCCTGACCGAGTTCGCCGAGAAGAACCCCGACGTGGCCGTGACCGTCCTGCGCTTCGCCAACGTGCTCGGCCCGGACGTGCGTACCGCCCACATCGGGTTGTTCTCGCTCCCGGCGGTGCCGATGATCCTCGGCTTCGACCCGCGCTACCAGTTCGCCCACGAGGACGACGTGGTCCACGCGCTCGAGCACGCGGTCAAGCAGTCGGTGCCGGGCGTGTACAACGTCGCGGGCGACGGTGTGCTGGCGCTCAGCGAGGTGGCGGGCCTGCTGGGCAAGCCCTACGCCCCGGTGCTGCCGTTCTGGGGGACCGGCCTGGCCGCCTCGGCGCTCAGGCGGGTCGGCGTGAACATCCCGGCCGAGTTGCTGCAGCAGCTGCGCTTCGGCCGCGGGATCGACAACCGTCGCCTGAAGGCCACCGGCTTCCGCTACCAGTACACGAGCCGCGAGACGGTGCTGAAGCTCGGTGAGCACCTGCGCCTGCATCCCCTGGTGCGCGGTGCGCGCGAGCCGTACCGCTACGAACGCGAGGTGGAGGATTTCCTGCGCTGGAGCCCGCACGTGAAGAACGCCCGCGACAAGTCGCTCGGCTCGCTCACCCGCGACCAGCTGGGCGAGCTACAGCGCCTGCTGTCGGGCTACGCGGGCGTGGTCGATCCGTCGGAGACCGATCGCGAGGAGCGTGTGCGGGCGGCCGAGCGCACCGCCGAGAAGGCGATGCAGCGGGCCAAGAGGGCAGAGCAGCGGGCCGCCGAGGCCTCGCTGAAGGCGACCGAACGCGCCAAGAAGGCCGAGCGGCGCGCCGGCGCGGCCGCCGAGGAGGCCGTGCAGCGCCTGACCGCGGAGGCCGAGCGCCGCGATCGCGAGCACGCCGAGGTGGTCGCCCAGCCGGCGAAGTCCCCGGTCGACCACTACGACGACCTGGCCGCCGAGGAGGTGATCGCGCTGCTCGCCTCGCTGGAGCGCGACGACCTGCAGACGCTGCGCGACTACGAGCGCCGCCACGGCAACCGCGCGCGGGTGCTGTCGGCCATCGAGTCGGTGCTCTCCCGCCGCGAAACACCCGTTTAGCAGGAGCTTCGCGCCCGCGGATTCGCGCAATCCCGCTGTCAGGCGTAGGAAGATGCCGTGCTCGCCCGTAGACTGATCGGGTGGCGGTAGGCGCCGCCCAGCTCGCATGAGGCAGAAGTCGTTCATCTTCGTTGCCGTTCTCCTGCTGGTTCTGGGCGGGGGTGCGGTGGCCGCTTACGCGTACGACTCGACGCGCGATGACGTGATCGCCAAGGGCGTGACCGTCGCCGGGATCGACGTGGGCGGCATGCACGTGGCCGAGGCCCGCCACGTGATCGGGCGCGAGCTGCGCGCGCCGCTGGAGCGCCCGATCTCCGTAGGCCACGCCGGCAACCGCTTCAGCCTGTCCGCCAAGGACGCCGGCGTGCACGCCGATGTGACCGGGATGGTCGACGAGGCGCTGGCCCAGAGCCGCAGCGGCAGCTTCATCAGCCGCGCGGCCCGCGACCTCACCGGTGGGCAGGAGCACGCCCAGGTGCCGGCGCGCGTGACCTACGACGATCAGGCGATCGACGACCTGGTCGAGCGGGTGACCGGCAGCCTGAACCGCGAGGCCCGCGACGCGCAGGTGGACTTCCCCTCGCTGGAGAAGGTCAAGGAGCACAGCGGCGTGAAGGTCAGGGCCGCGGTGCTGCGCCAGCGGCTGGCCCAGGCGCTCACGGTGCCGGGTGTGGCCCGCAGGGTGAAGGCCCCCGTGCGGATCACGCGGCCGAAGGTCACCCAGAAGCAGCTGGCCGACAAGTATCCGATCCTGCTGATCGCCGACCGCAACAGCTTCAAGCTGCGCCTCTACAAGAAGCTCCAGCTGGTGAAGGAGTACACGGTGGCGGTCGGGGCGATCGGCTTCGACACCCCGGCCGGGCTCTACCACATCCAGAACAAGCAGGTCGACCCGACCTGGCACGTGCCGGACAGCGACTGGGCCGGTGACTTGGCCGGCACCGTGGTGCCGCCCGGGCCCGACAACCCGCTCAAGGCGCGCTGGCTCGGGATCTTCGACGGCGCCGGCATCCACGGCACAGACGAGATCACGTCGCTGGGCAGCGCGGCCTCGCACGGCTGCCTGCGCATGGCGGTCCCGGACGTCATAGAGCTCTATGACCAGGTGCCGGTCGGAGCGCCGATCTACATCGCTTGAGCGTCAGGTGCCGATCTGCTCGATCGGAACCTCTTCCCAGCCGCGTTCCTCCAGGAGGTTCTTGCGGTCACTGTGTCGAAAGCAGAGCGTGCCGATGAAGACGCCCCGTTCGCGCTTGCGCAAGACCGAGTACCACATCGTCGAGGCGTCGTCCGGGCCCTGGATCGCATGCCAGGGCCGGCGCGGCTTTTGGAACTCGTCCACCAGCGTGGCCTCGGCCAGCTGAGTCCGAGTGGCCACCCGCCCGTCCTCCGTGTTGACGAAGAAGACATCCACGCCGCAAGAGGCTAGTTGGCAGACGGCGCTCGCCGGCTTCGACGACTGGCAGCGCATGCGCGGCATGGGGGAGAAGACGCGACGCGCCTACGGCGCGGACCTCGGTCAGCTCGGCGAGTGGGCCGCGGGCCGCGGCCTGCACCCCAAGGAGCTCTCCCACCGCGACCTGCGCCGATTCGCCGCCGTTCTGGGCGAGAACGGCTCGGCGAAGTCCACGGTGGCCCGCAAGCTGGCCGCCATCCGCACCTTCTACCGCCACCTGGTCGAGCGCGGCGAGCTGGACGGCAACCCGGCCGACCTCGTGCCGAGCCCCAAGAAGGACTCCTACCTGCCGCAGGTGCTCAAGGCCACGGAGGTGGCGGAGCTGCTCGAGCGGATCCCCGCCACGAGCCCGCTCGACCTGCGCGATCGCGCGATGTTCGAGCTCGCCTACGCCGCCGGCCTGCGCGCCGAGGAGCTCACGCTGCTCGACACCACCAGCGCCGACCCCGACGGCGAGCAGGTCCGCGTGGAGGGCAAGGGCGGCCGCACCAGGGTCGTGCCCGTCGGCGAGCACGCCTGGCGGGCGCTGGACCGCTATCTCAGCCGGGGCAGGGCCGCGCTGGACGCCGGCGAGAGCGAGGCGCTGTTCCTCTCCAAGAGCGGCCGGCGGCTGTCGACGTCCGACGTGCGGCGGCGCCTGAAGCTGCAGGCCAGGCGCGCCGGCATCTCGCCGCACACCCTGCGCCACTCGTTCGCAACCCACCTGCTGGAGGGCGGCGCCGACCTGCGATCGATCCAGGATCTCCTCGGCCACGCGTCCATCAGCACGACCCAGACGTACACTCGGGTAGAGTCGAGACGCCTCAGGATGGCGTACGCCCGCTCTCACCCGCGCGCATGACCTAAGGGCTGGAATGGAGACCAATCTCAAGGCGATAGAGCTAAGGGACCTCTGGCGCCGCTACAAGGACGACAGGGACGAGAAGGCGCGCGAGCGCCTCGTCCTCGCGTACGCGCCGCTGGTCAAGTACGTGGCCGGCCGCATGTCGAGCGGCCTGCCCTCGCATGTCGAGGAGTCGGACCTGATCTCGTACGGCCTGCTCGGGCTGATCTCCGCGATCGAGCGCTTCGAGCCAGAGCGCGAGATCAAGTTCGAGACTTTCGCGATCACCCGCATCAAGGGCTCGATCATCGACGAGCTGCGCTCGCTCGACTGGGTGCCGCGCTCGGTGCGCACCAAGGCGCGCGAGATCGAGCGGATGAACGCCAAGCTCGAGCACCAGCTGCACCGAGCCCCGACCGACCAGGAGATGGCGAAGGCGCTCGAGATCACGGTGGACGAGTTCCAGGACTCGCTGGTGCGCATCTCGAACTCGTCCGTCGTGGCGCTCGACGAGCTCTGGACCGTGTCCGACTCCTCCGGCGACCAGGTGTCCCTGCTGGACACGATCCAGGATCCGCAGGCGGCCGATCCGGCGACGGAGATGGACACCACGGAGATGAAGGACCGCTTGGCGGACGCGATCGCGCGCCTGCCCGAGCGCGAGAAGCTCGTGGTCGCCCTCTACTACTACGAGAACCTGACCCTGCGGGAGATCGGCGAGGTGTTGGGCGTGACCGAGTCGCGGGTCTCGCAGCTGCACACCAAGGCCGTGCTGCGGCTGAAGTCGCGCCTGCAGGGGGATCCGCTGGCAGACACGGAGTAGGGAGTTCACCTGCCGCTGCGCCGCTCGCACCGCTACCGGGACGAGGTCGCGATCCGGGCCCGTCAGCAGGCCGGGGTGGCCGAGCTCGGGCAGCGTGCGCTCGCCGGCGTCGACCTGGACGAGCTGGTCACCGAGGCGGCCGCCACCGCGGCCAGGGAGCTCGGGACCGAATTCGCGGCGGTCATCGAGCTGACCGGCGACGGGCTCGGCCTGCTGATCCGCGCCGGGTACGGCCTCCCGGAGGGCGTCATCGGCGGGGTGCTGAGCACCAGGCGCGACGAGCTCCCCGGCTACGCGCTGGATCACGAGGGGCCGGTGGTCGTGGACGACTTCGCCACGGAGACCCGCTTCGGCCCGTCGCCGTTGCAGCGCGACCTCGGCGTGGTCAGCGCGCTGGTGGTCCAGATCCGGGCCAGCGGGCAGCAGTTCGGCGGGATCGGCGTGCACAGCCGGACCGCCAAGCACTTCAGCCCCGACGCCGCCCACTTCCTCCAGGCCCTCGCGAACGTGATCGGGGCCGCGGCCGAGCGGGCGCGCCACGAGGATGAGATGCGCGACTCGGAAGCGCGCTTCCGCGAGCTCGCCGACACGACCCCGGCGCTGATGTGGACGACCGACCCCGAGGGCCACGTGACGTTCGTCAACCAGGCCTGGCTGCGCTTCACCGGTCGCGATCTCCAGGACGACCTGGGGGACACGTTCGGAAAGAGCTGCCACCCGGAGGACCGCGACGACCTGCTCACGCGCTGGCGCGACGCGTTCGCGCGCCGGAGCGAGTTCCGCTTCGAGTACCGGCTGATGGACCGCAACGGCGACTACCGCTGGGTCGTGGAGGTCGGGACGCCGCGCTTCGCCGGCGGCGAGTTCGTGGGGTACGTGGGCACCGCCACCGACATCCACGAGCGCAAGCAGATGGAGGACGCGCTGCGCAAGTCCGAGGCGAGCTTTCGCGACCTCGCCGACAGCGTGCCGGTGATGATCTGGACGACCGACGTGAGCGGGCTGGTCACGTTCGTGAACGCCGGGTGGCTGGCCTACACCGGCACGACGCTGGACGAGGAGCTGGGCGCGAGCTGGTCGCTCGGTGTGCACCCCGAGGACGGCCCGACGGTCGTCACGGAGTGGTACGAGGCGCTCGAGCAGCGCAGGCTGTGGGAGCGCGAGTACCGGCTGCGGGCCACCAGCGGCGAGTACCGCTGGGTCTCCGAGCGCGGCGTCCCGCGCTTCGAGGACGGGGAGTTCATCGGCTACGTCGGCACCGCCATCGACGTCCACGACCGCAAGACGATGGAGGCCCGGCTACACGAGGTGTACGAGCGCGAGCACACCATCGCCGAGACGCTCCAGCGCAGCCTGCTGCCGGAGCGCCTGCCTCGCATCGAGGGGCTGGAGATCGCTGCCCGCTACCTGCCGGCCAGTCGGGGCGCCGCGATCGGCGGAGACTGGTACGACGCGCTGGAGCGCCCCGACGGGAGGGTCGCGCTGGTGGTGGGCGACGTGGTCGGGCACGGGCTCCGCGCCGCCGCGATGATGGGCCAGCTGCGCAACGCCTTCCGCGCCTACGGGCTCGCCGAGAGCTCCCCGGCGGAGGTGATGGCGAGGGTCAACCGGCTGGTCATGACCGGCGAGGACGACGCCATGGCCACCGTGCTCTACCTGGTGCTCGACCGCGAGACCGGCGAGGTCTGCTTCGCGAGCGCCGGGCACCCGCCGCCGCTGGTGCTGGGCGCCGACGGGGCGCACTTCCTGGAAGGCGGGCGAGCGGTGCCGATCGGGGCGGTCGACCCCGGCGTGTTCCGCGAGGCGAACGCCGTGCTGCCGCGGGACGCCTCGCTGCTGCTCTACACCGACGGCCTGGTGGAGCGCCGCGACGTGCCGCTCGAGCAGCGCCTCGATGAGCTCGCGGAGGTGGCCGACCGCGCCGAGGGCGGGCTCGAGGGGCTCTGCGACGCCGTCCTGGCGGGCGTGCTCGGCCCGCGCCGGCCCAGCGACGACGTGGCCCTGCTGGCGGTGCGCCCGCGGCCGGTCGCCACGGAGTCGATCCACTTCACGCTGCCGGCGGAGCCGGACTCCCTCCCGGGCCTGCGCCGTCGCCTGGCGCGCTTCCTGCACGCGGCCGGCGCCGACGACGCGGAGACGTACGAGATCACGCTCACGGTCTGCGAGGCGGCCGGCAACGCGATCGAGCACGCCTACGGGCCGGGCGACGCGACGTTCGACGTCGAGGCGAGCCTCGACGCAGGCGAGCTGGTCGCGACGGTGAGCGACGCGGGACACTGGCGCGAGCGCCGCGGCACGCACCGCGGCCGCGGCCTGAACATCATCGAGGGCCTGATGGACCGGGTCGAGGTCTCAAGAGAGCAGGGAGGCACAGTGGTGCGTATGAGGCGACGGCTGGGACGGACGCGGGCCGCGTGAGCACGCTCGCGGAGATAGAGGTCGAGCGCGAGGGCGGCACCGTGGTCGCGCGCCTGAACGGCGAGGTCGACATGACCAATGCCAGCCACGTGCGCGACGAGCTGCTGGCGGTCGTGCCCAACGACGTGCTGGCGCTGGTGGTGGACCTGGACGGCTGTCGGTACCTCGATTCGGCCGCCATCGAGGTGGTGTTCGACATCTCCCGGCGCCTCCAGCGGCGCCGCCAGGAGCTGCGGCTGGTGGTGCCCGAGACGTCGCCGCTGAGCCGTGTCCTGGTGCTCACGGACGTCAACAGCGTGGCCCCCGTCCACGCCACGATGGAGGCGGCGCTGGCGCAGTAGTCTGCAGAGCCCGGGCTTTCTCGAGGGAAGGAGATCGATGGCGCACGAATCGCCGAAGAGGATCCGCAACGTGGCCTTGGTGGGCCACCGAGGCAGCGGGAAGACCTCGGTCAACGAGGCTCTCCTGTTCACGGCCGGTGCGATCAACCGGCTCGGCTCGGTGGCTGACGGCACCACGCTCTCGGACTCGGCTGCCGACGAGAAGGCGCGCGAGATGTCGATCTCGGCGAGCCTCTCGTCGTTCCGCTGGGCGGACCGCAAGATCAACCTGATCGACACCCCCGGCGAACCGAGCTTCGTCGCGGACGCGCTCTGCGCCCTGCGCGTGTGCGAGAGCGCCGTGTTCGTGATCAACGGGGTCATGGGCGCTGAGGTCACCACCAGCCGGCTGTGGGAGCGCGCCGCCGACCTGGGCCTCGCCCGCACGCTGTTCGTGAACATGCTCGACCGCGAGCGCGCCGACTTCTTCCGCTCGCTCGACTCGCTCAAGCAGGCCTTCGGACCGCACGTGGTGGCCACCGAGATCCCGATCGGCTCCGAGCACGAGCTCGAGGGCGTGATCGACCTGATCGACATGACGGCCTACCGCTACGACGGCGACGGGCGCGACAACTGCTCCGAGGTCCCGGTCCCGGACGACCTCGCCGAGCGCGCGCAGGAGATGCGCGAGCGACTCATGGACGAGGTCGCCGAGGTGTCCGACGAGCTGATGGAGCGCTACCTCGAGGGCGAGGAGATCTCGCACGAGGAGACGGTCGCGGCCCTCAAGACCGGGGTGACCGAGGGACATCTGTTCCCCGTCACCTGCGGCGCGGCCACCCGCAACCTGGGCATCAACCGGCTGCTGGACGCCTTCGTCGAGGACCTTCCCTCGCCGGCGAAGCGGGGCACGATCGACCTGGACGGCGTCTCGCTCGAGCCCGACGAGTCGAAGGACACGGTGGCGTTCGTCTTCAAGACGCTCGCCGACCCGTACGCCGGCCGGCTCAACCTCTTCCGCGTCTACCAGGGCGTGCTCAAGCACGACTCGCACGTGCACAACTGCCGCGCTCATGTCAAGGAGCGGATCGGGCAGCTGCTCACCCCGCAGGGCAAGGACACCGAGCACGCCGACGAGTTCGGGCCCGGTGACATCGGCTCGGTCGCCAAGCTCAAGGAGACGCGCGCCGGCGATGTGCTGGCCACCAGCGATGCCGAGATCCCACTGGCGCTGCCGAGGATGCCGCGCCCGGTGATGGCCTTCGCGATCGAGGCCAAGGCCAAGGGGGACGAGGAGAAGATGGGGCAGGCGCTGCGCCGCCTGCAGGAGGAGGACCCGACCATCGACTTCCACCGCGACGAGCAGACCGGCGAGCAGATCCTCGCCGGCATCACGCAGGTGCACGTGGAGGTGATCGTCGAGCGCATGAGGGAGCGCTTCGGGGCCGAGGTCGAACTGCATCAGCCGCACGTGCCCTACCGCGAGGCGATCAAGGGCAGCGCCAAGTCGCACGCGCGCTACAAGAAGCAGACCGGCGGGCGCGGGCAGTTCGCGGACTGCCACATCGAGATCGAGCCGCTCGGCCACGGCGGGGGCTTCGAGTTCGTGAACGCGATCAAGGGTGGCGTGATCCCCGGCGGGTTCATCCCCGCCGTGGAGAAGGGCGTGCGCGACGCGATGCGGGCCGGCGTGGTGGCCGGGTTCCCCGTCCAGGACATCCGCGTGAGGCTGTTCGACGGGCAGCATCACTCCGTCGACTCGTCGGAGATGGCGTTCAAGATCGCCGGCTCGATGGCGTTCAAGGACGCCATGGAGAACGCCCAGGCCGTGCTGATGGAGCCGATCATGACCGTGACCGTCACGGTGCCGGAAGAGGCCGTGGGCGACGTGATCGGCGACCTCAACTCGCGCCGCGGCCGCCCGCTCGGGATGGACCCGAAGGGCAGCGTGACCGAGGTCAAGGCCGAGGTGCCGATGGCGGAGATGCTCAGCTACGCGCCCGATCTGCGCGCCATCACCGGCGGGCAGGGCGAGTACTCGATGGAGCTGGCTCGGTACGAGGAGATCCCGGCGCACATCGCGCAATCGGTCGTGCAGGAGGTCGCCCGGGAGCAGGAGGCGGTCAGGGCTTGATCGAAGCCGCCCTATTATCGGGGCGGTGAAGAAGGAGCTCAGGCCGATCCACGACGTCGTGACGTGCGACGTCTGCGGTCGGACGATCTTGAAGGGCGAGCGCGCCGAGTCGTACCTCGCCCCCGGCGGACACCGCCATCAGGTCTGCGACCTCTGCTCGCTGCGCGCGCAGCAGGAGGGCTGGATTCGCGAGTCCGCGGCCGGCGACATGCCCACTCGCATCCCGCGGTCCGAGCCCCGGCGCGGCGTGCTGGGGCGGTTGCGTCGGCGCCGCCCGCTCGAGTTCCCCGAGCCGGCACCCGAGCAGTTCAACGGCGGCGAGCGGCCCGACGAAGACGACGGTGGCGCGCCGGCGCGCGAGCGCGAGCGTGAGCGGGAGCGGCCGCCCAGGCTCGCCGAGCCGCGCTCGCGGCCGAAGGACCCCCGCCACGTGCGGGCGATCCCGACCACGGCCCAGGCGAAGGTCGAGCGGGCGTTGGACCTGTTCAACGGCTCTTCGCATCACCGCACGATCGCCGGCCTGGCGCGCACGCTGGGCGAGCCGTTCGTCAGCGCCCAGCCGGACCCGGCGCAGGGCAGCCAGGTTTCCGTCGTCGTCGCCTGGGACCTTTCCTGGTACCGCTACCGCGTCGACCTCGGCGACGAGGCCGATCCGGTGATGATGCTCGACAAGGGCGAGGAGATCGAGCAGATCGACGAGGGTCTGCGCGATTGGAACGCCCGGCTCGACGCCGACGGGCGCGTGCTGGCGGGCCAAGCCGACAACGATGGAGGTTCCGAGGCGTGATCTATTGCGTGGTTCCGAGACCGCTCGAAGGCGAGCTCTTCGACCGGCTGACCGACTACTACAAGGACGAGCCCAACGTGGAGGTGATCGTCGACCGGCGCGGCCAGGGCGGCCTGCCGGGCGACCACCCGTCCTTCAAGGAGAAGCGCCGCCAGCGCGCTAAGGGGAGCTTCCCGAAGATCGAGTCGCCGCCCGGCGCGTGAAGGCGATCGTCAACGTCGACGGCGGGGCGCGCGGAAACCCCGGCCCCGCCGCCGTCGCTGCCGTGGCCACTTCGCCCGAGGGCGAGGTGCTGGGGGAGCGCAACCTCTACATCGGCGAGGCCACCAACAACGTGGCGGAGTACCGCGCGCTGCTGCTCGGCCTCGAGCTGGCGCGCGAGCTGGGGGCCGACGAGGTGGAGGTCATCAACGACTCCGAGCTGGTGGCGCGCCAGATCGGGGGCGAGTACAAGGTCAAGCACCCGGGGTTGAAGCCGCTCTTCCTGGAGGCGATGCGCGCGCTGCGCGAGTTCGACTCATGGGCGGTGCGCTCGGTGCGCAGGGAGCACAACGAGCGCGCCGACGCGCTGGTCAACGAGGCGTTGGACGAAGCCCGCAGCGCCTGAGCGGTTTCCCGCTCGAACGGCTGGGTACGGTCGCAGGCATGGAAGTCCCAGCCCCACCAGAGCCCGACCAGCCCATGCCCAACCCGCCCGGCGAGCCGGAGATCCCGGACCCGGCGCCCACGCCTGAGCCGGCCCCGGATCCGCTGCCGGGCTAGCTCGCCGCCGGCGCCAGCTCGGCGGCCTTGCGCTCCAGCGTCTCCAGCAGCGACTGGTAGGACTTCGCGAAGGCCTCCACGCCCTCGTCGACCAGCTGGCGCTGCACGATGTCGTCGAACGGCACGCCGATCTCCCGTAGCTCGTCCACGAGCTGCCGGGCGGCGTCCACGGCGCGGTCCACCGTGCGCTCCGGCGTCGCGTGGTCGCGGGCGGCCTCGATCGTCACCTCCGGCATCGTGTTCACGGTGTCGGGGCCGATCAGCTCGTCCACGTAGAGCGTGTCCGGGTAGTCGGGGTTCTTCGTGGAGGTCGAGGCCCACAGCGGGCGCTGCACGTTCGCCCCGGCCTCGGCCAGCGGCTTGAAGGCGTCGCCGGAGAAGATCTCTCCGAACACGGCGTATGCGATCTTGGCGTTCGCCACCGCCGCCCGGCCGCGCAGGTCCTCGCGCCCCAGGCGCTCCAGCTCGGCGTCCACCTTGGAGTCCACGCGGGACACGAAGAAGCTCGCCACCGAAGCGGCGCGATTGACCGGCTCGCCGGCCTCGAGGCGGCGCCGCAACCCGCGTACGAACGCCTCGGCCACCTCGCGGTAGCGCTCGACCGCGAACAGCAGCGTCATGTTCACGTTCACCCCGCGCGCGGTCAGCTCCTCGAAGGCCTCGACCCCTTCCGCGGTGCTCGGCAGCTTGATCAGCACGTTCTCGCGGTCGATCAGGTCGTATACGCGCCGGGCCGCCTCGACCGACCCCTGGGCGTCGAACGCCAGCGACGCCGGCAGCTCGAAGGAGACGTAGCCGTCCTGCCCTTCGGTCGCCTCGAACGTGGGCCGCAGCAGGTCGGCCGCGTCGCGCACGTCGCGCAGCGCCAGGTTCTCGAAGATCTCCTGAGGGTCGCTGGTCTGCGCGGCGACCTCGCGGAAGGCGTCGTCGTAGCGATCCGAGGCGCCCATGCCCTTCTCGAAGATCGTGGGGTTGGAGGTGACCCCGCTGATGCCGTCCCGCTCGATCAGCTGGCTCAGCGTGCCCTCGTCGAGCAGCTGCCGATTGAGGTTGTCGATCCAGACGGCCTGTCCCTGCTCCTCGATCTCTCGCAACCTGTTGCTCATCTGCGTATCTCCTTGCTGTGTCATGCGGTCGCTCGCGCACCCACCAGCTCGCGTGCGGCGGTGGCGATCGCCTCGGCGTCGATGCCCGCCTCGTGGATCAGCTCTTCCGGCGACCCGGAGCCCGGCATCAGGCCCACTGCCAGCTTACGCACGCGGCAGGTCTCACCGGCCTCGACCAGGGCGGCGAGCACGGCGTCGCCGAGCCCGCCCTCGGGCCAGTGGTCCTCGACGGTGACGATGGCGCCGGTCTCGGTGGCGGCGTGCGCGAGCGTCTGCACGTCCACGGGCTTTACGGAGTAGAGGTCGATCACGCGTGCGTTCACGCCCTCGCCGGACAGCCGCTCGGCCGCCGCGAGCGCCTCGTGCAGCGTCACCCCGGCGGCGACGAGCGTGACGTCGTCGCCCTCGCGCACCACGCGGCTGCCTCCCACCTCGAACCGCTCGTCGGCCTCGTAGATCACCGGCAGGGCGCCCCGGTGCGTGCGCAGGTAGGAGATGCCGTCGAGGTCCGCCATCAGCTCGACCAGGCGCACCGCCTGGTTGGCGTCGGATGGGTAGAGCACGGTGCTGGAGTGGACGGCGCGGAACGCGGCCAGGTCCTCCAGGCCCATCTGCGAGGGGCCGTCCTCGCCGATGGAGACGCCCGCGTGCGAGCCGCACAGCCGGATGTTCGCCCGGCTGACCGCGGCCATGCGCACGAAGTCGTACGCGCGGGTGAGGAACGCGGCGAACGTGGAGGCAAACGGCCGCCACTGCCGGCGCTGCATCCCGACCGCGGCGGCGACCAGCTGCTGCTCGGCGATGTACATCTCGAAGAAGCGGTCGGGGTGGGCGTCGCGGAAGATCTCGCTGTAGGTCGAGTTCGACACCTCGCCGTCGAGCGCGACGACGTCGCCGCGCGTGTCGCCGAGCCACTTGAGCGCCTCGCCGTACGCCTTGCGGGTGGCCACCTCGTCACCGCGCTCGTAGCGCGGCGGGTCCCCGCCGGGCGCCTCGAAGCGGTGCGGCTCCAGGTGTTCCGGTGTGGCCAGGCGCACCTCGAGGTCGCGCTCGCCGCCCAGCTCCGCGATCGCCCCCTCGGGGTCCTCGAGCGGCTTGCCGTGACGGCCCGGCTGATCCTCGACGGCGGCCACGCCGGCGCCCTTCTTGGTGCGGGCGATAACCGCCACCGGACGGCCCTCGGTCTGCTCGGCCTGCGCGTACGCCTGCTCGATCGCCTCGACGTCGTCACCGTCCACCTCGATCGCCTCCCAGCCGAAGCTGCGCGCGCGGTCGGCGTAGACGTCGAGGTTCCACCCGTGCATCGTCTCGCCGGTCTGGCCGAGCCGATTCACGTCGACGATCGCGATCAGGTTGTCCAGCTCCCAGAACGAGGCGTGGTCGAAGGCCTCCCAGATCGAGCCTTCCGCCATCTCGCTGTCGCCGCACAGGACCCAGACGCGCGAGGGCACCCGATCCAGACGCTTGGCCGCCAGCGCCACTCCGGCGCCCACCGGCAGGCCCTGGCCGAGCGACCCGGTCGCGACGTCCACCCACGGCAGGACCGGGGTGGGGTGGCCCTCCAGCCGGCTGCCGAGCTTGCGGAAGGTGAGCAGCTCGTCGTCGTCGATCGCGCCGGCCGCCTTCAGGCAGGCGTAGAACAGGGGCGAGGCGTGGCCCTTGGAGAAGATCAGGTGATCGCGGGCGGGGTCGTCCGGGCGATCCGGGTCGAGCCTCAGGTGACCGTCGAGCAGGACGGCCATCAGCTCGGCTGCCGACATCGACGAGGTCGGGTGGCCGGAGGCCGCGGCGGCGCTCGCGCGGATCGAATCGACCCTCAGTTGCTGTGCCAGCTCATGGCGAAACTCGTTGCGATCCATAGCTCGCTGGTACCCGTGCGCGCCGCCGGACACCCGCTTGTTGGAGCTTTTTTCGCCTCAGATGTGCGTATACAGGCAAGTTCATGGGACAAAACCCGCGCATCGGGGCATAGTGGGGGAAGGTGAGGCTCGTCTCGGCAGGGATCCCACGAGTTATCGCGCAGCGCTGGCTGGCCACGGCCGCGCTCGCCCTGGTGGCCTGCCTGATCGCCGCGGCGCCGTCGTTCGCCGCCGATCTGGTGCCGGGAGTGCCTGATCCCGCCGCGGTCGCCGCTCCCGCGCTGCCGCCCGCGGCTGCCCAGCCGGTGCAGCAGGCGGTGGACACGGTGCGCCCCGCGACCCAGCCGGTGCAGCACCACGTCGCCGCCGTGCAGCAGCGTGTCCAGGCGGCCGCTCCGCCGCCGGCGCCCGCGAGGCGTGCCGTCGAGGCGCTGGCCCCGCAAGCCGCGGCCACGGCCGCCGATCCGGCCGGGCCGGCTCGCAGCGCGGGCCCGCCTGCCGGTGAGGTCACCAAGCGCCTCCCGCTCCAGCCGCCCACGGTGGGCGATCCCGGGCAGCCGGTCGACCTCGACGGCGTCGTGCGACTGCTCGGCGACACCCTGCGGGCGCTGGCCCCGGTGGACGCGCTCGTGAAGCCGGTGGGGCCGCTGCTCGCGGGGCTCCACGCCCTGACCGCCCCGCTCGACGGCCTCCACCGAGGCGACCAGCTCGCGCCGCGCTCCGCCGGAGGCGGCGGGGTGCTGGGCGCCACCAGCCCGCAGCTGCAAGCCGCTCCGCGGCAGCCCGCGGCACCGGCCGCGCTGCCGTCCTTCCAGTCCGCCTCGGCACAGCCTCCCGCGGCCGAGGCTGGTGGCCGCCCTGAATCGCCGTCACCAAGGAAGGCTCCCGCCCCGGCGGCGGGCGGGGCGGCCACGTCAGCCCCCGCCGGTGTTCTCTTCGTGCCTTTCCTGGCTCTGCTGGTGCTTGCCGCACTGGCGGCGCCGATGCTCATGCGCAGACTCGACGCGGCCAAGGCCTTGATGCGGCCGACGCTGTTCGTCTGCGCGCTCGAGCGACCTGGCTAGTCCCCCCGGGGACCCCAAGCCAGTTCACTCAGAGCAAGCGAAAGGAACACACGATGAGAAGCATCACTGCTCTCATGGCGGCATCCGTCGTCATGGCGGTGGGCGCAGCGCCGGCATACGCCTCGCTGCCCTCCCTGCCGGACTCCGGTCAGACCGCCGGCATCACCCAGGGCGACCCCACCGCCACCGGCGGCAAGGGGTACGCGTCAGGCGGTGACGGCGGCGACGCCAACACCGGCAACACGCAGGTGCTCAACGGCAACGCGGTCGCCCTCTCGGTTGGCGACGAGGCCAAGGCCGAGGGTGGCAACACCTCGGCCAAGAGCGGCGACGCCTACGGCGGCGACGGCGGCAACGCCAAGGCCACCGGCGGCGACGCCCGCGCATCGAACGAGGCGGAAGCCGGCCACGGCAAGTGGAGCGGCGACGGCTCGTCGGTCGTGCAGGGAAAGCCCGAGGCCAAGGGCGGCAAGGCCAAGGCCACGGGCGGTGACGGTGGCAACGCCGACACCGGCAACAAGCAGGTGCTGAGCGGCAACTCGGTCGCGGTCTCGCTGCCCGATGGCGGCATCGAGAAGGTCAGCGGCAAGGGTGGCCGGCACGAGGGCGGCGCGAAGGCCGAAGGTGGCGACACCTCGGCCAAGAGCGGTGACGCCTACGGTGGCGACGGCGGCGACGCCAAGGCCAGCGGCGGCGACGCCCACGCGTCGAACGAGGCCAAGGTGGAGAGCGACAGGGGCCACGGGCACGACCAGTCCGGAGACCGCTGCAAGCGCCACGAGAAGGGCTCTCGTAAGAGCAGCTCCAAGAAGGGGCAGGGCTCGTCGATCGAGCAGGGCGACCCCAAGGCCAAGGGCGGCAAGGCCAAGGCCTGGGGCGGTGACGGCGGCGACGCCGACACCGGCAACACCCAGTTCGGCAACGGCAACGCTCTGGCGCTGCCGCTCGGCGGGGGCCGCGCGAAGGCGGAAGGTGGCAACACCTGCGCCGAGAGCGGTGACGCGTACGGTGGCGACGGCGGCGACGCCAAGGCCATCGGCGGCGACGCCGAGGCGTGGAACTACGCCCGCGCGTTCGAGCTCAACGCCCCATGGAAGGGGAGTGAGCTCTAGGTAGACGGAGAACGGCCCCGGCGGCGCTGCCGCCGGGGCCCGCCTCCGGCTATGGCAATCTGCCGCGCGTGAGTCCCAGCAGCACACGCAGGCAGTTCCTCCAATCGGCCGGCGCCTCGGCCGGCGTGCTCGCCGGGCTGGACGACCTCGCGCTCGCCCAGGGGACCGACCGCCCCAACGTGGTGGTGATCGTGGTGGACACGCTGCGCGCCGACCACGCCTTCGGCAAACGCGCGCGTACGCCGAACATCGACGCGCTCGCCCGCGAGGGGCTCAGCTTCACGCGTTTCTTCCCGGAGGCGATGCCGACCGTTCCCGCGCGTCGCTCGATCCTCACCGGCCGGCGCGTCTTCCCGTTTCGCGGCTGGCACCCCTACCGGGGCCTGCTGGCAGAGCCGGGCTGGGCGCCGATCGCCGACGTACGCACCACGTTCACCAGCGCGCTGCGTCGGTCCGGCTACTGGACGGCGTACGTGACCGACAACACGTCGCTGGGCTTCGCGCCGCCGTGGGGACCGTTCCGTCGCAGCTTCGACCGCTTCGTGCGGCGCGGCGGCCAGATCGGCGGCCGCTCCGACGGCGTGTCGGATCGCGAGCTGCGCCACTGGCTGCCGCCGCAGCTGGAGGACCCCGACACCAGGGACCGCATCCGCCGCTACCTCGCCAACGGCCGCTACTCCCACGACGAGACGCGCTCGTTCGCCGCGCGCGTGTTCCGCGACGCCTCCAAGGTCCTCGACCAGGCCGTGCAAGAGCGGCCGTTCGCGCTCGTGGTCGACACCTTCGAGCCGCACGAGCCCTGGACCCCGCCGCGCCACTACATCGACATGTACGGCGACCCGGACTACCACGGGCCCGAGCCGGCGCGGCCCTACTACGCGCCGGTCGACCGCTACCTGCACGGGCACACCGGGGAGGTACTGCTGGACCGCATGCGCGCGCTGTACGCAGCCGAGGTGACGATGACCGACCGCTGGCTGGGCGTGTTCCTGGACCGCTTCCACGAGCTGGGGCTGGACCGGGACACGGTGGTCGTGCTGGTGTCGGACCACGGCTTCTACCTCGGCGACTACGGCTTCACCGGCAAGATCGCGACGGAGCTGCACCCACCGCTGATCCGCGTGCCGCTGATCGTGATCGACCCGGCGCGTCGCCGCGCGGGGCGGACCAGCACCTACCGGGCCTCCACGCACGACGTGGGGCCGACCGTCCTGTCGATGGCCGGCGTGCCCGTGCCGCCCGGGATGGACGGGGTGGACCTGTCGCGCCTGTTCGACGGCGGGCGGCTGCCCGAGCGGCCCTACTCGTTCGGCGGCTACGGCAACAGCTACTTCGTGCGCACGGATCGCTGGGCGATGTACGGGCCCAACAGCGGGGGCAGATACCGCCTGTTCGACCACGAGCGCGACCCCGGCGAGGGACGCAACGTCTCGGCCTCGTACCCGCGCAAGGCCGGCGAGCTGTACGGCGTGGTCAGGCGCCGCGCGGGGCGGCTGCCGACGTATCCGTACTAGCGGCGGGCCAGCAGGGCGCGGCGCATCGTCTCGTAGCGCCGCCCGGCGATCGACTTCACGGCCCCGCGCAGGCGCCACGCGGCGCGCTGGCGCGCCCAGGGGAGCGGTCGGCCGGCGGCCGCCGCCGCGGCCTCGGAGGCCGGGGTGTCGCGGCGGATCGCGTAGCGGCCGATCAGGCGGCAGCCGTCGATCGAGCGCAGCCGCTGGCTCGGCAGCGACGTGAACAGCGACGTGAACCCAGCGGCCGCCGCCGCTCGGCCGACGCTCCTCGAGTAGAGGCCGCCGGGCACGCTGGCGCTGAACACGGGGCCGCCCAGCTCCTCGGCGAGCACGGAGGCGCTGCGCGACCACTCCTCCAGCAGCTGCTGCCACGAGCAGGCGGCCATCCGATCGGGGTGGCTGCACGAGTGCGAGCCGATCACGTGGCCCATCTCGGCAACCGCGCGGACGCCGTCCCAGTCGAGCACGCCGGGCCGGCCGACCAGGTCGGTGGCGATGAAGAAATGGCCGCGCCAGGAGCGCCGGGCCAGCTCCTCGCCGGCGTCCAGGGCGCTGGCGCCGCCGTCGTCGAAGGTGATCATCCAGGCGGTTCCGATCAGCTCGTCGGCGCGCACCGGTGGGCGCCCGACGGCGCGCTCGATCGCGTCGAGGTGGTCGCGGAAGCGCTGGGGCGAGACGGCGTAGATGTCCGGGTCACCCTCGACCACGTCGTGGTACATGAGGGCGCGCGTTCTCACCGGCGCAGGCGCGCGAGCGCGCGCAGCCAACCGACCGCCTGCCCCGAGCCGTGGCCCAGGTGGAACGCGGGGAAGGCCGCCAGCACGCGCGGAAGCAGCCCCCAGGGCTC
>JAXDIH010000039.1:0-19043 GCA_034664105.1 Thermoleophilaceae bacterium
GTGGCTGCCGCGCCTCCGGGGCCGCGCTCTGAGGAGCGGCCTCGGAGTCGGCCAGGCCGGATGCCAGCTCCTGGCGGATCACGCGCAGGGGCAGGAACTCGTCGCGCTGGAGGCGCAGGATCGTGCGTAGGCGGTCCACGTCCGCCGGGGCGTAGAGCCGGTACCCGCCGGGCGTGCGCCGCGGCGACAGCAGCTTCTGGTCCTCCAGGTAGCGCATCTTGGAGATCGAGATGTCCGGGAACTCGCGCTCGAGCTGCTTGACCACCGCGCCGATCGTGAGCGCCTTTTCCTTGCGCGGGGGCGGCCCGCTGGCGACGTCGGTGCTCATCGCTCGTCCAGGTAGGTGAGCTTGTACTTGCCCACCTGCAGCTCGTCGCCGTTCTGGAGGCGGTGCGACTCGATCCGCCGGCGGTTCACGTAGGTGCCGTTCAGGGAGCCGAGATCGTCGATGTAGAGCCCGTCGCGGCGCCCGACCAGCAGCGCGTGGTTGCGCGACACGGTCACGTCGTCGAGGAAGATCTCGGCCTCCGGGCTGCGTCCGATCGTCATGCGCTCACTCGTCACGTTGAAGGCCTCCCCCGCGCGCCCGCCACCCGACCGGATCACGAGCGTGGCGCCCTCGTGGGTCACCTCCTCGAGGTCGACCGCCTTCAGGTCCCCGGACTCGTCCACCTGGTAGACCTCGGTGGTGTCGCCCTTGCCTGACTCGGCCTCGCCGAGGAAGGCCCCGCACTTCTGGCAGTAGTTGGCGCCCTCCGCGTTGACGAAGCCGCACTCGGGGCAGTGCACGGCTACTCGACGTCTCCCTCCGAGGGCATGGCCTTGCCGGCGAGGATGTCGGTCAGCTGCTGCACGTCCGCGCCGCTGATCAGCGACTCGCCCTCTTCGTGCTTCTTGCGCAGCCGGTTCACGAGCTCCGCACGCAGGATGTCGATCTTCCCGTGCAGGATCCGCCGGCGGTACGAAACCTCCTGCTCCTCCTCGGTCAGCTGCTGGATGAGGTCCTTCAGCTCCCGGTCGGAGAGGGCTCCGAGATCAGGGAATGTGTCCAAGGCGTTCCTTTCGGCAAGTCGGGAGTCAGCGAATATAGCCCATGCTCAAGTAGAGGTTGAGCCTTTGCGCAAGCCTCGGAGTCCATCTTGCAGGTACAGAGCGGTGGCCGCAAGGGTGATGGCGAGGCCAAAGTAGAGCAGCGCGTCGGATATCCAGGTATCCGTGATCATGGCCAGCCCGAGCGCTCCCATCACCGGCCAGACCGCCCAGCGGCCGAGCATGTTGACGTTCAGGTCCATGCCTCGGCGCAGCGCCAGCTGAGTCAGCACCAGCATGAACGCCTCGCGCGCGGCCAGCACGGCCAGCGCCCAGCGCGGCAGCAGCTCGAAGTCCCAGGCGACCACCGCGCCCGAGAGTACGAGCAGCCGATCGGTGAGCGGGTCGAGCAGCGCGCCCAGGCGGCTGTACTGGCCGGTGATCCGGGCGGCCATGCCGTCGAACCAGTCGGTGGCGGCGACGAAGGCGAACAGGATCGTCGCGGTTGTGTCGCGGCCGTCGCCGGAGCCCAGCGCGAGCACGAGGAAGACGGGGATCAGCAGCAGGCGGCCGATCCCGATCGCGTTGGGGATCGTCCAGGGGTGCAGTGGCTCGCCGCGGCGCGTCTGCGGCGGCGGCCCGCCCGAGCGGTCCAGCCCCACCAGGCGGCGGAACGTGAGCGGCTGGCGCTCGCGCGGCCTCAGGGGAGGCTCGACCACAGCTCCGCGGCCGCCTCCACGGCGCCGTCGAGCGGCAGCGAGTGCTGCGCCTGGCCGCGCCGGCTCTGCGCGTCGACCTGGCCTGCCTCCACCCCGCGCTTGCCGACCGTCAGCCGCAGCGGGCAGCCGAGCAGCTCGGCGTCGGCGAACTTCTCGCCCGGGCTGCCCTCGCGGTCGTCGTAGAGCACGTCGAAGCCCTCGAGGCGCAGGTCGTCGTAGAGGCGGTCGGCCACCGTGCGCGCCTCCTCGCCTTCCTTGCCCAGCGTGATCAGCTCCACGTCGAAGGGGGCCAGCGCGCGCGGCCAGGCGATTCCCTGCTCGTCGTGGAACTGCTCGATCGCGGCGGCGAGGATGCGCGCCGGGCCGATCCCGTACGAGCCCATGACCATCGCCTGCTCCTTGCCCTGCTCGTCCAGGTAGCGGGCGCCGAGCGGCTCGGAGTAGCGGGTGCCGAGCTTGAAGATGTTGGCCACCTCGATCGCCCGCTCGATGCGGATCTCGCCGCCGTTGGGGCAGTGGTCGCCGGGCTCCACGCGGCGCACGTCCGCCCAGGTCGGCTGGAAGTCGCGGTCGGGCTCCACGCCGCGCAGGTGCAGGTCGGGCGCGTTGGCGCCGGTCACCAGCCCGTGCAGGCCGCGCAGCGCCTCGTCGGCGACCACATCCACGCGAGCGCCCACCGGCCCGATGAAGCCGGGCTCGCTGCCGAACAGCTCGCGCACCTCGTTGCCCTCGGCGGGCCGGAACGGGGCGCCGAGCGCGTTCTGCAGCTTGATCTCGTTGAGGCGGTGGTCGCCGCGCACGAGCACCAGCACCGGCCCGCGGCCCTCCACCACCACCGGCAGCGCCTTGATCAGCGCGCCGGGGGGCACGCCCAGCATCGAGGTCACCGCGTCGATCGTGGTGGCCCCGGGCGTCTCCACCTCCTCGGGGGCGTCGAGCGGCTCGGGCAGCCCGTCCACGGGCCGCGGCGTGGCGCTGGCCACCTCGACGTTCGCGGCGTAGCCCGAGCCCGACAGGGCCACGTCGTTCTCGCCGGCCGCGCAGGGCGCCATGTACTCGTGCGCTCCCGAACCGCCCATCATGCCCACGTCCGCGTCCACCCGGTACCACTCGAGGCCGGTGCGGTCGAAGATCGCGTCGTAGGCCTTGATGTGCTGCTGGTAGGACTCGTCGAGGCCCTGCTCGTCGCGGTCGAACGAGTAGGCGTCCTTCATGATGAACTCGCGCGTGCGCAGCACCCCTGCGCGCGGGCGCGGCTCGTCGCGCTCCTTGACCTGGAAGTGGTAGACGAGCTTCGGCAGGTCACGGTAGGAGCGCAGCTCGCGCGCCATGTGGAGGGTGACCACCTCCTCGTGCGTCATCGCGAGGACCAGGTCGGCGCCGCGGCGGTCCTTCAGCTTGAACAGCTCGTCGATGTCGTAGCGGCCGGTCTTCTTCCACGGATCGGCCGGCTGCAGGACCGGCATGAGCATCTCGCACGAGCCGATCGCGTCGAGCTCCTCGCGGATGATCTGCTCCACCTTGCGGTGGGCGCGCCATCCGGCCGGGAGCCAGGTCCAGAGCCCCGCTCCGACCTGCCGCGCGAGGCCGGCGCGCACGGTCAGGCGGTGCGACGCCGCCTCGGCATCGGCGGGATCTTCGCGTGTGGTGGGCAGGAAGTAGCGGGAAAGGCGTGTCAAGGGGGGCGACTATAACCTCGTCGCGCTCATCCTCCGGCCCCGAGCAGCCGATCTATGACGGATGACGGTGGCGCCCCTACAGCGCTCTACGTTGCGCGTCTGCTGGTGCGCGGCTTGGCTGTTGATGGCCATCTTCGTGCTCCAGGTGAGCACCGGCGCCGGCGGGGACGACGTCTCGGCCGTCTTCAACGACTACCTCTACAACTTCCTGCTGTTCGCGGGAGCCGGCTTCTGCCTGTGGCGCGCCGCCGCGATCCCGGAGGAGCGCCTGCCGTGGCTGGTCATCGGGCTGGCCATCGTGAGCTGGAGCGCCGCCGACATCTTCTGGACCGCCGTTTACGCGAACGACCCGAACGCGCCCTACCCAAGCATCGCCGACGCGCTCTGGCTGGCCTGGTATCCCGCCAGCGTCGCGGTGCTCGTGCTGCTCGTGCGCTCGCGGCTGCGCGACGCGCGCGCGAGCCTGTGGCTGGACGGCCTGATCGGCGCCGTGGCCACCGCCGCCCTGGCCGCCGCGCTGGCCTACGGCCCGGTCATCCACGAGGGCAGCGCGGGCGACCTCAGCGCGGCCGTGGTCACGGGCCTCGCCTATCCGGTCGGCGACATGCTGTTGCTGGGCATGGTTGCCGCGATCTTCGGGCTGT
The DNA here is from genome assembly GCA_034664105.1 of Thermoleophilaceae bacterium. Taxonomy (GTDB): domain Bacteria; phylum Actinomycetota; class Thermoleophilia; order Solirubrobacterales; family Thermoleophilaceae; genus JACVRW01. Next base: position 4,072 of record JAXDIH010000039.1, read on the forward strand.
CGCGCTGGCGTCCCGGGCGGGCCTGGATCGTGCTGTGCGTCGGCCTGGTGCTAAACGCGGCCGGCGACGCCATCTACCTGGTGCAGACGGCCGACGGCACCTGGCAGGAGGGCACTTGGGTCAACGCGCTCTGGCCGGCCTCGTCGCTGTTCGTGGGCCTGGCGGCCTGGCAGCCGATCAAGCTCGCCAGCGCTCCGAAGAACCAGAGCGTGCGTGTGGTGATCGTCCCGGTGGTGTGCGGGGTCGTGGCGGTCCTGCTGCTCGCCTACGACCACTTCTCGAGCCTGAACGGGCTCACGGTCGTACTGGCGGCGGTGACCCTGCTGCTCGTGCTCGTTCGAACCGCGCTCGTCTTCGGCGAGAACCAGCGCGTGCTGGCGCACAGCCGCCATGAGGCGCTGACCGACCCCCTGACCGGCCTGCGCAACCGGCGCAGCCTGATGGCCGACCTGGCGGACCACCTGCCGGCGGGCACGGACGAGTACCCCGTGGCGCTCGTCCTGTTCGACCTGGACGGCTTCAAGGAGTACAACGACGCCTTCGGCCACCCGGCGGGCGACGCTCTGCTGGTGCGGCTCGGGGCGCGCCTCGCCGACGCCGTGCGCGGCCACGGCGAGGCCTACCGGCTGGGCGGCGACGAGTTCTGCGTGGTGCTCCACCCCGGGCCGGCCGGCCTGGACGTGGTGGCGAACGCCTGCGTGGATGCGCTGGCGGAGCACGGCGAGGCCTTCCAGGTGACCACCTCGCACGGTGCCGTGCTGGCGCCCGCGGAGGTGAGCGACGCGACCGAGGCGCTCCAGCTGGCCGACCGCCGGATGTACGCGCGCAAGGGCGATCGGCGCGTGTCGGCGAGCCGCCAGACGCGCGACGTGCTGCTGCGCAGCCTGTCCGAGCGTCAGCCCGACCTGCACGTGCACCTGCGCGGCACGGCCGACCTGGCGCTGTTGGTGGGCCGCGAGCTGGGGATGCACGGCGAGGAGCTCGACGACACCGCGCACGCCGCGGAGCTGCACGACGTGGGCAAGATCGCGATTCCGGACGCGATCCTCGAGAAGTCCGGCCCGCTCGACGAGATCGAGTGGGGCCTCATGCGCCGGCACACGATCATCGGCGAGCGGATCCTGATGGCCGCGCCGGCGCTGCGCAGCGTGGCGCGGCTGGTGCGTTCGAGCCACGAGCGCTGGGACGGCCGCGGCTACCCGGATGGGCTGGCCGGCGATGAGATCCCGCTCGGAGCCCGCGTGGTGGCGGTCTGCGACGCATTCGACGCCATGACGTCCAACCGGGCCTACCGGCGCCGCGTCGGGGAGCCGGCCGCGCTGGCGGAGCTGCGACGCTGCGCCGGCTCGCAATTCGACACGCAGGTGGTGGACGCGTTCGCGCGCGTGCTGGAGCGCGAGATGACGGCGGTGACGGCCGGCGCGGGACAGCTGCGCCGTGCCGCGGTGAGCGCGGCCGGCTAGGCCCGGGTGAAGCGCCGGCCCGCTGTCGGGCTTGCCGCTTCGTCCAGCTCGATCCGCTTGGCCTTTGGCGCTCCGGCCATCGGCAGCGCCTGGCCCTCGGTCAGCGCCTGGTCCGCGGCCGCCGCGGCCTCCATCGCCGCCAGCCGCTCGGGGGTCAGCTCGCCCGCGTTCTCCTCCTCGATCTGCGAGAGCCACGCCGCGCCCTCGGCCGCCTTGCCCTCGTCGACCTCTACGCGGCCGATGCTCAGCGACTTGTCGATCTCCGCGAACAGCTCGTCCACCAGCAGCTCCTGAGCGACCTTCCGCAGCGGCTTGCCGTGCGCGAAGATCAGCCCCTCGTTCTTGGCGCCCGTGATCCCGAAGTCGGCGTGCGACGCCTCCCCGATGCCGTTCACCGCGCAGCCCAGCACGGCGACCTCGATCGGCTCGTCGTAGGCGCGCAGGCGCTCCTCGATGTCCGCGACCACCGTGTCCATGTCGAACTGGAGGCGGCCGCAGGTCGGGCACGCGATCAGGACCGGTCCGCGCTCGCGCAGCTTCAGCGCCTTCAGGATCTCCCAGGCGACCTTCACCTCCTCCTCCGCGTGGAAGGTGGAGAGCGAGATCCGGATCGTGTCCCCCACGCCGTCCGCCAGCAGCGTCCCGAGGCCGACCGCGGACTTGAGCGAGCCCGACCACTTGGTGCCGGCTTCGGTGATGCCGAGGTGGAGCGGGTTGTCGATCTTCTCCGACAGCAGCCGGTTGGACGCGATCGTGTTCGGCACGTTGGTCGACTTGATCGAAACCTTGAAGTCCTGGAAGTCGAGGCGGTCCATCAGGTCCACGTGCTCGATGGCAGCCGCCACCAGCGCCTCCACGGGGCTGTCTCGCTCCAATTCGTGCAGATGCTTGGGCAGGGAGCCGGAATTGACCCCAATCCGCAGGGGAACGCCCGCTGCACGGGCCTTTTCCACGACCTCGCCGGTTTTCTCGTGCCCGCCGATGTTCCCCGGGTTGATGCGGACGCAGTGAGCGCCGGCGTCGATCGCCTTCAGCGCGAGCGTGTGGTTGAAGTGGATGTCCGCGATCACCGGGATCGGGGACTCGACCACGATCCGCTCGAGGGCGCGCACGTCGTCGTCGCGCGGGACCGCGCAGCGCACCAGATCGCCGCCGGCGTCGGCGATCGCGTGGATCTGGCGCATGGTCGCCTCGTAGTCGGCGGTCTCGGTCTTCGTCATCGACTGGACCGCGACCGGCGCGCCACCGCCGATCTTCACCCCGCCGACGTCGATTTGCCGCTTGGAGGCCATCGCCCTGAAGGGTATCTACGTCGCAGCCGGCGTCCGACCGCAAGAGCGCCGAACGCCACGGCACGGCGAGCACCGCCAGAGCGCCGACCGTCGAGCTATGCCCCTCCCGCACCGGAGGGACCTACCCGTACAGCGCCTCGATCTCCCGCTCGTACTTCGCGTGGATCGGCTTGCGCTTCAGCTTCATCGTCGGCGTCAGCTCGTCGCCGCCCGGCTGCCACTCGTCCGGGAGGATCTTGTAGCGCTTGATCTGCTCCACCCGGGCCAACTTCTCGTTCGCCGCCGTTACACCGCGTTCCACCTCGGCCGCGGCGGCGTCTCCGAACACGGGCGCCACGTCCGGGTCGAGCGTGATCAGCGCGACGTTGTAGGGCCGCATGTCGCCGATCGCGATGACCTGCCCGATCACCGGGCTGGCGGCCTTCACCTTCGCCTCGATGTTGGCCGGCGACATGTTCTTGCCGCCCGCGCTGATGATCAGCTCCTTCTTGCGGTCGACGATCTTCAGGTAGCCGTCCTCGTCGAACTCACCCACGTCACCCGTGTGCAGCCAGCCCTCGTCGTCGATCGCCTCGCGCGTCTGCTCCGGCTGGTTGCGGTACCCGGGCGTGACGACGCCGCCGCGGATCAGCACCTCGCCGTCCTCGGCCAGCTCGATCTCCACGCCCGGCGAGACCGGCCCGACGGTGCCGATCTTGATCCGGTCGGGCGGGTTGCACGTGCCGTACCCGGTGGTCTCCGACATCCCCCACAGCTCGGCCAGCGGCACGCCGATCGCGTGGAAGAACTCGATCACCTCGCGCGGCGTCGGGGCCGCCCCCACGTTCACCGACTCGACCTGGTCCAGGCCCAGCCGCGCGCGGATCTTCGACAGCACCAGCTCGTCGGCCTTGGCGTGCTCGGCGCGCAGGTCGTCGGGGACCGGCTCGCCGGCCTGTTCCAGCTTGACCTTGCGCAGCCCGACGTCGAGCGCCCACTGGGTCGCCTGCTTGCGCTCGGCGTCCTGCTCGGCCTCCACACCGGCCTCGATCGCGGCCTTGAGCTTCTCCCAGATGCGCGGCACGGCGAAGAACCAGGTCGGCTTGACCTCGGGCAGGTAGGCCACCACCTGGCGCGGGTCGGGGCAGTCCGTGGTGGTGAACCCGATCAGCATCGGCAGGTAGTGCGAGCAGGCGCGCTCGGCGATGTGGGCCATCGGCAGCCAGGAGATCACCCGGCCGTCGGCGGGGAACGCGATCACCTCGTCGAAGCCCTGGACCGCCGCGATCAGGTTCGAGTGGGTCAGCTCCACGCCCTTGGGCGGGCCGGTGGTGCCCGACGTGTAGATCAGCGTGAGCGTGTCTTCGGGCTGGACCGCGCGCCAGGCGGCGTCGAAGTCGAAGCCCTCGGCCGCGTGCGACTCGACGTCGATTCCCTGATCGTCGTCGACGACGATCAGGTGGTCGAGTCCCTCGAGGCCATCGACGCGGTCGAGGAACGCCTTCTCGGTGACCAGGATGCGCGCCTCGGCGTCCTGCAGTTGGTACTGGACCTGGTCGGGCGCGTAGGTGTTGTAGATCGAGAACGGCGTGGCGCCGAGGTGCAGCGCGGCGGCGTCGAACCAGTGGAAGTCGGGCCGGTTCGTGAGCATGATGCCCATGCTGTCGCCGCGCTCGAGCCCGAGTCCGGCCAGACCGGCGGCCACGCGGCGCACCTTGTCCGCGTACTCGCCCCAGGTCAGCGACAGCTCGTCGTCCTTCAGGCGCAGGGCGGGGCGATCGGGATGAGCGGCGGCCGTTTGCTGGAAGGCCTCGGCGACCGTGGATGCGCTCAGCCCAGCCGGCCGCCCGGATTCCATGTGCGGAACTTAACGAACTGCTGCGCATCCGGCCGAGCCGGCTGCTTGCCGCACTACCGAACTTGGAAGCCCTCGCCCGACAGCCTGCCGATGTCGTTCGACAGCCCGATTACGAAGATCAGGATCACGAGCATGAACCCGATCACGCTGGCTCGCTCCATGACGCTGATCGGCACCGGCTTGCGCCTCACCTTCTCGACGATCGCCCAGAAGATGTGCCCGCCGTCGAGCGGCAGGAACGGGAACAGGTTCACGATCGCAAGCGAGAGCGAGATGATCGCCAGGATGCCCACGACCTGCCCGATGTCGGTGAGGATCGTCTGGCGGGTGACCTCGTAGGAGCCCACCACCCCGCTGATCTCCTTGCGCTGCTCCGGGTTGATCAGGCGCGCCGGCAGCTCGAGAGTGGCCTTGGTGATGAACCAGAAGCGGTCCGCCGTGGTGCTCACCGCCTGGTCGAACGGGAGCGTCTTACGCGGCCCGGGCGCGTACGTGAACCCCAGCCGGGTGCGCTTGGCCACCGGGTCGTACACCGGCGTCAGCCGGAACGTCAGCTCGCGGCCGTCGCGCACGACCGTGACGGTCGCCGGCCGCGCCGCCTTGCAGCCCTCGACCGGCTTGCCGGGGCACTTGTGGCTCGCGATCAGTTGCGAGAGCGTGACCGGGTCGCCGCGCTTGCCGTCCACCCCGACGAGCTTGTCGCCCGGCTCGAGCACGTGGGCCGCGGGGTAGCCCTTCTCGATCACCCCCACCTTGCTCGAGCTCGTCTCCCCTCCGATCGCGAAGAAGAAGATGAACAGCAGCACGAACGCGAGCACGAGGTTCACCGCGGGACCGGCGGCGATCACCACGATCCGCTTCCAGACCGGCTGGGCGTGGTAGGCGCGGTCGCGAACCTCCTCGGGCAGCTCCTCCGAGGGGTTCATCCCGCTGATCTTCACGTAGCCGCCCAGCGGGATCGCGCCGATCGCGTACTCGGTCTCCCCCACCTTCTTGCTCACCAGCGTCGGCGGGAAGAACAGCGAGAACTTCTCCACCCGCATCCCGACCGCCTTGGCCGCCGTGAAGTGGCCCAGCTCGTGCAGGATGATCAGCAGCGCGAAGCCGGTGAAGGCGAGGAACCAGCTCACGCGGCCACGCCCCGCGCTACCTCGCGCGCCTGCGTGTCGGCCTCGTAGAGGTCGCTGAAATGGCGCACCGGCTTGGCGGGCAGCTCCTCGAGGGTCGACTCGATCACCCGCGCGATGCCTGTGAACGGCAGGTCGCCGCGCAGGAACGCGTGCACGGCCACCTCGTTGGCGGCGTTCAGCACGCAGGGCGCCGTGCCGCCGGCCGCCGCGGCCTCGCGCGCCAGCCGCAGGCATGGGAACGCGGCCGTGTCGGGCGCCTCGAAGGTGAGCTGGCCCAGCTCGACCAGGTCCAGGCGGGTCACGGGCACGTCGGCGCGGTCGGGGTGGTGCAGGGCGTAGGAGATCGGCACTCGCATGTCCGGATACCCGAGGTGGGCGAGCGAAGCCCCGTCGTTGAGCTGGACCAGCGCGTGCACGATCGACTGCGGGTGCACGACGACGTCGAGCCGCTCGTACGGCACTCCGAACAGGTGGTGGGCCTCGATCAGCTCGAGTCCCTTGTTCATCAGGGTGGCGGAGTCGATCGTGATCTTGCCGCCCATGTCCCACGTGGGGTGCGCGAGCGCCTCCTCGCGCGTGACGGCTTCGAGGTCGGTGCGGCCGCGGAAGGGGCCGCCGCTGGCCGTGAGCACGAGCCTGTCGACGGTGCCCGGGCGCTGCCCCTCGAGCAGCTGGAACAGGGCGGAATGCTCGGAGTCGACCGGGATCAGGTGCGCGCCGGTGGCCTCGGCGAGCGCCATGACCAGCTCGCCGCCCACCACCAGGCTCTCCTTGTTGGCCAGCGCCAGGTCGATGCCCTCGCCCAGGGTGGCAACCGTGGGCCCGAGCCCGGCCGACCCGACCAGCGCGTTCAGCACGAGGTCGCAGTCGGTGTCGGTGATCAGCTCGACGAGGCCCTCCGCGCCCGCCATCACGGTGGCGTGCTCGCCGGCGCGGGCGGCGGCATCGGGATCGGCCAGCGCGATGCGCTCGACGCCGAAGCGCTGGGCCTGGTCGAGCAGCAGCTCCCAGCTCGACGCGGCTGCCAGCCCGACGACCTCCAGGTCGTCGCTGCGCTCGACCACGTCGAGCGCCTGCGTGCCGATCGAGCCCGTGGACCCGACGATGACGATTCTGCGCACCCGGCCCAGTCTAGGAGCCGGGGTGCAGCACCCCGAGCAGCGCGTCGACCACGCGGGGATCGAGCTGCGTGCCGGCAACGCGGCGCAGCTCTCGCTCGGCCTCTTGCGCGGACCGGGCGGGACGGTACGGGCGCTCACACATGATCGCCTCGTAGGTGTCGCAGGCGAACAGGATGCGCGCCCCGAGCGGGATCCGCTTCCCGGCGAGGCCGTCGGGGTAGCCCGTCCCGTCCCAGCGCTCGTGCGCGGCGCGCACCAGCGGCAGCGCGTCGGCCAGGAAGTCGACCGGTGAGAGGATCCCCTCGCCGATCAGCGGCGTTCGCTCGACCGCCGGGCGCTCGTCGGCGGTGAGCGGGCCGGGCTTGTTCAGGATCGCCTCGGGCACCCCCAGCTCGCCGATGTCGTGAAGCGTGGCGGCGTAGCGCAATGCGCTCAGCGCCTCCTCCGTGAGGTCGAGCCGCTCGCCGACCGCCTCGCAGCGCTGGACGAGCGAGGAAGGTGTCTCGGCGGTGGCGGCCGCGCGCGCGTCGAGCGCGGCCTTGAGTGCCTCGGCCGCGCCGCGCTGGGCCCGTTCGAGACGCTCGTGCAGCACCGCCGACCGCAGGGCGGCGGAGAGGTGGTGGACGGCGGCGCGCAGGATGCCGGCGTGGCCCTCGTCGAAGGCGCCCGGCTCCGTCGACTGCAGGCTGACGGCGCCCCAGCGACGCCCGTCGACCACCAGCAGCATGTCCAGCTCCGAGCGGATGTCGCCGGTCGCCTCGGTGGTGGCGTAGTCGGGCTCGAGCGACACGTCGGTGGCGAGCACCGTGCGTCCCTCGCGCAGGCAGCGCCCGACGAGCCCCCGCTCGACCGGCTGCGTGTACCCCCGCATCTCGTGCCCCGCGAACGCGCCGGCGCCCGCGGCCAGCTCCACGATCCCGTCGTCGCGCAGCCGGAAGATGGCCGTGGCATCGGCTCCCATGGCCATGTGGATCGGCCCGATCACGGCGTCGACCATCGCCTGCTCGCGCGTCTCCTCCGCCAGGCGCGCTCCCAGCGCGCCGGTCAGCTCGGTCTGGCGCACCCAGCGCTCACGCAGCGCCGCGCCCTTGCGCGCCGAGCGCGGCGGTATCGCGGCGCGCAGCAGCAGGGCGGCCTCCACGACGCCCTCCTCCAGCGGAGCCGAGCGTCCGTCCGCGTACAGCTCCAGTAGCCAGGTCAAGTCGTGGTCCGCTGCCGTGGCGGCCAGCACGCTGGTGCGTCCCAGCAGCTCCAGAAGGGTGCGCTCGGCGCGGTCGGCCGCCTGGTCGTCCACCCGCGCCACGAACGCGCCCGCGCCGGCCTGCACCAGGCGCTGCGTCGCGGGGTACTCCGCGACCGCGTAGACCTCGTTCTCCAGGCCCAGACGCAGGCCGTCGAGGCGCTTGTCGCGCCCGTCGGCGGTGGCGACGGTGTGAATCGTGTCACCGGCCGCCGGCACGAACGAGATGGCCCACGCGGCCGCGTTGAGCGCCTCGGACAGCGCCGCGGCGACCGCCTCGACGCGCTCGAGCGGGCCCTCGTCGGCCAGGTCGTCGACGAACCGGGCCGTGAGCCCCTGAGCGGCGTCTCGGATGCGTTCCTGGGTGGTGCGCCGCAGCGTGCGGCGCTCCGGCCGCGTGGTGACGTCGGATGCCCGCGAGCCCGCCGTGAAGATCTGGCCGCCACCATTGCGCTTGGCGCGATAGAGGGCTGCGTCCGCCGCGCGCATCAGCTGAGCCAGCGTGTCCACGCCGGGCCCCAGCGCAGCGGCCCCGCACGAGATCAGGATCGTGCGCCCGTCCTCCTCGCTCAGGTTCTCCAGCGTCGCGCTCGCCAGTGCGCGAGCGTCCTCCGCGGTGGCGCCCTCCATCACCACGCAGAACTCGTCCCCGGACAGGCGCCCGACCAGGCTGCCGGGGCGCGCCGCCGCGGCGGCCACCAGCGCGTCGCCCACGCGCTGGAGCGCGCGGTCGCCCGCGTCGTGGCCGGCCTCGTCGTTGATCGCCTTCAGCTCGTCCACGTCGCAGAGCATCACCGCGAGCGGGACCTTGCGCTCCACGGCGCGCGCCACCGCGCGCTGCAGGCGCTCCTCGAGCGCGCGCCGGTTGGCCAGGCCGGTGAGCGCGTCCTCGTAGGCGAGCCTGGACACGCGCGAGAACAGCTCGGCGCGGCCGATCGCAACGGCCAGCTGACCGGCGACGGTCTCCAGGAAGCGCACGTCTTCGCCGCGGAAGCGCGGCTGGCCGCGCGCGGTCGTGGCGTAGACCTCGCCCCACGACTCGCCCTCCACGAGGATCGGCACGCCGACCTCGGACTCCTTGCCGAGGCGCATGAGCCGGCGCGCGGACACCTCGTCGGTGTCGGGAGAGTCCACGGAGGCGAAGTAGGCCACCCCCTCGACGATCAGCCGCTCCGTGGTGCGGTCCTCGTCCAGCCGGTGGATCTCGTTACCGGGGTAGCGCTCCTCCTGGGGCCCCAGGTCGCCGACGTTGATGATCGTGCGGAGCACACCCTCGTCGCGCTCCCAGCGGCTGACCGACAGCGACGCCGCGCCGATCGCGGCGCGGGCCTCCTCGGCCGCGACCTCGAGCACCTCCTCCAGGTCGTGCGCTCCCGCGGCGGCCGCCGCGACGCGCAGCAGCGCCTCGCGCTCGGACCCGGCTTGGCCGTCAGAGTGCGCAGCGGCGATTCCCCGGGCGGGCTCCACCTGGAGAACATCGGGCGTTTGCCCCTCTGGCTTGAGAGAATCCCGCTTTCAGTGCGCTTCGGCATCTTCTACGAGCACCAGAATCCGCGGCCTTGGCGCCAGGAGCGATCCGAGCACGCGCTGCTGAAGGACGCCCTGGCGCAGGTGGAGCTCGCGGACCACCTGGGCTTCGACTACGTCTGGGAGGTCGAGCACCACTTCCTGGAGGAGTACTCGCACTCCTCGGCGCCCGAGGTCTTCCTGGCCGCGGCCGCGGCGCTCACGCACAACATCCGTCTAGGACACGGCATCGTCCAGATCCCGCCCGCGGTCAACCATCCTGCTCGAGTGGCCGAGCGCGTGGCCACGCTCGACCTGATCTCCGACGGGCGCGTCGACTTCGGCACGGGCGAGTCCTCGTCCGCCGCCGAGCTGGGCGGCTTCCTGATCGACCGCACGCGCAAGCGCGAGATGTGGGAGGACGCCCTGGGCGCGATCACACGCATGTTCGTCGAGGAGCCGTTCGCCGGCTGGGACAGCGAGTTCTGGAGCATGCCGCCGCGCAACGTGGTCCCCAAGCCGCTCCAGAAGCCGCACCCGCCGCTCTGGGTCGCCTGCAGCCGGCGCGAGACGATCCAGTTCGCCGCGCGCAACGGCATCGGTGCTCTCTCGTTCTCGTTCGTGGAGCCCGAGGACGCCGGGCGCTGGGTCGAGGAGTACTACGACCTGATCGAGTCCGACGAGTGCGTGCCGGTGGGCTTCGACGTGAACCCCAACGTGGCGGTCGTGCTGCCGATGATGCTCCACGAGGACGAGGCGACCGCGATCGACCGTGGCATCGACGGCGCCCACTTCTTCGGCTACTCGCTGGCCCACTTCTACGGCATGGGCCGCCACCAGCCGGGCCGCACCGTGGTGTGGGACGAGTTCCTCGCCAACCGCGACGAGCGCGGCTTCGCCCGCTCGCTGGTCACGCCCGACGCCGCGCCGCTGGCCGTGAAGATCATGCAGCACGGCCTCGGCTCCCTGCGCGGCGCGATCGGCAACCCCGAGCAGGTGCTCGACCTCTGCCGGCGCTATGAGGCGGCTGGCGTGGACCAGGTGATCTTCGTGCTGCAGGCCGGGCCCAACCGCCACGAGCACATCTGCGAGAGCCTGGCGCTGTTCGCGGAGCGGGTGATGCCCGAGTTCACGCCGGCGCGCGAGCAGCGCGAGCGAGCGAAGGCCGACCATCTGGCGCCGGCGATCGCGCGTGCGCTGGAACGCCGAGCGCCCCCGCGCGAGGCGCCACCCGCCTACGTGATCGACGAGGCGGCCGAGCTCGAGCGGGCCGGCCGGTCGCGCCGCGAGGGCGGGCTGCAGCGCCGGCTCGGCGAGCTCGGCGAAGAGGTACGCCTCTCCCTGAAGCGCCAGGGCCAGGGCGCGATGGCGCGCCTGGTCCGCGGAGCCAGCGACGACCAGCTGGAGCGCCGCTTCGGGAGCGAACTGGCGCAGCGCGCGATCTTCACCTCGATGGCCAGGCAGTTCGAGCCCAAGCTGGCGTTCGGGTTCGAGGGCGACATCGCCTACGAGCTGGCCCATCACGGCGACGGCAAGCCCCCGTCGCACTGGACCGTGCGCGTGCGCGACGGTGCCGCCGCGGCCGTCCCCGGGGTGCACGGCTCGCCGGCGGTGACGTTCAAGCTGAGCGTGCCCGACTTCGCTCGCCTGATCGCGGAGGACGTCGACCCGCAGGAGCTGCTCTTCTCAGGGCGCTTCGACGTCGAGGGCGACCTCGCGCTCGCCACGCGCGTGCCGGAGATGTTCGGCGCGCCGCCGCAGTTCTAGTCGTCCTCGTCGGCGTCGCGGCTGACAATCTTGAAGAAGGTGCTGTCCTCTCCGTCGGCCCGTTCCTGCTGGTAGAGGAACGCGAGCCCGCGGTCGTCGAAGATGCGGAACCAGTCGTCCCAGTCGACCGGCTCCAGGGACTCCTCGCCGGCGCCGCCGGGGAAGTCGATGCGCAGCACACCGCCGTCGCCGTCCTCGGTGCCGCGCACGATCACGGGCCTGCCGCCGTGCTCCTCGACCCAGCGGCGGATCTCCTCGTGGTCGGTGGTGGTACGAGTCTTGGATTTGGTGTCTGACGACATGCGGCCTTGATTAGGCCGCGTCAGCCGTAGCCCAACCCGACCGCGGCGTAGTAGGCCACGACGATCGTGAACAGCACGGCGTCCAGGCGGTCGAGCACCCCGCCGTGGGCCCCGAACAGCCTGCCGGTGTCCTTCACCTGGAGGTCGCGTTTGATGAGCGACTCGAAGAGGTCCCCGACCGGGGCCGTGATCGCCACCAGGAAGCCGATCAGCAGCGCGTGCCAGCCGGTCAGCCAGTCCTGGTAGAGGCCCGCGCACCAGAACGCCAGCGTGCCGCCCACCACGCCGCCGACCAGCCCCTCGAGCGTCTTGTTCGGCGAGATCAGCGGGGCGAACGCCGTGCGCCCGTAGCCGCGCCCGACGAAGTACGCGAACGTGTCGCCCACGAACGTCGCGATCAGCACGTCCAGGACGAGGCCCATCCCCGTGCCGATCGTGGTGTCGCCCTGAGAGATCGACAGGTCGCGCAGCCAGATCGCGTGCACCATCGGCAGCCCGATCCAGAGCACGCCGAACATCGTCGCCGCGATCGCCCACGAGACGTTGGCGCGGCGCGGCCGCCCGAGCGCGAGCAGGAACGTCACCGGGAACGCGGCGACCAGCACCATCAGCACATGGCGCGGCTCCCCGTAGAGGGCCGCCGTGAGCAGAGCGATCAGCGTCAGGAAACCGGCGAGCGCGGGCGGGCGCACGCGCTCCATCAGGCCGTACAGCTCGCCCAGCGCGATCACGCCGAGGACCGCGAGACCGAGCATGAACAGCTCGCTCCCCTTCCAGACCATCACGATCGCGATCGGCGCCGCGACCAGGGCCACGAGCACCCGCGCTCCGAGATCCGAGCGGCCTTCGGCCACGCTACCTGGCTCCGAACCGGCGCTGGCGCGCCGTGTACTCCTCCAGGGAGGCGTGGAACACCTCGCGCGAGAAATCGGGCCACAGCTCGTCGCGGAACACGAACTCGGAGTAGGCCAGCTGCCAGAGCAGGTAGTTCGAGATGCGCTGCTCGCCGCTGGTGCGGATCAGGAGATCGGGGTCGTGCATGTCAGGGGCGTAGAGGTGGCGCCGGAAGTCGTCTTCCGTCTCCCCTGTGAAGGTTCGCGCCGCGTCCACGATTTCCGCCCTGCCGCCGTAGTTGAAGGCCACGAACAGCGTGATGCGGTCGTTGTTCGCCGTCGTCTGCTCGGCCCAGTCCATGCGCTTGGTCAGCTCGGCGTTCAGGCCCTCGCGGCGACCGACGAAGCGCATGCGCACGCCCTCCTCGTCCAGCTCGGGGGTCTCGCGGTCGATGCGGTTGGCGAACATCGCCATCAGGCCGTCGACCTCGGCTCGCGAGCGGGTCCAGTTCTCGGTGGAGAACGAGTAGACGGTGAGCTGCTCGATGCCGAACTCCACGGCGTCCTTCAGGCGCGCCTTGACGATGTCGGCTCCGGCCTCGTGACCGGCCAGGACGGGCAGCCCCTGTCGCTGCGCCCACCGCCCGTTGCCGTCAGTGATGATCGCGACGTAGCGTGCCCGACCGCCGCCTGGAGGCGTCACACCTCGAGGATTTCGGCTTCCTTGCCGGCGAGCGCGCTGTCGATCTCGCCGATCTGAGCGTCGGTCAGCTTCTGCAGCTCCGACTCGGCGCGGTGCTCGTCGTCCGAGCCGACCTCGCCCTCGCTCTTGAGGTCGCGCAGGTCGTGCATCACGTCGCGGCGGATGTTCCGCACCGCCACGCGCCCCTGCTCGGCGATCCCGTGCACGACCTTCACCAGCTCGCGCCGGCGGTCCTCGGTCAGCTCGGGGATCGAGAGCCGGATCACCTGGCCGTCGTTCGACGGGGTCAGGCCCACGTCCGACTCCATGATCGACTTCTCGATGGTCTTGATCGAGTTCTTGTCGTACGGGGTGATCGTGAGCAGCCGCGCCTCGGTCGCCGACACCTGGGCGAGCTGCTTGAGGGGGGTGGGCGCGCCGTAGTAGTCGACGTCGATGCGGTCGAGCAGGTGCGGCGACGCGCGGCCGGTACGCACCGTCGAGAACTCGCCGCGGGTGGCGTCGACCGACTTCTTCATGCGGCCCTCCGCGTCGGCCAGGAAATCTGTAATCAGGTCGTTCATCCGCTGCTCACCACGGTTCCCACGCGCTCGCCGCACACTATCCGGTCGATGTTGCCCTCGTCATCCATGTTGAAGACGTAGATCGGCACGCCGTTGTCCATGCACAGCGACAGCGCTGTCGAGTCCATCACGGTCAGCCGTTGCTCGATCGCCGCGCGGTGGCTGATCTCCGGGATGAACTCCGCGGTGGGGTCGGAGCGCGGATCGGCGGTGTACACGCCCTCCACCCCGTTCTTGGCCATCAGCAGCGCCTCGGCGCCGATCTCCAGGCCGCGCACGGCCGCGGCGGTGTCCGTGGTGAAGAACGGGTTGCCCGTGCCGGCCGCGAAGATCACCACGCGGCCCTTCTCCAGGTGGCGGATCGCCCGCCGCTGGATGTAGGGCTCCGCGACCTCGCGGATGTGCAGCGCCGACAGCACGCGTGTGACGGCGCCGGCCTTCTCCAGCGCGTCCTGCAGCGCCAGCGCGTTGAGGACCGTGGCAAGCATCCCCATGTAGTCACCGGTGGCGCGGTCCATCCCGGCGGCCGCGCCCGACATGCCGCGGAAGATGTTCCCGCCGCCCACCACAACCGCCACCTGCACTCCGCGCTCGGTCACGCCGGCGATCGCCCGGGCGATCGCGGCCAGGCGATCGGGATCGGCTCCGTAGGCGAGGTCGCCCATCAGCGCCTCGCCCGAGAGCTTCAGCAGTATGCGGTGGAAAGCGGGCTTCACTCCTCCCCGACCTGGAACCGCGCGAACCGGCGGACCACGATGTTCTCACCGGTGTTGGCCGCGAGCTCCGCCCGCAGCTCCTCGAGCGTCTTGCCGCCGTGCTTCTCCTCGTTGATGTGCGACTGGTGCAGCAGCACGACCTCCTCGAGCCACTTGTTCAAGCGCCCCTCGACGATCTTCTCCTGGACGTTCTCGGGCTTGCCCTCGGCGGCGGCCTGCTCGCGCAGCACGCGCAGTTCGGCCTCCTTGTCCTCCTCCGGGACGTCCTCGTCCGTCACGTAGAGCGGGTTCGCCGCGGCCACGTGGAGCGCGACCTCGCGGGCGAACTCCTGGAACTGGTCGGTGCGAGCCACGAAGTCGGTCTCGCAGTCGACCTCGACCAGCACGCCGATCTTGCCGCCGGCGTGGATGTAGCTCGACACCACTCCCTCCGCGGCGGTCTTCCCGCCGCGCTTGGCGGCCGAAGCCTGGCCCTTGACGCGCAGGATCTCGATCGCCT
>JAXDIH010000044.1:0-4367 GCA_034664105.1 Thermoleophilaceae bacterium
GAGCTGCAGGACATCATCGCCATCCTCGGCATCGAGGAGCTGTCGGACGAGGACCGCCTGACGGTGCAGCGAGCGCGCCGGGTGGAGCGCTTCCTGTCGCAGCCGTTCTTCGTGGCCGAGCAGTTCACCGGCACCCCGGGCGCGTACGTCCCGATCGAGGAGACGGTGCGCTCGTTCAAGGAGATCATCGAGGGCAAGCACGACGACATCCCGGAGCGCGCCTTCCTGCTGAAGGGCACGATCGACGACGTGGTCGAGGCGGCGAAGGGCTCGCGCGACGCGCGCCCGCAGGCCCGCGAGGAGGCTGCGCCCGCCGAAGCGGAAGCTCCCGCCGAGGACGCCCCCGCCGAGGACGCTCCCGCCGAGGACGCTCCCGCCGAAGCGGGCTCCGAGGCCGGCGATGGCCAGGAATAGCTTCGCGGTCGAGGTCCTGACCCCCGAGGGGAAGGTCTTCGAGGACGAGGTGCAGATGGTCTCCACGCGAACGTCGACCGGCTCGATCGGCGTGCTGGCGAACCACGCGCCGCTGATGGCGATCCTCGAGCCGACCGAGCTGCGCCTGTACAAGTCGGAGACCGACGTGGTGCGCTTCGCCCAGGGCGAGGGCTACCTGCAGGTGGTGGACAACACCGCCCTCGTGCTCGTCGAGGAGGCGATCGCGCCGGAGGAAATCGACCGTTCGGCCTTCGAGGCGCGCCTGAAGGAGGCCCGCGAGACGGTCGAGCGGGCCGAAGCGGGCTCCGAGGAGCGGGCCCGCGCCGAGCGCGAGGTGAAGCGCTACGAGGCGTTCCTCGAGGTCACCTCGAGCTAGGCGGCTCGGGGCGCCCTAGGCGCTCAGCTGCCCCAGGATCGTGGCCGCGTCGAAGTAGACGCGCTCGCACACGATCCCCTCTCCCTCGAACTCGAAGACGGCGATCATGCGGCAGGTGAACTCGCGGCCGGTCGGCTCGAAGCCGCGCAGGGAGCCGAGGTGGGTGCCCTTCAGGTTGAACTCGACGATCACGGCGTCGTCGGCGTGGTGCAGCGCGATCAGCTCGTTGCGCTGGTCGGGGAAGGCCGTGCGCGACTCCTTGAAGTAGGCCATCACCTCCTCGGGGCCGTCGTGCACCTCGCCGGTCGGGATGATCTCGTAACGCGGGTGGCCGAAGGTGCCGAGCGTGGTGTCGAAGTCGTGCTCGTTCTCCGACTCCATGTGCTCGCGCACCACCGCCTCGCGCCGCTCTCGCAGTGAGCTCATGGAGCGGTAGTGTCGCCGATATGGGCGAGCGCACCAGTCATCCACCCGGAACGTTCAGCTGGACGGACCTCAGCACGACGGACACGGAGGGGGCGAAGGCCTTCTACACGGGGCTGTTCGGCTGGGAAACGCAGGACAACCCGATCCCGGACGGCGGCGTCTACACGATGCTGCTGAAGAACGGCAAGGCGGTGGCCGCGCTGTCGGCGGTGCAGGGGGGCCAGCCGCCGGCCTGGAACTCCTACGTGACGGTGGAGAGCGCCGACGCCACGGCCGCCTCCGCCGGCGAGCACGGCGGCACGGTCGTGATGAAGCCGTTCGACGTCATGGACGTGGGTCGCATGGCGCTGATCCAGGACCCGACCGGCGCCTTCTTCGCGGTCTGGGAGCCGCGCCAGAGCATCGGCGCCGAGCTGGTGAACGAGCCCGGAGCACTGACTCACAATCAGCTGAACACGAGCGACCCTGAGCGGGCGCAGCAGTTCTACGCGGGCGTCTTCGGCTGGCGCTTCGAGCCCGTCGAGGGCGGCGACATGCCGTACTGGGGCATCTACAACGGCGACCGCGTCAACGGGGGCATGATGCCGCTGCCTCCCGAGGCCGGGGCTCCGTCGCACTGGCTCGTCTACTTCGGCAGCGAGAGCGTGGACGACGACGCCGGCCGCATCGGTGACCTCGGCGGCACGGTCATGGTGCCGCCGATGCCGATCCCCGGCGGCCGCATCCTGGTGGCCGCGGACCCGCAGGGAGCGGTGTTCGCGCTCTTCTCGGGCCGGTTCGACGACTAGCGCTACGCGCTGTCGTACGGCTCGTCGCGCTCCCGCACGGCTTCTTTGAAGCCGCCTTCGACGGCCCGCTGCGCGAACGCGTAGCCCTCGGGCGTGTGCCGCGCTATGCCGTCGAAGAACACGCCCAGCGACTGCGTTGCCGCCAGTCCCTGCGCGAACAGCGCCTGGTTGACCAGCAGCTTCATCATCACCAGCTGGTTCACGGGCGTCAGCGCGATGCGCCGCACCAGCTCCTCGAAGCGCTCGTCCAGCTCCGCGGCCGGCGGCGCCTCGATCGCCAGGCCCCACTCGAGGGCGGTCCGGCCGTCGATCAGGTCGCCGGTGAACAGGAGCCGCTTGGCGCGCTGGTCGCCCACCCGGAACGCCCACATCGCCGAAGTCGGCACTCCCCAGACCCGCGCGGGCGGGTATCCGATGCGCGCGTCGTCCGCGATCACCAGCAGGTCGGAGCAGAGCGCCATGTCGGTCCCGCCGGCCACGCAGAAGCCGTGCACCTTGCAGATCACCGGCTTCTCGGAGTGGAACAGGCTCATGAAGCCGCGCAGGTTGCGGCTCATCAGCTGCCAGTCGACCACCGGGTCCCAGGGCTGCGCCGGATCGTGGTTCGGTATCTCCCGCTCGGCGAACTCGACCAGGTCGTAGCCGCCGCAGAAGCCCTTGCCGGCGCCCGCGAGCGCGATCACGTGCACGGCCGGATCGAGATTGGCCTGCTCGACGCACTCCGCCAGCTCGCGCGGCATCGCGAGCGTTATGCCGTTGCCGCGCTCCGGGCGGTTCAGCGTGATCCGGGCGACCCGGCCGTCGACGTCGTAGTCGAGCGTTTCCATGGCGGCCCCGCAGCCTAACGCCGGGGGTAGCATCCGCGCCGGGGATGACACCGATGGACACGTACACGGAGGAGACGCGCGCCTGGCTCGACCGGCGCTTCCAGGAGACCGCTCCGGACGGCGTGTACGTGGCGCATCAGCCCATCTACGGCTTCGAGGCCGGCCACTGTGAGCCGTCCCTGCTGCCTCGCTACGTGCGCACGCTCGAGATCATGCGAGCGCTGGCCCAGCTGCGCTTCGCGTCCTGCCTCGACGCCGGCGCGGCGGAGGGCTACAAGGCGGAGCTGGTCCACAGGCTGTTCGGGGCGGAGGTGGTGGCCACCGACCTCTCGGATAGCGCCTGCGACCGCGCCCGCGAGATCTTCGGCCTCGACGCGCGGTCGGGCGACCTGCACGACCTGCCCTTCGAGGACGGCGAGTTCGACGTGGCGCTGTGCAGCGAGACGCTCGAGCACGTGTCGGACTTCCGCTCGGCGCTGTCCGAGCTGCTGCGGGTGGCTCGCAAGGCGGTCGTGATCACGGTGCCGCACGAGTCGCGGGAGCGCGTGGAGGAGAGCAGGGCGTCGGGTGAGCCGCACGCCCACATCAACAGCTTCGAGCTCGACAGCCTCGACTTCCTCGAGCGCGGGGGCCGGCTGCGAGTGATAGCGCGGCCGATAGTGAGCCCGCTGACCGCCGCCGCCAGCGGCCTGGTGGAGGGTGCCCGCCGCGAGCTGCGCGAGCCGGTGGAGCACCACCGCACCTGGAACCGCCTGGCGCACGCGAACAACGCCGTGGCGCCGATCACGGCCCGCCTGTTCGGCGCGCGTGCCGAGAGCGCGCTGCTGGAGCTGGACCGTCCGGCGTGCCGGCTGGGCGGCCACCGGGCGCTGCTGTTCGTGGTGCTGAAGGACCCGGTGGCGTGGTCCGAGGCACCGCTGCGCAAGGTCAGCGCGAGGGAGATCGTCTCCTTCCGCGTGCCGTTCCACCATCTCCCCTGAGCCGGTCGCGGGGTTGAAACCGGCCGGTGCCAGGGGATAGCTTGCGCGCACGGCGTTCGTCCTTTACTTAACGCTGTCCTTGCTTTTGTTCGGGCATGGCGCGGTCACACACCCGGACTCTGTCTGCGCGTGCTCGGGCGACGGCGACCCGACGTCGTTCATGTGGTCGTTCGAGTGGTGGCCACACGCGCTGACGAACGGGCTCAACCCCTTCGTCCCGGACATCATCTGGACGTCCGACGGGGCGAACCTGACCCAGGGTGGCTTCGGGATCCCCGCCGCCACGATCGCGCTGGCGCCGGTGACGGCGGCTGCGGGCCCGGTAGTGGCCTACAACGTCGCGTCGGTGCTGATGCCGGTGCTCGCCGCCTGGTTCGCCTACCGGCTCTGCCTCTACCTCACCCATTCCTTCGGCCAGCTGCTCAGCGAGCAGGTCGACGGCGCGGATGTCCAGCCGCTGCGCGACTTCATCACCCGCCGCCACGTGACCGCGGTCGTGGTCGAGGAGCAGCGGGCCGGACCGTGGCCGTTGCTG
>JAXDIH010000061.1:0-17072 GCA_034664105.1 Thermoleophilaceae bacterium
CGTCCACATGCTCGCGCTCCTCGGGCCAGGCCACAGTCGGGTCGTCGACCGCGTCCTCGTCCTCCGCCACGATCACCTGGAGCCGGAAGGCGGACTCGCCGCGGCCGACGATCTCCTCCTGCAGGTAGTCGCGCCCGTGCGACTTGGCCTCATCGCCCGACAGCGTGTGCTCGCCGGCCTCCGGCTCCCAGCGGTAGCGCACGAAGCGCGAGCCACCGCCGCCGTCCAGCCAGCGGTATGAGTGGATCGAGTTGTACGCGCAGGTTGCGTAGCTGGCCGGCGGGTCGGCGCCGAGCGCCGCCTGGATCGCCGCCAGCGCCTCGGGGTGAGCGCCCAGCCAGTCCGGCATCAGCTTTTCCGGGTTCATGCGCGCCTTCGTGAACGAAAGGAAGTCCTCGGGCGTGCGCACGAAGAAGCAGGGCAGGCTGAGCCCCACGATGTCGGTCTTGCTCCCGTCGGCGAGGTAGAACTTGACCGCCATGCCGCGGCCCTCCCTGGCGTAGTCCGGGATGGCCGGGTCGCCGCCGCCGTTGGAGAAGCGCGCGGTCACGCGCACCGGCTCGCCCTGCATGTGGCCGGCGGTCGTTAGCTCGCTGCCGTTGCCGTTGGGCGCGAACGTGCCGGTGAGCAGCGTGCCCTTCGCGTGAGCGGAGCGGTGACCCGGATGAACCCCGGAGATCTCGTTGATGGCATCGACGACCTCTTCCGGGAGCGA
The DNA here is from genome assembly GCA_034664105.1 of Thermoleophilaceae bacterium. Taxonomy (GTDB): domain Bacteria; phylum Actinomycetota; class Thermoleophilia; order Solirubrobacterales; family Thermoleophilaceae; genus JACVRW01. Next base: position 716 of record JAXDIH010000061.1, read on the forward strand.
GCTCATGTGGGGACATTAAGCGACGGGCGCCCCGATTTGGAGCGCCCGTGCTGCCTCACCCGTGCGACGGCCTTGCGACCGCCGCGGTGCTGGGACCGACGGTCCCGGCTGCTGATACACCACGATTGTAACTTCGGTTACGAGTTATCGCGACTCCGAGATCGCGCGGATCACGGCCTCGTAGAAACCCTCGCTCATCGGCAACTCGGTCCGCTCCACCCCCGGCGGCGCCGCGGCATCCGAGTTCGCCACCAGGAAGAAGCGGCCGACCACCTCGGCCACGTCGAGATCCTCGTGCGAGTCCCCCACTCCGATGCATTCCTCGCGCTCGTAGCCGCGCGCTCGCATGTGCGCTGCCACCGCCGCTGCCTTGGACGAGACCGCGGGAATCAGGTGGAACGCGCGCAGGTCGCCCTCGATCTCCCCGTTGTCGACCAGCCGCAGGGCGCCGTGCCCCTCCGCCGCCAGCACCTCGTTTGCCTCGGCGACGTCGACGCGGCCGCGGAACAGGTGCGAGACCTCGCGGTCCACGTGCCAGGGCGAATGCGGCTCCAGCCGCCCGGCGTAGCGGTCCAGCAGCAGCGCCGGGGCGCCCAGCTCCTCGATCTGGGTGTGGACGCTGAACCCGTCGCGGGGCTGGAGGTCGCCGGTCAGGAAGGTCAGCTCCTCGTCGATCACCATCCCCGAGCCGACCTCGAAGATGTAGGCGGTCTGGCCCATCAGCCGCGCGTCCTCCATCACCTGCGCGCGGCGGCGGCCGGACTTGATCACCACCTCGGCCCCGGCCCGGTGACAGGCCTCCAGCGCGCGGGCGGCGAGCAGCGTGAAGTCGCCCTCCGCGGTGCGGAAGAGCGACGCCCCCTTACCGAGGAGCGTGCCGTCGAGGTCTGTGTAAACGCACCGGATCGCCACTGGAGCCCGCGCTACGCGCGAGCCCGGAGGGTCGCATACGGCGGCCTTTCCACGAGCTCGACCTGGATCAGCTGCCCGTCGGCGGTCTGGAACGGAGGGGCGGGATCGTCCGCCAGGCGCCCCTCCGCGCGCAGGCGCTCGAGGATCGCGCGCAGCACGGCGTAGGCCATCGGCCCGAGCGCCTGGAGCGGCTGATGGGCGTTGTGGCGCTCCTCGAGGTCGACCTGCGCCATCCCGTCGGTGCCGCCCAGCCGGTCGCGGGCGTGCAGGAGCATCGACGTCTCGATCGCGTAGCCGCTGGCGAACGGCAGCTCGTCGAAGAAGGAGCGCCGCGCGGCCACCTCGCCCGCCAGCGGCTGGACGAAGGCGGCCAGCTCCGGATAGAACGCCGACAGCAGCGGTCGGGCGGTCAGCTCCGTCACGCGGCCGCCGTCGGCCGGGCGCTGCTCGCCCGCGCCGGCGCTGTAGGGCCGGCGGAAGTGCCCCTTGACGAAGCGCACGTCGTCCTCGCGGATCAGCGGACCGAGCAGCCCGGTGGCGAAATGCGGGGAGAAGCCGCGCGTGTCGGAGTCGAGGTAGACGATCAGCTCGCCCTCGGCCACGGCCAGCGCGCGCCACATCGCGTCGCCCTTGCCGAGCACCTGGCCGAACCCCGGCAGCAGCTCCGACTCCTGGTGCACTTCGGCCCCGAGCGACGCGGCGATGTCCGTGGTGCCGTCCTGCGAAGCGGCATCCACCACGAGCACCTGGTCGACCAGACCGTCGAGCGACCAGAGGCCCTCGACGATGGGGCCAATCGTGTCGGCCACCTCGCGCGTGGGCAGCACCACGGTGACCGGCTCCTGCTTGAGCTCCCGCAACAGCTCGGCAGGAAACCGCGAGTGGTGGAAGGGGCGGATCACGGCGTTCGTACTATGGCAAGGAGTGAGTCGGGTCCAGACGCCATACCCGTGGGATCCCGTCCTCGAGACCGCGGGCGAGGGAGAGGTGGTGGCCGCCATCCGCGAGCGCCCCGCCGCGGGAGTCACCACTCCGATCCCCGACGACCTCCACCCGGCGCTCCGGGAGGCGCTCGCCGTAGCCGGGATCGAGGCGCTCTGGTCCCACCAGGCCGACGCGCTGGAGAGCGCCCGGCGCGGGCACACGATGGTCACCACCGGCACCGCGAGCGGGAAGTCCCTGGCGTTCAACCTCCCGGTGCTGGACACGCTCGCCTCCGATCCGTCGGCGCGCGCGTTCTACCTCTACCCCACCAAGGCGCTCGCCCAGGACCAGGCGCGCAAGCTGTCCGAGCTCGGCGGCGGCTTCCTGCGCCACGCGATCTACGACGGCGACACGCCCCGCGAGGAGCGCCGCGCGGTGAGGCAGCGCTCCAACCTGATCCTCACCAACCCGGACATGCTGCACGTGGGCGTGCTGCCCAACCACCGCAACTGGGGCGACGTGCTGGCCAACCTCGCCTGGGTGGTGGTCGACGAGGCGCACGTGTACCGCGGCGTCTTCGGCTCGCACGTGGCCAACGTGCTGCGCCGCCTGCGCCGGCTCGCCCGCGCCTACGGCGCCGAGCCACGCTTCATCCTCACGAGCGCGACGATTGCCAACCCGCGCGAGCTCGGCGAGGGCCTGACCGGCGTCGAGCTGCTGCTGGTGGACCGCGACGGCGCCCCGCACGCGGAGCGGCAGGTGGTGATGTGGAACCCGCCGCTCGTGGACGAGAAGCTCGGCAAGCGCGCCTCCGCCCTGTCCGAGGCCGCCAAGCTGCTTGCCGAGCTGGTCGCGCGCGACGTGCGCACGATCTGCTTCCTCAAGTCCCGCCGGGGGGTCGAGCTGATCCAGCGGTTCGCGCGCCTGCGGCTGGAGGACATGGGCCGCGCCGACGCGGCCGAGCGGATCGCGCCCTACCGAGCCGGCTACACGCCCACCCAGCGGCGCGAAATCGAGCGCAGACTCACCGAGGGCGACCTGCTGGCGGTGGTGGCCACCGATGCCCTGGAGCTGGGCATCGACGTGGGCGAGCTGGACGCCGCGCTGTGCGTGACGTTCCCGGGCACGGTCGCCAGCCTGCGCCAGATGTGGGGCCGCGCAGGGCGCCGCGACGCCGGGCTGGCGATGTACGTGGCCGGCGAGGACGCGCTGGACCAGTTCTTCTGCCGCCACCCCGACGAGTTCCTCGACCGCCCGGTGGAGCGCGCCATCCTCGACCACGAATCCGAGGAGATCCACCTGGCCCACCTGACCGCCGCGGCCTACGAGCTGCCGCTGACGCCCGAGGACGAGGACGTGTTCGGCGAGCGCTGGGAGCAGCACGCCCAGCGGCTGGTCAAGCAGGGCCGGCTGCGCGAGCGCGGCGGGCGCTACCTGCCGCTCGGCGCGGGCTACCCGGCGGCCGAGATCGCGCTGCGCTCCGCGTCGCCCGATTCGGTGGCGATCGTCGAAGGGGTCGCCGGCGAGCTGATCGGGACCGTGGAGGCGGCGCGCTCGCACTCGGCGGTGCACCCCGGGGCGATCTACCTGCACATGGGCCAGCCCTACGAGGTCGAGGACCTGGACCTGGCCCAGCGCCGCGCGCTCGTGCGGCCGTTCGAGGGCGACTGGTACACGCAGCCGAAGAAGGAGTCGGAGACCTGGATCGAGCAGGTGCGCGAGCGGCGCGAGTGCTGCGGCGTGGAGCTGTCGTTCGGGATCGTGTCGGTGACCGAGCAGGTCGTGGCGTACCAGAAGAAGCGCGTGTCGGACCACTCGGTGGTCGACCTGCTCGCCCTCGACATGCCCGAGCACGAGTTCGTGACGCAGGCGCTCTGGTACGAGCTGCCCGACGAGCTGCTGCGCGAGGAGTTCCCGCTCGAGGTGCTGCAGGGCTCGCTGCACGCCGCCGAGCACGCCCAGATCGCGGTGCTCCCGCTGATCGCCATGTGCGACCGCTGGGACATCGGCGGCCTGTCGACGGCGTTCCACCGCCAGACCGGCCGGTCGACGATCTTCATCTACGACGGCCACCCGGGCGGCGTGGGCATCACACGGGTCGGCTACGAGCGCTTCGAGCGACTGGTCGACGACGCTCTGCGCCTGATCTCCGAGTGCCCGTGCCGGGCCGGCTGTCCGTCCTGCGTGCAGTCGCCCAAGTGCGGCAACCTCAACGAGCCGCTGAACAAGCGCGGCGCCATCGAGCTGCTCAGCCGGATGGCGAACCGCTAGCGCGTGGCGCGCGCCGCCGCGTCGAGCACGGAGCGGCGGTTCTTGTGCGTGGCCTCGTAGAGGGTCACCCCGGCGCCCACCTCCGGGGTCTCGGTGCGCAGCCGGGCGACGATCTCGGCGGCGGGCATCCGGTCGTAGCCGGGCCACGGCTCCTCCACGCGCACCTCCGCGCCGGCGCCGTCCTCGGCGCCCTGCTCGGCGACCTCCGCCACGAGCACCGGCTCCTCGCTCACATGGGCCGGCTCCTCGCTCACATGGGCCGGCTCGGGCGGAGGGGCCGCGCCGTTGCCCGGACGGGCCCGGCGTGGCGCGCGCGGCGGAGGAGGCGGCGGTGGCGGTGGCGCCGGCGGTCGGAAGTGCTCGGGCCGAGGCGGCTCGCGCAGCGCCACGTCCTGGTCTTGGTCGCCGCGCACGAGCCCGATCGCGGCACCGGCCGCGCGCTTGGCGACCTCGGCCGCGAGCTCGGCGGGGATGCGTACGAGGGCGTAGGAGAGGCGGAGGAGGCGCATTCATCCGCGCTACCCGCGCTCCCGTGACGCAAACGGGCCGGGCGTGAAAGTTCGGTTGCAGCGAACAGGAGTCGGCGGCTTACGCCCGATGCGAAGAGAGCGATGCGACTTCGCCGCGCCTTCCCCGCTCTCGCCGTGGCGCTTGCCGCGACAGCAGCATTGGGGCCGCCTGCCGCAGCGGCGCCCGGCGAGAGCGGAGGAGCGGTCGCGGCGCCACCGGCCCAGCAGGGCAGTGGCGGCGACGGCGGCGGAGCGACCTACGGACAGCCGGGCCCCGCCCCCAAGCCCAAGCCCAAGCGCCGCCGCCCCGCCCGGCCGACCAGCGCCGACCCCGGGCCTCATCGCTTCCCGATCGCCGGCGCCTTCGACTGGGGCGGCGCCGACGCGCGCTTCGGCGCCAAGCGCAAGGGCCACCGCCACCAGGGCCAGGACCTGGTCGCGGCGTCAGGGACGCCGGTGGTGGCGCCCTACCGCGGTGTCGTGACGACGGTCCAGTACCAAGCCAAGGCAGCCGGCCACTACGTGGTGGTGCACGGCGACGACTACGACTACGTGTTCATGCACCTGCGCAAGGGCTCGATCGTCGTGCGGGAGGGCCAGGGCGTCCGCACCGGCCAGCGCCTCGCCGAGGTCGGCAGCACCGGCGGCTCGTCAGGACCGCACCTGCACTTCGAGCTGTGGCTCGGTCCCTGGTACGCCGGCGGCCACGCGGTCGACCCGCTGGCGCTGCTCGAAGCCTGGAGCGGGACGGCCCCGCTCAGTCCAGCGTCAGGCTGAACTTGCCCTTCATCCCGTCGGTGCTCGTGGCGACCGAGCCGCGCAGCTCGTCGAACGGGCGCGCGAACAGGGGCACGAGCGCATCCGGCAGACCGAACTGCGGAGCGAGCTGCTTGAGCAGCTGCCGAGCGACGCCCTCGGCGTCGGCCCTGACGACGAGCGAGCCGGTGCTCCCCTCCACCGCCGCCGGCTTCGCCGAGGCGAGCGCGTGGGCGCGGGCGGCGTCCGTGGCGGCCACGAGAGCCCCACCGGCCACGCCGAACACGAACGTGCCGCCGCCGGACAGGCGCGCCTCGTAGAGGTCGCCGCTGCGGCGCACCCCTTCGACACCCAGGCCGGACCCGAACTGCGGCAGGGCCTTGGCGACCTTGTCCACGGTCGCGGCGAACGCGGCGGGGTCCTTGACCTCGGCGCGAATGCCGAACTGGCCCTGGATGGTGGCCGAGACAGACAGGTTGCCGGCGAGCTGGCCGATCAGGTCCTTGTCGACGTCGATGCCGAGCTGCTTCGAGAGCGCGCGCTTGCCCTGCTCGTAGTCGCCCGCGGTCTGCGGATCGACGGCCTGGAGAGCGGACTCGGCGAACGCCACCAGCTGGCCCGGATCGCGCAGGCCGACCCCGATCTCGCCCTGCCGCTGCACGACCTGGGCGGCCTCGTCACCGGAGGCCAGCGGCAGATCCTGGTCGGTCAGGTTGCCGCCGTCGCTGTGCAGGTTGAACTCGACGTCGATGGCGTCCTTCTGCGCCGAGACGGTCAGGCCGAGCTTGCGCAGCGCGTCGACCCAGGCGATCCTGCGCGCCGCCTTGGCGCCCTCGCCCTGGCCGAGCAGGCCCTGCACGTCCACGTACACGCGGGCGAGCGCGGTGTCCGGCAGCCCGTCGAGCGCACTGTTGAAGTCGTCCTCGGAGAGGCCGTCCCCGGCGTCGGCGCGCTTCAGCGCGTCCTCGAGCACCTTCCGGGAGCCGGCGAGCACGACCACGTCGTCCTTGACCGCGAACGACGTGTCCTGATCCTGGTAGACGGTCGCGCCGGCCACGTCGCCCTGCTTCTTGGCGCCGGTCTTGTCGACCAGCGAGTTGAGCGCGTCGGTGTCCTTCACCTGCAGGGCGGCGACGAAGCCCGAGCTGGCCGAGTCCGACAGGAACGAGCCGACGTCGGTGGCGCTGATCACCGCCGGGTTGCCCAGCAGCGGCTTGATGTCCCTGTCGAAGTCGACGCCCTCCTGCCCCATGGTCAGCTGCGCCTTGAGCAGGTTCTTGATCGTGTCCGCGCCGGGGAACCGGTTGAGGATGGCGTCGAGCGCCTTGTACTGGTCGCCCTCGAGGTTGGTGTCGATCGAGACCGCGAACGGGGTGTCGGCGGGCACGTAGGAGAGCACCGTGCCCATCCCGCTGGAGCTGCTGTCGTCGCCCCCACAGCCGGCCGCGGCGACCGCGAGCACGGCGAGGCAGGCGAACAGGGCGGCGAACGAGCGAAACGGGCTCATCGCGGCGCGAGTCTAGCTAGCGCGGGGCGGTTGGCTCCCCGCTCGACTTTTGGAAGATCGGGCCGGCGAGGAGCCGGTAGGGCAGCGGCGACAGGAACATCGGCACGCTCTCGTCGTCGCGATTGCGGCAGCGGGGGCACTCCTCAGCGCGAACCCGCTCAACGGGGAGCGAGAGATGGCAGACGGGGCAGTTCTGGAATGCCTTGGAAATACTCGAGTCCATCGGACCTCCCGGTTTGAATAGGAGGGTCCGCCGTGACATCCGCGCGGGCTGTGCGCCGTCCCCAGTTCGACAGCCCTGGTCCCCGCCCGCCCGCCTCGACAAACCTCAGGATTGCGTCAGCGGGAGCCAGACTCGGAAGGTCGTCCCGCCCTGGCCGGAGTCCAGCGTCAGCGTGCCGCCGTGGCGGTCGACGACGATGCGGTGCGCCGTGGCCAGCCCGAGGCCGGTCCCGTGGCCGACCTCCTTGGTGGTGAAGAAGGAGTCGAAGACGCGGTCGCGGATGTCCGCGGCGATGCCCGGCCCGTCGTCGGCGATGTCCACGCGCACCCCGCCGGCATCCCGTGCCGTCGTGATCGTGATCGCCCCGTGCTCGCCCAGCGCGTCGATCGCGTTCTCCAGCAGGTTCGTCCACACCTGGTTGAGCTCGGACCCGCGCACGGTCACCTTGGGCAGCTCGGGGTCATATCGGCGAACGATCTCGATGCTCGTGTGCTTGAGCCGGTGGCCCAGCACGGCGATGGTCGTCTTGAGCCCCTCGTGGAGGTCCACCTCCACCAGCTCGCCACGATCCATGTACGCGTAGGTCTTCACCGCGCCGACCAGCGCCGACATGCGCTGGGTCGACTCCTGGAGCTCGGCGGCGAGGCCGCTCGCGGTGAGCGTGGCCGCCACCCATGCCACCGCGGCGTCGGTCGCGGGCCCCGCCAGGGCGGCCACGCGGTCCACCCATGCCCTGTCCACGCCGGCCGCGGCAAGCGGCTCGGCCACCCGCCAGGGCTCGGGCACCCCCAGCTCCTCGAGGCGCGCGATCAGCTCCTCCTCGGCGTCCGCCGCATCGAGCGCCCCGAGCGCCGTCTGCTCCTTGGCGCCGGCCAGCGCCTCGCGCTGCAAGTCCACGAGCTCCTCGGCCTGGGCCCGCTCGATGCCGGACTCCACGAAGCGGCCCAGCGTCGAGCCGATCACGTCCAGCGCCTCCTCCATCTGCGCCGCGGCGCGGCGAGCCGCCGCGGCCGGGTTGTTCAGCTCGTGGGCCAGGCCGGCGGCCATCGTGCCGAGCGAGGCGAGCCGCTCGCGGTTCTGCTCCATGCCGGTGATCCGGCTCATCACCGGGGCCACCTGCTGCATCACCCGCCGGTGCACGGCGGGCTGAGCGAAGGCCAGTCGCATGAAGTCGTCGGTCTCGACCAGAGCCACGCGGCAGGGGGTCTCCGCCACCATCCTCACGCCGAGCGGGCCGCCCGTGAGCGCCGCGATCGCGCCGAGCCAGGTCGGAGCCTCCTGGCGACCGACCGGCTCGACTCGCGCTCCTTCGACGAGCATCGCCTGGGCGCGGCCCTCCAGCAGCAGCTGAAGACCGGCGACCTCCTCCCCATGCTCGGCCAAGACGCCGCCCGGCTCGTAGCGGGTCATGTGGCAGGCGGCGACCCACTCGGCGAGCTGCTCGTCGGTGAGGTCGTCGAAGAGGTCGACCGAGCGCAGCTCCACGAGCGCTGCCGCCGGCTCGCTCACGCGCTCGCCAGGTACTCGTGGATCAGCGACACCGCCATCGAGCCTTCGCCCACCGCGCTGGCCACGCGCTTGATCGAGCGGGCGCGCACGTCGCCCGCGACGAAGATGCCCGGCACGCTCGTCTCCAGCGGGTAGGGGTCGCGCTTGAGCGACCAGCCGTGCGGCTGAGCGTCGGGGCCGGAGAGGATGAAGCCACGCTCGTCGCGCGCGACCACGCCCTCTAGCCAGTCGGTGCGCGGCGAGGCGCCGATGAACACGAAGCAGGCGTCCACGTCGAGCAGCGACTCGTCGCCGCCGGGGCCGCGTACGCGCAGCTGCCGCAGCCGGCCGTCGTCGCCCTCGGCGGCCACCGCCGAGCTCCCGGTCCTGACCGTCACGTTAGGCAGGGCGGCGAGCTGCTCGATCAGGTAGTGCGACATCGAGCGCTCCAGCCCCGGGCCGCGGACGAGCATGGTCACCTGGGCGGCGTGGCCGCTGAAGTGCACCGCGGCCTGGCCGGCGGAGTTCGCGCCGCCGATGATCACCACGTGCTGTTCCGCGCAGGAGCGCGCCTCGGCCAGCGCCGCGCCGTAGTAGATGCCCGCGCCGGTGCGCTCGGCGAACCCGGGCGCGTCCAGCTGCCGGTAGGAGACGCCCGAGGCCACCAGCACGCAGTTGGCGCTCAGCTCTCCTCCGCCGGTCAGCTCCACGATCCGTCCGGCGCCCTCCGCGCGCAGCCCGGCCGCGTCCTGCACGGTCAGCAGCTCCGCGCCGAGCCGGCGCGCCTGATCGGTGGCACGGCGGGCGAGATCGGAGCCGCTGAGGCCCATCGGGAAGCCGAGGTAGTTCTCGATCCGGCTGGACTGGCCGGCCTGGCCGCCGGGCGCCTCGCGCTCGACCATCACGGTGCGCAGCCCCTCCGAGGCGCCGTAGACCGCGGCGGCGAGGCCGGCCGGCCCGCCGCCGACGATCACCAGGTCGTAGTGCTCCTGCGCGGGCTGGGCGGTGACACCGAGGCGCTCGGCCAGCTCGAGCACGGTAGGGCGCTCCAGCACGGAGCCGTCCTCGAGCAGCGCGACCGGCAGGCGGTCGTCGTCCACCCCCGCCACCTGGAGCAGCTCGCGCGCCTCGGCGTCGCGCTCCACGTCGAGCCAGCGCGCCGGCACGCGGTTGCGCGCGAGGAAGTCGCGCAGCTCGTGCGAGTCCCGGGAGAAGCGGTGCCCGACGATGCGCACGCCCCCGGCCTCTAGAGCCGCACCGGCCTCCCAGGTGCTGAGCAGGTCCTCGACGACCGGGTAGAGCTCCTCCTCGGGCGGGTCCCAGGGCTTGAGCAGGTAGTAGTCGAGCGCGACCTCGTTGATCGCGGCGATGGCCGCCTCGGTGTCGGCGTAGGCGGTGAGCAGCACGCGCTTGGCGTCCGGGACGAGCGTGCGCGCCTTGACGAGGTAGTCGGTTCCCGACATGCCGGGCATGCGCTGATCGGCGATCAGCATCGCGGCCTGGTCGCCGCGCGTGCGCAGCTCGGTCAGCAGCTCCAGCGCCTCGGCGCCCGAGCCCGCCCGCAGGATGCGGTAGCGCTCGCCGAAGCCCCGCCGCAGGTCCCTGGCCACGGCGCCCAGGACCGCCGGCTCGTCATCGACGGCCACGATCGCCGGTCGTCGCTCGGGAGGCACGGTCGCTTGAAAAGATTGCCAGACCGGGTTAGCCGGCGAGTCCCGCGACCGTGCTCGGCTCCAGTCCGGCGCTGCGGAGCGCCAGGACCGACGCCTCCACCTGCTGCGCCACCCGCGCCGGCGATCCGGAGGCGTTCAGCTCCACGACATCGCCGCGGTGGACGCTGCTGAGCTCGGCCGCTGAGGAGACCATCACGCCGGCGGCCATGGCCTCGCCGCCGTTGCGGTGGGCGATCAGGTACTGGCCGAACGTGAAGTCGCTGCGCGGCATCAGGTAGCGGAAGCGGGCCGGAAGGCCCAGGGCACGGCGCGTGGCGCTGAGCCGCTTGGCGGTAGCGATCCACCGGATCGGCTCGCCCCCGGCCAGCTTCGGCACGAGCTCCAGACCGGCGCGCCCGGCTTCGGCCACGGTGCCGCGGGCGGGGGCGCTCACGACGGCGAAGGAGGCCGTCGCATGCAGGCGTTGCAGCTCTGCCGCGACGGGCGCGATCGCGGCGGGCGGCGCGTCGACGACCAACGCGACAGCGGGCCTGTCCGTGGGGATGTGCGTGAGCGGGTCGAGGTCGAGGCCGCGGGCCGCAAGGGAGAAGCCGGTACCGGTCGACAGCAGCGCGGCCACGCCTGCCACCGCCGCGAACGACGTTCGGCGGACGGGGGCCACGTAGCGGCGGCCGACGGGCGCCCGCGCAGCCCGCGCCGCGAGGACCAGCTCGGTCGGGTCGACGTGGGTTGGACGGGCAGCCGCCCTGGCCGGCGCCGCGACGAGCTCGCGCAAGACGGCGCCGAGCTCCTCCGTGGTGCGCGCGCGGCGCGCGAGCCCGTGTGCCTCCAGCGCCTCCGCGTTGTGGCGCACGTGACCGGTCGAGAATCCGTAGATCACCACGGGGCAGTCGCGCAGGCTCGCCTCGAGCACCGTCACCCCACCGGTCCCGTGCACGAGCACGTCCGCGGCCGCGAGCAGGTCGCTCATCTGATCGGTGAAGCCGAGGATGCGCACGTCCGGACGGCCGGCGAACGCCCTCTCCAGGCTCAGGCGCACGCGCTCGTTGTGCGCGGTGACGCAGACGACGATCGCCGCGTCGACACCGGCGGCGGTCCTGACGGCCGCCTCCAGGTTTCCCACTCCCCAGCCACCGCCGGATACGACGACGACCGGGCGATCGAGCGGCAGCTCGAGCGCGGTCCGGGCCTCGCAGCTCGTGCGCTCGGCGTAGAACTCGAGCGCGGTAAGCGGGCCGATGTGCTCCACGGCCGCGCCGCCCGCCACCCGGCGGGTCTCCTCGAGCGACTCCTCCCAGGCCGCCAGGTGCAGGTCCATCCCGGGGTGCGCCCAGAAGAAGAGCCCGGCGAGGTCCGTGATCGTCGCGACCGCGGGGATCGCCAGGCGCCCCTGCCGGCGGAGGCTGCCGAGCACCACGGTCACGCCCGGATAGGTCGACACGATCACGTCGGGTCGGTGCTTCTTGATGCGCCGCAGCAGCGGGCGCGCCCCGGAGCGCCGCAGCGAGCCGGCCGCGGCGCGGCGGGCCAGGGAGGAGCCCACCAGGGCGCGGTAGAGGAGGTCGTAGAGCCACGGCGTCCAGCGGAACAGGACGCGCGAGCCGTCCCGGAGCACCAGGCGGTTGAGTCGCCCGAGCGATCCGAGATCGTCCTCCACGTGGACCTCCACGCCCGTCGCCTGCAGGCCGCGAGCGAGGGCCCGCGCCGCCGTGGCGTGCCCCTCGCCGATATCGGCCGAAAAGATCAGGACGCGCCTGGGTGCCATCCCCGTCACGCCCCCACGACCGCGAGCCGCCGCTCGTCGATGGCGTCGAGGAGCGGAGGCAGCGCGGCGGCCGTGCGTCTCCAGGAGTCCGGTGCCGAGTAGTGGTCAGCGTCGTGGAGCAGGAGCACCGCGCCGGGGCGCAGGCCGGCTGCCAGGCGCGCTGAGATTGAGACCGGCGTGGCGTGTGGTTGCCAGTCGCGCCCCCACTGCGTCCAGAGCAGGGGACGCCAGCCGCGCCGCCGGGCGATCGCGAGCGCCGCCGCGCTGAACACCCCGTAGGGCGGCCGGTACAGGAACGGCTCCGTGCCGGCGGCGGTCGCCACTCGGTCCCATCCGCGCCGGAGGTCGTCCGCGGTCTGGACGGGCGTAAGGCGCAGCAGGTTGCGATGGCGATCGCCGTGCAGGCCTACCGCGTGGCCGGCGGCGGCGATCTCTGCTGCCAGGGCCGGCCACCGAATCACCTGCTCGCCGACGAGGAAGAAGGTGGCGCGCGCTCCGGCACCGGCGAGCGCGTCCAGGATCGCCGGGGTGCCCTGCGGGTGAGGGCCGTCGTCGAACGTCAGCGCGATGCCGGCGCCGTCGGCGGTCTCGCTCGCGATCCCCAGCGGACCGCGCAGCCCGGGGAGTGGCTGCGCGGCCGCCGGGAGGGCGTGGGCTCCCACCAGCGCGACGCCCAGGAGGGACGCGCGGCCCAGCTGATCGATGAAGGCAGGACGCGCGATGGTAGGAGGATTAGGGGGCGAACCTGAACGGCTCCTGAGCGGCTGCTCGGACTGCCGTGGCCCCTCCCTATCGTGCGTCTGGACCGTGTCATCGCTAGCGCTCGGCGTGGCCGCCGCGTTTGCGGCATCGACGCTGTACAACCTCGGCGTCGCCCTTCAGGCCCTCGAGGCCCGAGCGACGCCTCGCGAGGACGGGATGCGGCTATCGCTGATCGGCCGGCTGATGCGGCGCCCGCGCTGGCTGGCCGGCACGTTGCTCGGCGTCGTCGGCTGGCCGCTGCAGGCAGCGGCGCTGATGCTCGCGCCGCTGACAGTCGTGCAGCCGGCGCTGGCGTTCGGGCTGACGCTGCTGCTCGTGCTCGGGGCGCGCACCCTCCACGAGCGCGTGGGCGCGCGCGAGGTCGCCGCGGTCGGGGGCATCATCGCCGGGGTGGCGCTGCTCGCCGTCGCCGCGCCCGCCACCGAGGCGGCGCGGGCGGGGCCCGGGGCCACGGCGGCGGTGCTGGGGTCGATCGCGCTGGTGGGGTTGGCGCCGTTCATCGCGGCCATCAGGCTGCCGGTCGGCGGGCTCGCGGCGGCGCTGGCCGCGGGGGCCGCGTTCGCGTGGAGCGGGCTCTCGACCAAGTACGTGGCCGACGCGGCCGGCCACGAGGCCTGGCCGGCGGCCGTGGCATGGGCGCTCGCCACCGGGCTCGCCTCGGGCCTGGCCCTGATCGGCGAGATGACGGCGCTCCAGCGGCGGCGCGCCACGCAGGTGGCCCCGCTCGTCTTCGTCGTCCAGGTGGCCGTCCCGGTGATGGCGGCGCCGCTGCTGGTGGGCGAGCGATGGCTGGAGTCCGCGTGGCGCGCCGTCGGCGTGTACGCGGGCCTGTCGGTTGTGATCGCGGGTGCGGTGATCCTCGTGACCTCGCCGACCGTGACTGCCTTCGTCCAAGCGGACGCGCCGGCGCGTCAGGCCAGCTAGCTCAGCACTCGCACCCAGCGGCGCGCGGCTGCGAGAAGGTGCTCTTGGCCGTGTAGGCGCGCACGGTGATGCGGTAGAGGCCCGGCGCCAGGCTTGGGCGCTGGCCGGACCGCCGAAGGGCTGGCGTGAGCGGTTCAGGTCGCTAGCGGAAGCCCTTTTCGCTCGCCGCCGCACCACGAGTACACGTCTCCTCGTTTCCACGCTGGTAGAGCGGCGATCGCGGGCCCGCCACCTGCACGAGCTTGCTGTGCCAGCGCTCGGGCCGGTACTCCGGTAGGGCCGCGTTCTTTCGTTGCTTGGCTGTGGCCTCCCCGAAGTGCCCGGGCCAACACGACCACGGGGCCAGGCCGAGGTCGACCAGCGGGACCACGGACGCCCTGAACGCGTACCGCCCTGTCGCGCAGACCAGCCAGTCGCTGCTCTGCTTCTTGAGCAGGCGCCGGGGCTGTTGCTCGCATCCGGCGGGGTAGGTCGGATGGCCGCCGAAGGCGGCTTGGACCACCGGGTGGGTCTGCTCGTCGAAGTCGACGTCGCCCCAGAAGAAGAGCTCCCCCTCCTTGTCGTGCCGCGCCGTGTAGAGGAATCGCGGGTCGTGTGGCCGCTGCTTGTCGAGCAGCACGACGACGTGCTCCCAGTCGCCCTCGTGGAGGTCGGTGTTGACCCGGTCGCCGGCGATCGGCTGCGCCAGCATGAGGTGCCGGTTCACGACCGTCGGGTAGTAGTTGTACGGGTAGAAGAACCAGTACTGCAGCGCGATCAGGTCCTTGGAATCTGTCCTGTACAGCTCGGGGTGCTCGACCGGTCCGCCGTAGTAGAAGTAGACCCGTGCGGTCCTCCAGACTTTGAGCGCCGCGGGGGCGTTCAGCCAGTTCAGGGCCAGGTCGTCACCGAGGCTCTGGCCCCGCGTGAAGGCCAGGAACTGGGCGGTGGGGTCGCCCTTCAGCCGTTCCGGCAGGTCCAGGTAGTGGTCGGCCTTGCCGGAGGGTGTGAGATCACCCAGCGTCGGGCGGTGAAGCGAGCACGGCGTGCCTTCGCTCAAGCACACGCCCTTGCCGTCCGCGCCGACCTCGGCGAGGACCGAGGCGACGGAGGTCGGCCAGAACCGATCGGCGACCGTGGTGAGCACCGTGGGCTGATACTTCAAGGCCAGCTTCGCGAGTGTCGGCGGCGTACGGTCGGCGACGAGCGGCTCGTCCTTCGTGCTCTTGCCTTCGGTCGGAGCGGGGCCCGTCATGACCCCTCGCCCGAGTCCCTCGTCCGCGCCGCCGCCAGCACGCTCTGAGGCGTCGCACACTGGGCGTTCGGAGCGGAGCTTGACCTTGACGAAAGGACCGATCCCCTTTTCCGCGCCGAATGCCTGTTGCACGAGACCCACGACGGACGGTCGCTTGCCGGAGTCCAGGAGGTAGGAGTCGCCGCCGATGGTCAGCTCCTTGACGTCGTCGGATCGGATCAGGGCGACCCGCTCTTCGCGTGAGAAGTTGCCGGGGGTGGGCGAGCACGTGGCCAGGTACACCCCATCGCCGGTATGGGCGACCAGTCCGCCAACCCGCTGGCCGGCGGTGGTAGCGACGGTCGCCCGGGGAAACGACACCGGGGGAGTGGCGTAGAACGCGAGGCCGACGACGGCGTAGACGACCGCCAACGCCCACGGAAGCGGCGACCGCACGAACGTCCCGACCGTGCGCGTCCAGCGCGTTTTGAGGATGGCTCGGCCGAACGCTGCCGTGACCACCGCGCTGACGAGGAGCAGGGCAAGCCCAGGCTGGAGGAAGAGTGCGAGGCCGCCCGCTACGACCGCGACCACGAAGTGAATGCGCTCGTTGACGAGCTTGGCGCTGACGGCCACCAGCCCGGCCGTCGCAAGGGCCCATAGAGCCACGAAGACCCAGATGAATTCGGCTCTGTCGAAGACGGCCTCGACTGCCGAGGCGAGCGTCAACCCGAGGACCGCCGCGATCGCCAGCACGTTGATGCCCGCGACCGTGGCAACGATGTGGTCGCTGAACTTTCCGGCGCCGTCGAGCTCGCGAGTGTTGTCGGTCCACGCCTTCTTGTTCGCGCCTGACCACACCCGTTTGGTCTTGCCCAAGGGAAACGACGAGAGGCCGTACGCGACCAGGCTGACCGCGGCGAGGATCGCCGCGACGACGAGCACCACGCGCAGCCCGACTACGAGCAGGATGCGGGGGTCCAGCAGCGAGCTGATCAGATCGGCCGGAAGCCGCGCGGCCGCTAGGCGAAACCAGCTGACGAGCCCGCCGAGCGCGTACACGTAGCCGACCAGCCCGAGGGCGGTGGTCGCGCCCGCGACGACAGCCGCGGCGGTCGACTTCGACGCCCCCTTGGCCTCGAGCTCCACGACAGCCTGCCCGACGACCTCGCGTAGACCGGACTCGTCGCTGACGCTGACCGGCTGGCTTGCGGCGGGCCCTGAGCTGCTCCATTCGAGAGTGGCCGCGTCGCCGCTGCCCTTGAGCGAGACGGTCCCGAGGTCCCCCACTCGCCACGCGGGGGCATCGCCGAAGCGGACGACTTCCCGCGGCTGCGCCTTCTCTCGAAGGACTGCCTCGACTTTTGAGCTGAGCTCGCCCACGGCGCGTGCCCGGGGACCGGACTACCGAGCAGGAACGAACCTATCCC
>JAXDIH010000072.1:0-12626 GCA_034664105.1 Thermoleophilaceae bacterium
GCTCGTCAGCTCCCCCCGCTCGTCGGTCAGGCGGTCCTCGTCGGTGCGGCGGTAGACGACGTCGACCGGCCGCCCGTTCGCGTGCAGCCGGCCGCCGGCGGTGCGCAGGTCGGCCAGCGTGACCAGCCGGATGCCGACCTCGTCGGCGATCCGCCGGTGCTCGTACCAGGCGCTGTTGGAGGGCCCGTCGCTGAGGAGGACGACCGAGGCCTCCCCCGCAGACAACGCCCGTCCCAGCGCGCGGAACGCGTCGTCGAGCGGGCGGCGGGCGCCGGAGAGCTCCGGCAGGGCGGCCGCGACGCTGTCTCGCGCCGCCGTCATGTAGGCGGTCCCGGACGGCGTGCGGACGTTGTCCTCCAGCACTCGCAGGACGCCGTCGGCTCCGCGCACGACGTCGAGCCCGGCCACGCCGATACGGGTCGCCGGCGCGGGCAGCTCGGCCAGGCGCGGCTCCAGGTGGTCGCAGCTCTCGATCACACCCGCCGGCACCACGCCGGCGTCCACGATCGTCCGGTCGCCGTAGACGTCCGCGACGAACGAGTCGAGGGCGCGCACGCGCTGCACCAGCCCCGCCGCGAGCCGCTCCCACTCCTCCGCGCCGAACACGCGCGGCACCGGGTCCACGTGGAAGGGACGCGGGTCGCGCTCGCCGCCGAAGGCGACGCCGGTCGCCACCGCCCCGGCGGCCACCCGGTCCGCCAGCTCACCGGCCCCGATCTCGGACATGCGCCGAAACAGCTCGGCGTACGTGGGGCGCGGCGCGCCGCCCGGCAGCAGGGCCTCGTCGTAGAAGGCCTCGCCGGGGGAATAGGAGAATCGCTCGGCCGTCACGACTTCACCCATTTTGCGAGCTTCGTGGCCGGCGTGGCCGCTTGCTTTAGCCCGCTGGCCAAAGATCGCACCCCGGTTATCGACAGCTGGTCGAGCCTCAGGCTAGGGCGGCGATCCGACTGACGGCCTCGTCGATGTCCGCGTCGCTCACGTTCAGGGGCGGCAGCATCCGCACCGCGTCGGGCACGGTGGCGTTCAGCACGAGCCGCTGCTCGGCCAGGGCGCGCCGGACGAAGCCGGGCCCGTCAGCCGTGGCGAAGGCGAGCATCAGGCCGATGCCGCGCACATCCAGGCCCAACCGCTCCAGCCCGAGCCGCAGCCGCTCACCCTTGGCGCGCACCGCCGGGAGCAGTTCGGGGTCCTCGAGAACGTCGAGCACGGCGTTGGCGGCGGCCGCCACCACCGGCGCGCCGGGAAACGTGGAGCCGTGGTCGCCGGGCTCGAGCACGTCCGAGTACTCGGGGCTCGCGATGCAGGCGCCGATCGGCAGCCCGGCGCCGAGGCCCTTGGCCAGCGTCATCACGTCCGGCCGCACGCCGGCGTGCTCGAAGCCCCAGAGCTCACCGGTGCGGCCGAGCCCGCACTGGATCTCGTCGCAGATCAGCAGGGCCCCGTGCTCGTCACAGGCCGCGCGCGCGGCCTCGAGCAGCCCGCTCTCCAGCGGGTGGATGCCGCCCTCGCCCTGCACGGCCTCGACGATCACGGCGGCGGTGTGCTCGTCCACGGCCCCCAGCAGCGCCTCGGGGTCGTACGGGGGCACCGCGCGAAAGCCGGGCACGAGCGGCGCGAACGGAGCCTGCTTGGCCTCCTGCGGCGTGGCCGACAGCGCTCCGTACGTGCGCCCGTGGAAGCCGCGCTCGAGCACCACGAAGTCCCCACCCGCGCGCCGCTTGCGGGCCAGCTTGAGCGCGGCCTCGATCGCCTCGGCGCCGGAGTTGGTGAAGAACACCTTGCCGCCCAGCGACAGCTCGGACAGGCGCGACGCCAGGCGCATCGCCGGCTCGGTGTAGAAGAGGTTGCCCACGTGGATCAGCCGGCCCGCCTGGTCGCACACGGCCTCCACCACGGCCGGGTGGCAGTGGCCGAGCAGCGACACCGAGATGCCGCAGAGGAAGTCGAGGTACTCGTTGCCCTCGTCGTCCCACAAGCGCGTGCCCTCGCCGCGCACGAACTCCACCGGGTGGCGGGCGTACGTGCCCATCACCGCGTCGCGCTCGAGTTCCTTCAGGTCGCTCAGGGCCACAGCTTGGTTCCGATCCCCTCGTTGGTGAACAGCTCCAGCAGCAGCGAGTGCGGCTGGCGGCCGTCGACGATGTGGGCGTTGCCCACGCCCGCCTCGAGTGCCCGCACGCACGCCTCCAGCTTGGGTCGCATCCCGCCGCTCACCTGCGGCAGGCGCTCGCGCACCTCGGCCGCCGTGGCCTCCGAGATGCGGCTGTCCGGGTCGTCGGGCTCTGCCCGCCAGCCCTCGACGTCGGTGAGGAAGATCACCTTGAACGCGCCCAGCGCCTCGGCCACGGCCGCCGCGGCAGCGTCGGCGTTGACGTTGTACGAGCGGCCCTCCAGGTCGGCGCCCACGGACGCGACCACCGGGATGTAGTCCTCGGCGATGTGCAGCAGCACGCCGGCGTCGACCTGCTCGATCTGGCCGACGAAGCCGATGTCGGTCTCGTCGGCGGCGAGCTGCTTGCCGACGGTGAACAGCCGGCCGTCGTCGCCGCACAGGCCCACCGCCGGCTGCCCGTGGCGGTTGATGCGCAGCACGATGTCCTTGTTCTGCTTGCCGACGAGCACCATCTTCGCCACCTCCACGGTGGCCTCGTCGGACACGCGCAGGCCGTCGACGAACTTCACCTCCATGCCCAGGCGCTCCATGTAGCTCGTGATGTCCGGCCCGCCGCCGTGCACCACCACCGGGTTCAGCCCGACGTACTTGAGCAGCACCACGTCGCGCGCGAACTCCTCCTTGAGCGCGGGATCGGTCATGGCGGCGCCGCCGTACTTGATCACCACCGTCTTGCCGTGGAAATCGCGTATGTAGGGCAGCGCTTCGAGAAGGGTTGCGACGTCTCTCATGAGGTGTATTCCGCGTTGAACCGGGCGTACTCGGGGCTGAGGTCGCTGAAGAAGACCTCAGTCTGGCCGCCCTCGCCCGGCATGGTGAGCAGGTATTCGACTTCGTCGCCGGCGACCAGCTCGTCGAGTTCGCGCAGGTCGGCGGCGCTGAGGCCGATGGCATCTCCGGCGGAGACCAGCTGGCGTCCCTCGATCTCGAGGTCGGCGACGAACGGCTCGCCGGCCGGCCAGGCCTGACCGGCCGCCTGGAGGATGCGGCCGAAGTTGGGGTCGCCGCCGTGCAGGGCGGTCTTCACGAGCGGCGAGTTGGCGATCGCGCGCGCCACGGGCTCCACCGCATCGGGGCGGCCCTCGACGACGACGCGCCCGACGCGCCGGCAGCCCTCGCCGTCGGCGACGATCTCCAGCGCCAGCTGGCGCAGCAGCGCGTCGAAGGCCTCGCCGAGCAGCAGCTCGTCCGGGCTCTCCGGCTCCACGCGCACTCCCGAAGCCCCGCTGGCAAGCGCGAACACCGTGTCGCTGGTGGAAAGCTGGCCGTCGACGGAGATGCGGTCGAACGAACGCTTGACGCACACGCCGGTGAGCAGCTCGATGGTGTCGGCCTCCAGCTCGGCGTCGGTCTGCACGAAGCAGAACATCGTGGCGAAGCGGGGCTGGATCATGCCGGCGCCCTTGGCCTGGGCAGCCAGACGCACGCGGCCGCCGCCCAGCTCCACCTCCAGGCAGGCCCGCTTGGGGCC
The DNA here is from genome assembly GCA_034664105.1 of Thermoleophilaceae bacterium. Lineage (GTDB taxonomy): Bacteria > Actinomycetota > Thermoleophilia > Solirubrobacterales > Thermoleophilaceae > JACVRW01. Next base: position 3,648 of record JAXDIH010000072.1, read on the forward strand.
GCTGTCGCTGGTGAGGATCGCGGCGGAGAAGTCGGCGGCGTCGTCCGCGAGGGTCGCGCACGCCGCCCGCACGCCGCTGACGACCGGCTCGCGCGGCAGCTCGATGCCGATCACGCCGGTGGAGGCCACGCCCACCTGCGCCGGCTCGACGTCCAGCTCCTCCGCGGCGGCGGCCTGCATGGCGAGCGCGGTGTCGAGCCCGCGCTGGCCGTCGCCGACGTTGGAGCAGCCGGAGTTGGCGACCACGGCCCGCAGGCGGGCGACGTCGGCCTCCCGCGACACGTGCACGGGCGCCCCGACGCGAGCGTTGGTGGTGAAGCGCGCCGCCGAGACGGTGCCCGGCGCGTCAGACACGAGCACGCCCACGTCGAGGCCCTCGGACTTGATGCCCGCCGCGACGCCAGCCGCGCGGAAGCCGGCCGGAAGCGCATGCGAGTCGAGCTCGGTCACGTGCTCAGGCGCCTCGGTCCAACGGGAGCGGAAGAAGCTGGTGGCGGCGCTCACTCCAGCCCCTCCGTCTCCGGCAGGCCCAGCATCAGGTTGAGATCCTGCACGGCCTGGCCCGCGGCGCCCTTCCAGAGGTTGTCGATCGCGCAGAAGGCCAGCACGCGCTCGTTCACGACCGTCACCTGCACGGTGGCGCGGTTGGTGTCGCGCACGTCGCGGGTGCGCGGTGGGTCGGTCACGACGTCCACGAACGGCTCGTCGCGGTAGGCCTCGTGGAACAGCTCCTGGGCCTCCGCTGCGGTGATCGGCGCGGACGGCCGCGCGTAGCAGCTGGCGAGAATGCCCTGGTCGATCGGGAGCAGGTGCGTGACGAAGCTGAAGTGCACGCCGGGCAGCTCCTGCTCGAGCTCGGCGGTGTGGCGGTGGCCCTCGACCTTGTAGGCGTTGACGTTGTCGACGACCGACACGAAGTGCGTCTCGTCGGTGGCCTCCCGGCCGGCGCCTGACACCCCGGCCTTGATGTCGACCGCGGCCTCGTCGATGCGACCGGCCAGCGGCAGCAGCGCGAGCAGCGCGGCGGTGGAGTTGCAGCCCGGGCCGGCCACGAGGCTCGCCTTGCGGATCTCCTCGCGGTGCACCTCGGGCAGGCCGTAGACGGCCTCGTCGAGCAGCTCGGGAGCCTCGTGCGGCTGGTACCAGTGCTCGTAGCGGGCTTGGTCGAGGCGGAAGTCAGCGGACAGGTCCACGACCTTGAGGCCGCGCTCGCGCAGCGCCTTCACGGCCAGCGCGGCGGCCTTGTGCGGGTAGGCGACCAGAGCGGCGCCGGCCCGCTCGGCGACGGCATCCGCATCGAACTCCTCCATGGTGAGCGGCACGCGGTAGCGCTTGTAGACCTCGTCGTGCCGCTTGCCGGCGTCGGAGCGCGCCGTGAGAGCGGTGAGCTCGAGCGACGGATGACGGTGGACGAGGTGGGCGCAGAGCGCACCGCCAAAGCCACCCGCGCCGACGACGGCAACCTGGTGCTCAGGCACGCAGCCGCCCCCCAAGCGCGGCCAGCGCGCCCTCGATGGCGTCCCGCGGCGACGCCACCTCCGCGTCCGTCAGCGTGCGCTCGGGGGAGCGGAACTCCAGCCGCAGCGCCAGCGACTTCTCGCCCTCCCCCACCTGCTCGCCCCGGTACAGGTCGAAGATCTCCACGCCGGCGAGCAGGTCGCCGCCGCCCTCCCGGACCGCCGCCACGACCGCGGCCGCGGGCGTCTCGTCGGGCACCACCACCGCAATGTCCTGCAGCACCGCCGGGAAGCTCGTCACGTCGCTGTAGACGCGCTCCGCGCCCTCGGCCAGCTCCGCCACCGCGTCCATGTCGATCTCGAACCCCGCGACCGGCCCCGCCAGGTCCCACTCGGACGCCACCAGGGGATGCAGCTCCCCTATCCAGCCGATGTTCCGGGTGTCGGCCAGCACGGAGGCCGACCGGCCCGGGTGCAGGAACGCGAGGTCGTCTGGCTCCGCGCGCCACTCGATCCCCGCCACCTCCAGCACCGCCTCGAGCAGCGCCCGCGCGCTGAAGAAGTCCGCGGCCCGTGGCTCCGTGCGCCACCCGCCCGGCATGGCCTGCGTTTGCAGCACGGACAGGTGCTGGCGCTCTTCGGCCGGCGTGGCACCGGCCGGCGAGCCTGCCGCCGGCGTGCCCAGCGGGCCTGACGGCCGGTACACGTGCGCCGACTCGAACAGCGCCAGGGTCGGCCGCCCGTGCGCGGCGTTGTGGTGCGCCGCGTCCAGCAGCCCCGGCAGCAGCAGCGGCCGCATCACGCTCTGGTCCTCGCTCAGCGGGTTCTCCAGCCGCAGCACCGGCTCATCGGCCAGGCGCAGCCGGTCGAGCGCCCGCGGCGACGTGAACGAGTACGCGATGCACTCGTCCAGCCCGCGGTCGCGCAGCAGGTCCTCCACGCGCCGGCGCAGCCGCTGGCTGGCCGTCAGGTGCCCCACGGCGGCCCGGCGCGCCGGCAGCGTCGTCGGCAGCTTGTCGAGGCCGTACACGCGCGCGACCTCCTCGATCAGGTCGGCCTCGCGCCGCACGTCGCTGTCGCGCCAGGGCGGGACCACCCAGCCGTCCGTCAACGACCGGAAACCAAGGCGCTCGAGGATCTCCTTGACGGTGCCGGGGTCGATTTCGGCGCCGAGCAGCTTGGTGATCCGCTCGTGGCGAAGCGGGATGACGAGCTGGCCGCGGGCGCGTGGATAGACGTCGACCGTGCCGCGCACCAGCCGCGCCCCGCACAGGTCCACCATCAGCCGCGCCGCCAGGCGCTGGGCGCCGATCGCCTGCTCCGGGTGCAGCTGCTTCTCGAAGCGCGCGGAGGCCTCGGTGCGCAGGCCGAGCGCCTTCGAGGTCCGCATGATGTTCGGGCCCACCCAGGTGGCCGCCTCCATCAGCACGCGCGTGGTCTTGTCGGAGACCTCCGACACCTGGCCGCCCATGATCCCGGCGATCCCGCTGGGGCCCTCGGCATCGCAGACCAGCGCCATGTCCGACGTGAACACCCGCTCCACGCCGTCGAGCGTGACCATGCGCTCGCCATCGGCTGCCCGGCGGACGACGATGCGCCCGCCGCGCACCTCGTCGAGGTCGAACGCGTGCAGCGGCTGAGCGGTGCAGAGCATCACGTAGTTGGTGATGTCCACCACGTTCGAGATCGGCCGCTGCCCGGCGGCTGTCAGCCGCTGCTTGAGCCACAGCGGCGACGGCCCGATCTTGACGTCCTCGAACACGCGCGCCGTGAAGCGCAGGCAGATCTCGGGGTCGACCTCGATCGAGACGTGGTCCTCGGCCGAGTCGTGGCCCCGCGGCTCGGCGTCGGCCTCGGTCGGGTCGGGGGCGAGCGGCGCGGCGGTGACCGCGTGCAGGTCGCGCGCCACCCCGTAGACGCCCATCAGGTCGGGCCGGTTGGGGGTGATCTCCAGCTCGAGCACCTCGTCCGCGATCGGCACGTGCTCGGCGAGCGGCTCGCCCGGCGTGAGGTCGCCGTCCAGCACCATGATCCCGAAGTGGTCCTCGCCGATCCCCACCTCGTCCTCGGCCAGGATCATCCCGCTGGACACCACTCCGCGCAGCTTTGCCTCGCCCAGCGTTGAGCCGTCGGGCATGACCGCCCCGGGCAGCGCGACCGCCACCGCCTGCCCGGCGGCCACGTTGGGCGCGCCGCACACGATCGTCTGCGGCTCGCCCCGACCCACGTCGACCTTGCAGACGGTCAGCCGGTCCGCGTCGGGGTGGCGCTCGGCCTCCAGCACCGTGCCGGTCACGAACTCCGACACGTCGCCCACGCCCACGCGGTGCAGCCGCTCCAGCTTGTCGCCGGCCATCGTCAGGCGGTCCGCGACCTCCTTGGCCGGGAGGCCCGGGTCGCAGTACGAGCGCAGCCAGGAGAACGGCACCCTCATGGCCCGGCCCCGAACTGCTCCAGCAGACGCAGGTCGTTGTCGAACAGCATCCGCAGGTCGGGCACCTCGTACACGAGCATCGCGATGCGCTCGATGCCCATCCCCCACGCGAAGCCCTGCACGCGCTCCTTGTCGTAGCCGCTGCCGACCACGTAATCGAGCACGTTCGGGTCGACCATCCCCGAGCCGAGGATCTCGATCCAGCCCTCGCCCTTGCAGGTCGGGCACCGCTCCGAGCCCTCGTAGCCCGTTCCGCCGCAGCGGAAGCAGGACACGTCCACCTCCACGCTCGGCTCGGTGAAGGGGAAGTAGCCCGGCCGCAGCCGCACGTCGGTGTGCTCGCCGAACATCTGGCGCGCGAACGCGAGCAGCGTGCCCTGGAGGTCGGCCAGCGTCAGGTCCTCGTCGATCGCCAGGCCCTCGAGCTGGTGGAACATCGGCACGTGGGTGGCGTCGGCGGTGTCGGGGCGGTACACCCGCCCTGGCACGACGATGTAGATCGGGGGCTCCTGTAGCTCCATCGCGCGCACCTGCATCGGCGACGTGTGGGTGCGCAGCAGCACGTGCTCGGCCAGGTAGAACGTGTCCTGTGGGAGCCGGGCCGGGTGCTCCGGCGGGTGGTTGAGCGCGGTGAAGTTGTAGTACTCGTACTCGATCTCCGGCCCCTCGACGACGGAGAAGCCGAGCCCGACGAAGATGTCCTCCATCCGCCGGCGGATCTGCGAGACCAGGTGCAGGTGGCCGACCGGCACCGGCGGATCGCCGGGGAGCGTCACGTCCACGCGGTCCTCGACCAAGCGCTGGTCGAGCTCGGCCGCCTCCAGCTGCGCCGTCCGTTGCTCGAGCAGCGCCTCCAGGGCCTGCCGCACCTCGTTTGCCTGCTTGCCCACGGGGCCGCGCCGCTCCGGCGGCAGCTCGCCGATCGAGCGCAGCGCCTGCGTGAGCTCGGACTTGCGCCCGAGGTAGCGCACCCGCAGCTCCTCCAGCTCGGCGGCCGAGGCGGCGGCGCCCACGGCGGCCTCCGCCTCCGTGCGCAGCTGGGCGAGGTCAGGCATGGCGCGCCATCCTATTTGCCGCCTCGTAGAGCGCGACCGTCGCCGCCATCGCGACGTTGAGCGACTCCGGACCGTCCGGGCGCAGCGGGATCCGCGCCGAGGCGTCCGCCCCGCCGCGCACCTGTGCCGGCAGGCCCTCGCGCTCCGCTCCGAGGCAGACCACGACCGGGGCCGCCAGGTCGATCTCCGCCAACGTGGCCGACGCCGAGGCGTCGAGCGCCACGCGGGTACCGGACAGCTGCTCGAAGCGGGCCCGCGCGGGTGGGCGGGCGAACAGCGACCCCATCGTGGCGCGCACGGCCTTGGGCGAGTACGGGTCCGCGCAGCCCGGCCCGAGGATCACGGGGCCGTCGCCGAGGGCGTGGGCCGAGCGGATGATCGCCCCGACGTTGCCCGGGTCCTCGACCGCGTGCAGCCACACGCTCAGGTCACCGCCGGGCTCGGCCCAGCGCTGCTCGTAGACGCCGATCACCCGGCTGCCCGACCCCAGCGTGCTCACGGCGTCGAGCAGCTGCGGCTCCACGTCCTCGCCGGCGCGCAGCACGAAGCGCGGCTCCCAACCGGCGCGCTCCGCGGCGGCCACGAGATCCTCCCCCTCCGCGACGAACAGGCCGAGCTTCTCGCGCCAGCGCTTCTGGGCGAGCTTGCGGATCGTCTTCAGCTTGTCGTTGTCTGGGGATCGGATCATGGAACGAAAAAGGGCGCCTCTGAGGGCGCCCGGGAGAAGTTCGATGCCGCGGTCGCGCTAGGCGGCCACGGCCTCCCGGGCCTTTTCGGCAAAACGTCGGAACGTCTCGGGGTCGCGCACGGCGATATCGGCCAGCACCTTGCGGTCGACCTCGATGCCGGCCTGCTTCAGGCCGTGCATGAACTGGCTGTAGGACATGCCCTCCAGCCGGGCGGCGGCGTTGATGCGCACGATCCACAGGCGCCGGAAGTCGCGCTTGCGGTTGCGCCGGTCGCGGTAGGCGTACGAGTCGGCCTTGAGCAGGGCCTCCTTCGCCCGCTTGTAGCTCTTCGAGGCCTGGCCGCGATAGCCCTTGGCCCGCTCGAGCGTCTCGCGGCGCTTCTTGCGCCCGTGGACTGACCGCTTGACCCGGCTCACTTGTGCAACAGCCTCTCGACCCGCTGGTGGTCAGCCTTCGCGACCACGACCGGGCGGCCCAGGTGGCGCTTGCGCTTCGCGGGCTTCTTCCCGAGGTTGTGGCTCGTGAAGGAGTGCCGCGCGAGCAGCTTGCCAGAGGCGGTCTTCTTGAACCGCTTCTTGGCGCCGGAGTGGGTCTTCATCTTCGGCATGGACGGCTTATTGAAGCAGACGGCCGCGGAGCGGCCGTGCTCAGGACTCGGCGGGCGGGGATTCCGGCGCCGGCGCGGCCTCGCTGGGCGCCGGCTGCTCGTCGGCGGGCGCCGGAGCGTCATCCGCGGGCGCCGGCGTCGCTTCCGCGGGCGCCGGAGCGTCGTCCGCGGGCGCCGGCGTGGCTTCCGCGGGCGCCGGAGCGTCATTCGCGGCCGCCGGCGTGTCGTCCCCGAGCGCTGACTGCTCGTCGGCGCCCTCCGCCGGCTTCTTCTTCTGCGGAGCGAGCAGCATCGTCATGTTGCGCCCGTCCTGCTGGGGGTGCTGCTCGATCGTGCCCAGGTCGGCCACGTCCTCGGCGAGGCGCATCAGCAGCCGCTCCCCGCGCTCGGGGTGACTCTGCTCGCGCCCGCGAAACATGATCGTGACCTTTACGCGGTCGTCGCCGTTGAGGAAGCGGACCACGTGGTTCTTCTTGGTCTCGTAGTCGTTGGTGGCGATCTTCGGCCGCAGCTTGATCTCGCGCACGTTGACCTGCTTCTGGTGGCGCCGCGCGGCCTTTGCCTTCTGCTCCTGCTCGTACTTGTACTTCGAGTAGTCGAGCACGCGCGTGACCGGCGGACGCGCGTCGGCGGCCACCTCGACGAGGTCGAGGTCGCGCTCCTGCGCGTACCGAAGGGCCTGCGGCGTCTCCACGACGCCAACCTGGTTCCCCTCCTCGTCGATGAGGCGGACCTGAGGCACGCGGATCCGCTCGTTGATCCGTGTTTCGTCGCGCTCCGGGGGGCGCCGATCGAACTTACGCGGGATCGGCACTAGTTGAAGCTTTGCCCTGGCGTCAAAGCGCGCAGATGTATCCGTACGTCATTCGCAAGCGATGTTAGCGCCTATCCGCGATCTCGTGGCGAGCGCGCTCGGCGAACTGCGTGACGGGCTCGGAACCCTGATCGCCCTCCCGGTGGCGCCGCACGGCGACCGCCCCGGCCTCCAGCTCGGCGTCGCCCACCACCAGCATGTAGGGCACCTTCAGCACTTCGGCCTCGCGGATCTTCTTGCCGATCGACTCCGAGCGCTCGTCCACCTGCACCCGCAGCCCGGCCTCGCGCAGCTGCTCCGCGACCTGCCTGGCGTAGTCGAGGTGGCGGTCGGAGATCGGCAGCACCATCGCCTGTACGGGCGCCAGCCAGAGCGGGAACTCGCCCGCGTAGTGCTCGATCAGGATGCCGATGAAGCGCTCGAACGAGCCCATCAGCGCGCGGTGGATCATCACCGGGCGGTGCTCGGCGTTGTCCGCGCCCGTGTAGCCGAGCTCGAACTGCTCGGGCATGTAGTAGTCGAGCTGGACCGTGCCGAGCTGCCATGAGCGCCCGATGGCGTCGGTGATGTGGGCGTCGATCTTGGGGCCGTAGAAGGCGCCGTCGCCCTCGTTGAGGTCGTACTCCAGCCCGTTCTTCTCGAGCGTGCGCTTCAGCGCCGCCTCGGCCTTGTCCCACATCTCCTCGGTGCCGACCCGCTTCTCCGGCCGAGTGGACAGCTCCAACCGCGGCTTCAGCCCGAACTGCTCGTAGATGTAGAACCCGAAGTCGAGGCAGCGCAGCGCCTCCTCCTCGATCTGGTCCTCGGTGCAGAACACGTGCGCGTCGTCCTGGGTGATGTGGCGCACCCGCAGCAGGCCGTGCAGCGTGCCGCTCGGCTCGTGGCGGTGCACCAGCCCCTGCTCGGCCAGGCGGATCGGCAGGTCGCGGTAGGAGCGCGGCTCGTGGTTGTAGATCTGGCAGTGGGCCGGGCAGTTCATGGGCTTCAGCCCCATCGTGCGGCCCTCGACCTCGGTGAAGTACATGTTCTCGCGGTAGACGTCCCAGTGCCCGGACCGCTTCCACAGCTCGGCGTCGTAGAGGATCGGCGTGCGCACCTCGGTGTAGCCGCGCTCCACGTTGGTGGCGCGCCAGAGGCTGGTGAGCTCGTTCCAGATGTGGGTCCCGTTGGGCAGCCAGAAGGGCGACCCCGGCGACACGTCCGAGAGCATGAACAGCGCCAGCTCGCGGCCCAGCTTGCGGTGGTCGCGGGCGCGCGCCTCCTCGAGGCGGCGCAGGTGCTCCTCGAGTTCCTCCTTCGAGAGGAAGGCGGTGCCGTAGATGCGCGTGAGCATCTGGCGCGCGGCGTCGCCGCGCCAGTACGCGCCCGCCACGCTGGTGAGCTTGAAGGCCTTGATGCGCTTGGTGCCGGGGCCGTGCGGGCCGCGGCAGAGGTCCGTGAAGGGTCCGTTGCGGTAGAGCGAGACGGTCTCCACGGGGTGGGCGGGATCGGCATCCCGGATCAGGTCCTCGATCAGCTCGACCTTGTAGTCCTGCCCCTCGGCCCGGAAGCGCTCGATCGCCTCGTCGACCGGGATTTCGGTGCGGTCGAAATGCTCGTCCGCGTTGATGTGCTCGCGCATCTTCTGCTCGATGCGCTCGAAGTCCTCGTCCGAGACCTTGACTCCGTCGGGGAACTCGAAGTCGTAGTAGAAGCCGTCGTCGATCGGCGGCCCGATCGAGATCTTCACGCCCGGATACAGCTCCATGACGGCGGCGGCCAGCACGTGGGCGGCATCGTGGCGGATCAGCCAGAGAGCGTCGGGGTCCTTGGAGGTGACGATCTCGACCGGCCCCTCGTCGAGCGGCGCGTCGAGGTCGCGCAGGTCGCCGTTCTGGCGCACGCCCAGCGCCGCGCGAGCCAGGCCCTCGCCGATGGCGCGGG
>JAXDIH010000075.1:0-8923 GCA_034664105.1 Thermoleophilaceae bacterium
TCGAAAGTGGGAGCGCCGGTCAGCTCCTCATCGATGATCTCGTTGCAGAGGTCGATGCACTCGTCGCAGATGTACACGCCGGGGCCGGCGATCAGCTTCTTCACCTGGCGCTGCGACTTGCCGCAGAAGCTGCACAGGAGCTGCTCGTTTGAGTCTGTAGGTCGGGCCACGCTGTCAGAGCTCGCTCGGTCGGACGAGGGTACCGCAGAAATACGCCCCCGAGGACAAGGTCCCTTCCCAGGGACCAGGAAACCCGTCTAGTGCTTGTGGATCACGCGGTCGATGAGGCGGTACTCCTGAGCCTCGTCCGCGCTCATGAAGTAGTCGCGCTCGGTGTCGCGCGCGACCTTCTCCAGATCCTGCCCTGTGTGCTTCGCGAGGATCTCGTCGAGGCGCCTGCGCACGTCGATGATCTCCTTCGCGTGGATCTCGATATCCGTGGCCTGGCCCTGGAAAGCGGAGCTGACCTGGTGGATCAGGATCTTCGCGTTGGGCAGCGCCATGCGCTTGCCCTCCGCACCACCCGACAGCAGCAGCGCGCCCATGGACATGGCGATCCCGACGCAGATCGTCTGCACGTCGGGCTTGATGAACTGCATCGTGTCGTAGATGGCCAGGCCTGAGTAGACCGAGCCGCCCGGCGAGTTGATGTAGAGGGAGATGTCCTTGTCGGGGTCCTCCGACTCGAGGTGGAGGAGCTGGGCGACGATCAGGTTGGCGATTTCGTCTGTCACGGGGGTGCCGAGAAAGACGATTCGCTCGTTGAGCAGGCGCGAGTAGATGTCGAAGGCGCGCTCCCCACGGGAGGTCTGCTCGACGACCATCGGAACTAGTGGACTCATAGGGCGGGCCAGTCTAGCGGGATGAACCCGGCGTCCAGATTTCGCCGGTGCCCTGCTCGCCCTTCTCCTTCTCGGGCGTCCAGAGCTTGTCGCGCGCCTCCGCCTGCTCGAGCGGGATCGGCTTTGCGCTCTCCACGAGCACGTCGACGGCCTTGCGCATCGCGATGTCCTCGCGCAGCGCCTCGTCCGCGCCCTGGGCGCGAGCGCGCTTCATGGCGCGCTTGACCTGCTTGTCGCTGGCGTTCGGGCCGGCCGCCGCTCGCATCGCCTCCGTCAGCTCGTCGTCGGAGACCTCGATGCCCTCGGCCTCGACGATCGCGCTGAGCACGGCCTCGCGCTTCAACGCCAGCTCGGCGTCGGGCTCGGCCTCGGTCACGAGCTCCTCTTCCGTCTTGCCGGTCATCTGGAGGTACTGGCTCGGATCGACGCCCTGAGCAGCCAGCCGGCGCGAGGTGCGGTGCCACATCTCGTGCGCCTTGGCGTGCACGAGCTCGTGCGGGACCTCCACGTCGGCGTTGGCCACCGCGGCGTCCACCGCGGCCTCGCGGAACTCGCCCTCGATCTCACGCTCGTGGACCTCGGCGATGCGCTCCTGGACCTCGGTCCGCAGCTCGTCGAGCGAGTCGTAGCCACCGGCCTCGACCGCGAACTCGTCGTTCAGCTCGGGCAGGCGCTTCTCCTTGACCTCCTTGGCCTCGACGGCGAAGGAGGCGTCCTTGCCGGCCAGGTGCTCCGCGGGATAGTCGTCGGGGAACTTGACCTTCACCTCGCGCTCCTCGCCCGCGGCGATGCCCTCCAGCTGCTCCTCGAAGCCCGGGATCAGCCGGCCGGAGCCCAGCTCCAGCAGGTGGCCGCGCGCGTCGCCGCCCTCGAACGGCTCGCCGTCGACAGATCCGACGAAGTCGATGACCGCGAAGTCGCCGTTTCCGGCTGGCCGCTCGACGGTCTCCAGCGAGGCGAGCGACTCGCGCAGCCGCTCCAGCTCCGCCTGGACCTCGTTGTCGTCGACGGCGGCCTCGCGCCGGCCCACCTCGATGCCCTTGTAGTCGCCCAGCTTGGCCGGCGGGACCACGCCCACCTCGATCGTGAACGACAGCGGCAGACCGCGCTCGGGCAGGTCCGAGAGGTCGAGCTGGGGGTCGCCGACCGCCGCGATGCCGGCATCGGCCACCGCCTGCTCGTACCAGCCGGGCAGCCCGCGCCGGACGGCCTCGTCCATGACGGCCTCGCGGCCGACCTGCTGGAGCACGACCTCGGGGGGCACCTTGCCGCTGCGGAATCCCGGTACGCGCATCTCGCGACCGAGCTCGGCCGCGGCGATCTTCAGCTCGCTCTCGATGGCCTCGCTGGGCACCTCGACCTCGACGCGTACGCGCGAGTCACCGAGCTCTGTTGTCTTCGTCTTCACGGCGGCAGGCATGGGACGAATGACTGTACCTTGCGGATTCATGAGAGTCCGGGACCGCGCCGCAGCCTGGATCGTCACCGGTCCGCTGGGCCACCTCTGGAGCGTCCTCGCGGACATCGTGGTGCTGTTCGCACGCTACGGGTGGAGCCGCCTCAGGGCTGCGCGACGATGACCCCGAGCGTGCCGAGCGCGAGCGCCACCGCCACGCATGATCCCCGCCGCGCCGGGCAAGTGCTTCTAGATGGTGACCGCCCCGGGGCGTCCGCCCGACTATCCGAGCGCCCGGGCGGTCGCGCGCGTGGTGTTCACGGTCGTGCTCTGCGTCCTCGCGCTGTACGTGGTCTACCTCTTGCGCAGGCCGCTCAGCTGGCTCGTGATCGCGGCGTTCGTGGCCGTTGCGGCCGCCGGCCCCGTGAACCTGCTCAGCCGGCGCCTCCCCCGCGGTTTGGCGATCGCGGTCGTCTACTTCGGGATCGTCCTCAGCCCGATCGTCATCGGCGCGATCCTGATCCCGCCCGCCGTCAACCAGGGCGTGAAGCTGGCCAAGAACCTGCCGGGGTACGTGGACGACCTCAACAAGACGGTCAACCACAACAAGCAGCTCAAGGAGCTCAACGCCAAGTACGACGTCACCGACAAGCTCGACACGGTTGCGCAGAACCTGATCACGAACTTCGGCGATGCCGCCGGCACGCTGACCAGCATCGGCGCCGGGCTGGTCTCCTCGCTGTTCGCGTTGATCACCATCGTCGTGTTGAGCATCTTCATGGTGGGACGCGGACAGGCCTGGCGCGAGGCCGTGCTGTCCCTGCGACCACCGCACGAGGCCGAGCGCATCCGGCGTGCGACGGACCGCATCGCCGGCGCCGTCGCGGGCTATGTGGCGGGTGCGCTCGCGCAGGCCGCAATCGCCGGCATCGCGGCCTTCCTCGTGCTCACGATCCTCGGCGTGCCGTCGCCGCTGCCGCTGGCGGTGATCATCGCCCTGCTGGACCTGATCCCGCTGGTTGGCGCGACGATCGGCGCCGTGATCGTCGGCGCGGTGACCGCCTTCAGCGACTTCCCCACCGACACGATCATCTGGGCGGTCTTCGCGATCGTCTACCAGCAGTTCGAGAACTACGTGGTGCAACCGCGCATCCAGAGTCGGGCCGTTCAGCTGGACCCGTTCATCGTGGTGATCGCGGCGCTCTTCGGCGGCACCCTGCTGGGCGTGATCGGCGCGCTGCTCGCGATCCCCTCGGCGGCAGCGCTCCAGATCGCGGTGCGCGAGTACCTCGAGTACCGGCGCCTGTACGGCGGCGGCGCCCCCACCGCCTAGCTCAGCGCAGGCTGGCGGGCGCGGGCAGGCGCACGAGCCGGCGGCGGTAGACGTCCATCGCCGGCTTGGGGAAGTCGCCGTGCGTCTGCGTGCGCAGGCGCTGCACCCGCTCGCGGTGGAACGGGCTGGAGAGGCTCTCGTTGTGGCCGATCACGTTACGGATGCGGATCCCGTAGCGGCCCTGCAGCATCCGGGTGAGCCGCAGCGAGGCCGCCATCTGGCGGGGGTTGCCGAGCACCTGACCGTCGCTGCGACCCACGTGCTCGATCCCGATCGCCGTGTAGTTCAGGCCCACCGTGTGCCGGCACATGATCGTGGTGGGCACGAGCTGGTAGATCGTGCCGTCGCGGTCCACGACGTAGTGGCTGCAGATGCCGGGCAGCTCGCCCAGCTCGACGTCCGGCACGTTGGGGGCGAACGTGTCGTAGACGGGCTGGAAGGAGTCGGTGACCGTGTAGTGCTCCACGATCACCCGGGGGGAGCGCAGGCGATAGTCGTCCACGCCGTAGTGACGCCGGGCGTAGGCGCGCATGTCGGCCTTGCGCTCGTCGCCGTAGGGGATCGGCTTCCGCGTCACGCGCGGCGGGGCCACGGCGCGGGCCAGTGCCAGGGCGGCGGCCGTGTGGCGGGCGAGGCCGGTTGCCGGCAGCGCGCCGGCGGGGAGCTCGACGACGAACGCGGTGTCACCGGCGAACGTGCTGTTCTGCCAGGACGTGGCGGTGCCGTAGTAGGCGGGCAGCTGCCGCCGCGGCAGGCCGCTCAGGCGTGAGTAGAGCCGCTGCAGGCTGGCATCCCCGGCGCTCTTGACGACTATGTGCAGCGCCTGGTGGTACCAGAGCGTGACGCGCGGGCGTTCGCGCTCGATGAAGCGCTGGAGCGCCTGAGTCTCGGGCTCGGAGGCGGGGCCTGGGCCCGACTCGTACACGCCGTCCTGTGGGCGCCAGTGGTAGGGGAAGTTGCGGTTGAGGTCGACGTCGTGGGCGTTGTGGCGGGTGCCGGCGGCGGCGCCGTCGGGGTTCGCGTCGTCGATCAGCCAGAGCGCGGTGCCGCGCGGCGGGCGCGCGCGGCGCAGGCGCGCCACCACCGCCTTGCCCGCCGGCTCGTTGCCGTGCAGGGACCCGACGACCATGATCTTCACCCGCGCTCGGGCGGAGCCGACCCGCAGCGCGTGGATCGGCCTGCCCTGCACCGAGTGGCCGATCACGGTCTCGGCGGTTGCCGCCTGGTGCGGCGCGGGCGCGCCCAGGGCCGCGGCAGCCAGCAGTGCTGAGGCGAGCATCGACACGTCCGTGAGTATGGTGGCGACCTTGACCACAGCGCTCGCCGAGAGGGCAGCAGCCCACGGACGCATCGCGATCGACACGGAGTTCGTGTCGGAGCGGCGCTACCAGGCGCTGCTGTGCCTGGCGCAGGTGGCCGTGCCAGACGAGGAGGCGCCGGAGGGCGTGCGCACCGAGGTGCTCGACCCGCTGGCCGACGACCCGCCCGACCCCGCTCCGCTCGCGCGCGTGCTCGCCGATCCGGACGTGGAGGTCGTTGTGCACGCCGGCCGCCAGGACATCGCGATCCTGCGACGCACCTGGAAGACCGACATCACGCACGTGTTCGACACCCAGCTGGCCGCGGGCTTCATCGGGTTCGGCAACCAGGAGAGCTACGAGTCGCTCGTGCGCAAGGTCCTCGGCGTTCGCCTGAAGGGCTCGGAGGGGTTCACCAAGTGGGACAAGCGTCCGCTGACCGCGCAGCAGCTCGAGTACGCCGCCGACGACGCGCGGCTCCTGCTCGCCCTGGGCGACGAGATCGAGCAGCGGCTGGACCAGCGCGGTCGGCTCGCGTGGGCGCGTGAGGAGTGCCGAGCGCTGGAGGAGTCGACCGACGAGCGCGACCCGGACAGGGTGTTCGAGCGCCTGCCGCGCATGGGCCGGCTCGGCGAGGCCGCCAGGGCGGTCGCGCGCGAGCTGGTGGAGTGGCGCGAGGAGGCGGCTAGCGGTGTGGACCGCCCCTCGGGATACGTTCTTCCCGACCACGCGCTGATCGAGCTGGCTCGCCGCGCGCCCACCGATCGCGCGGGGCTGGAGCAGATCCGCGGCCTGCCGGCGCAGACGCTGCACCGGCGCGGCGATGAGCTGATCGAGGCGATCGCGCGCGGCCGCGACCGGCCGCCGCCGCCGGCCCCACCGGAGCCAGGGCCGCGCGAGCCGGCCGACGCGCCGCTGGTGTCGCTCGCCCAGGCGCTGGTCCGCCATAGGTCGATGGAGGAGGGCGTGGCGGTGGAGCTGATCGCCACCCAGGCGGAGCTGAGCGCGCTGATCTCGGCGCTGCGCCGGGGCGAGGACGGCGACCACGTACGAGCGGCCAACGGATGGCGCCGCGAGCTGGTCGGAGACCAGCTGCGCGACCTGGTAGCCGGCCGGCTGGCGCTGAGCGCGGGTGAGGGCGGCGGGCTGCGGGTCAGGGACGTCTAGGGCCGTGAGCCCTCCAGCGCGGGTGGCACCTCGCCCTCGTCGATCAGCCGCCTGATCTCTCCCGCTCGGCGGGTGCTCAGGTAGACGTGGCGCTGCCCCACGCTTGGCTTCTGCTCCAGCAGTCCGGCAGTCAGCAGCTCCTCCCCCACCTCGTACGCCAGCGCGCGCTCGTTGCCCGCGAATCCGCGCGCCAGGTGGTCGAAGGCCGTGTGGTAGCCGCCCCATTTGCCCATCCCGTCGAGCCGCTGGAGGATGCGTCGCATCACGCGCCGGCGCGGGTCCGGGTCGTCGTGTGCCCGCGCCACGCCTCCGGACGGCTCCAGCACGCTCAGCAGCCGCGGCTCCAGCGCCTCCAGCGACTCCTCGTCCAGCGGTGACCCGCCCAGCCGCGTGACGGCCTCCGCCACGCGCAGCGGGTGCGTCGCGCCGATCGGCGCCCGCAGGTCCTCCACGTCGAGCACGTGTGCTGGCAGCAGGTACGTCCACGCGCGCAGGCGGTCGATCGTCGCGGCCGCGTCGTCGAGCGCCTCGCGCGCGTACTCGGCCGACCAGCGCGGATCGGCGGCCGGGTAGGACAGGACGAGGAAGCCGTCGTGCGCGCCGAGCAGCAGCGCCAGGTCCGCCGGCCCGTCCAGGGCGGCGGGCTCGACCGCCTCCACCAGGCGCTCTACCGCGGCCGCCGCCAGCACGGCGCCGCGCTCGGTCACCACACCGGGGTCCGCGCGCAGCTCCGGCGCCAGCGGCAGCACCGCCACCACGGCCTGCTCGACAGCGGCCACCGCCAGCGCGATCGGCCGCTCGCGCCCGGTGCGCGCCTCCCCCAGCTCGCGCGCCCCGCGCTCCAGCTCCGCCGCCACCAGCTCCCGCAGCCGCGCCGACCACTCGCGTGGCGCGTCGGCTCCGCCGGCATCGGCGAGGGCCCGCGCCAGCTCGCCGGTCCGCTCCACACGCCCAGCTTTTCACGGGCACGTGTTCCTGGGTACGGTCTGGTCATGCTCGACCACAAGCTGCTCGGCATCTACCTCAACGACCACCTCGCCGGGTCCACGGTCGGGCTCGAGCTCGCGAAGCGAGCTGCCAAGGAGAACGAGGGCACCCCCTACGGGGAGCCGCTGGCGCGCGTTGCCGCGGAGATCGAGGAGGACCGCGACGCCCTCAAGAGCCTGATGGACGCCCTCGAGGTCAAGCCGGACCACCCCAAGGTCATGGCGGCCTGGGTCGCCGAGAAGCTCGGCCGCCTGAAGCCGAACGGACAGATCCTCGGCTACTCGCCGCTGAGCCGCCTGATCGAGCTGGAGACACTCGCTCTGGGCATCACCGGCAAGCTCTCGCTGTGGGAGGCGCTGACCGAGGTGCACGGGGAGGATCCGCGGATCGACCTGGAGGAGCTGAAGCGCCTGTCCGAGCGAGCCGACGAGCAGCGCGCCGAGGTCTGGCAGCTGCGCCAGCGTGCCGCGCGCGAGGCCTTCGCGGCCCAGGCGCCCGTGCCCTGACCCGCCCCGGATAGGGTCCCGGCGGTGAGCTGGGAGCCTGAGCTCGAGGAGCTCCGCCGCCGGGAGGAGCTCGCCCGGCGGCTGGGCGGCGAGGAGCGCGTGGCGCGCCAGCACGCGTCCGGCCGCCTGACGGTGCGCGAGCGCATCGACCGGCTCCTGGACGCCGGCACCTTCCACGAGACCGGCGCGCTCGCCGGGCGCGGCACCTACGACGAGGACGGCGAGCTGGCCGGCTTCCTGCCGACGAACACGATCGTCGGCCGCGGCCTGATCGACGGCCGCCGCGCGGTCGTGCAGGGCGACGACTTCACGGTCCGAGGCGGGGCGGCCGACGCGGCGATCTGGGAGAAGGCCGTCTACGCCGAGCGCCTGGCGCACGACCTGCGCATCCCGCTGGTGCGGCTCGTCGACGGCACCGGCGGCGGTGGCTCGGTCAAGTCGCTCGAGGACATGGGCTTCTCGTACGTGCCGCCGCTGCCCGGCTTCGACCTGGTGGTGGCCAACCTGTCGCGCGTGCCCGTGGTGGCGGCCGCGCTCGGCCCGGTGGCGGGACTGGGCGCCGCGCGGGTCGTGTGCTCGCACTTCTCGGTGATCGTGCGCGACACCGCGCAGCTGTTCGTGGCGGGCCCGCCCGTGGTGGCGATGGCCGGCATGGGCGAGACGCCCGACAAGGAGCAGCTGGGCGGCGCGCGGATGCAGGCGCGCGCCGGCGCGGTCGACAACATGGCCGCCGACGAGGACGACGCCCTCGATCAGCTCAAGCGCTTCCTCTCCTACCTGCCCGGCAGCGTCTGGGACGCACCGCCGACCGTCGCCGCGACCGATCCCGCCGACCGCCGCGAGCAGGAGCTGCTCTCGATCGTCCCGCGCGACCCGCGCCAGCCCTACAAGATGCGCCGCATCCTCGAGGCGGTGCTGGACCGCGGCTCGGTGTTCGAGCTGGGCGCCGCCTTCGGCCGCCCGACGATCACCTGCCTCGCCCGCCTCGGAGGCCAGCCGGTCGGCGTGCTGGCCTCGGACCCGGAGCACTACGGCGGCGGCGTGACGGCCGACGCCGCCGAGAAGACCGCCCGCTTCGTGGACATGTGCGACCAGTTCCACCTGCCGGTCGTGAACTTCGTCGACGTGCCCGGCTTCGTGATCGGCAGCGCCGCCGAGCGCGCGGGCACGATCAGGCGCGGCTCGCGCGGGCTGTTCGCGACGGCGCAGGCCACCGTCCCGTGGGTCTCGATCCTGGTGCGCAAGGTGTACGGCGTGGCCGGCGCCGGGCACGGGGACGGCTCGCGGCTGAACCTGCGCTTCGCCTGGCCGTCCGGCAACTGGGGCTCGCTGCCGATGGCGGGCGGGCTGGAGGCCGCCTACCGCCGCGAGCTCGAGGCGGCTGACGACCCCGA
>JAXDIH010000081.1:0-21043 GCA_034664105.1 Thermoleophilaceae bacterium
GCTGCTGGTGGCGAGCGTGTTCGGCATCCTCGCCGCCGGCCTGGCCAACCGGCCGCTGATCGTGGCCGAGACCGACCAGCGCGAGCGGGCCGCCCAGGAGCTGTTCGACTTCGTGACCGGCCACGGCACCGCCGAGTTGCGCCGCAACCTCGAGGCGTCGGACACGAGCCGCCTGGCGGAGGGCTACTACCGCAGCTGCATCCCGCACGACGACCGCGAGCGCTGGACCTGCTTCTTCATCGACGCACGCAAGAAGAACACGACATTGATCCGCGACCCGAGCCAGCTGCCCAACAAGCGCCAGCCCTAGCTGCGGGCCAGCTCCACCAGCCGTCCGCCCGGTCGGACCTCCAGCACCTCGACGACGTTGCTTCCGCGCCGCAACGCCGTCTCGGGCACGAGCAGCGAGAAGAACTCCGTGCGCCTGCCGCGCAGGTGGAAGCTGCGACCCACGGCGCGGATGCGGCCGTTCACCGCCACCGCCAGATCGCGCATGGTCCCGGCCGGGCTGTCTTCGAGCCGGCCCGTCACGCGCGTCGGCCAGATGTCGTTCGAGGGCTGGACGTCGTCGAGCAGCGCGTCGTTGGCCAACTCGCCCCGCACTCCGGTCGACGCCGCGATCGCCCGCGGGCCCACGCGGCGGCCGATCAGCTCCGGGTGCGGCCCGACGCGGTACGCGGACGCCCAGGGGTCGCCGAACATCAGCTCGCTCTGCACGCCGGTGCCGTACTTGCTCGCGCGCCAGACGCGCAGCTCGTGGCGGCGCCGCTCGAACTCCAGGCGTCCGAACGAGATCACGCGAGAGAAGTCGCGCCGCGTCATCGCGACCCGCGTGCGCGCCTTGGCGGCCGCCGAGAACACCGAGCGGCTCTCGTGCGGCCACCAGACCTTCGTGCCCAGCACGTCGGCCACCGTGGGCACGATGTCGATGTTGCGCACGATGCTGTCGTCGACGCGGCCCTCGGTCTGCTGGGGACGCTTCACGAAGAACGGCACCGAGGCGACCTGCTCGAAGTTGGACTCGGTCACCTGCCTGCGCTCCTCCACGCCCACCTCGAACGCGATGCCGTGATCGGCGACGACGATGAACAGGCTGCGGTCGAACAGGCCGGTGCGCTTCAGTCGGCGCACGATCAGGCCGAGCTGGCGATCCGTGTAGCCCACCTGGAGCAGGTGGCGCAGGTGGTTGTGGTCGGTGAGGAGCGCGTCGTGGAAGCCCCCCGGCCGGTTGATGCCCTCGATCGGGTCGTTGCCCGATGGGCGGCTCTGACGACCGGAGGGCAGGTAGATCCACGGCTCGTGGGGCAGCAGCGCGTGGTGGAAGTAGAACGTCGGCCGCGGCCGGTCGCGGATCGCGCCGATCCAGCTGTGCAGGCGCGCCGGGCGCCCGCCGCCGGCCAGCCGCTTGAGCACTCCCGGTCGCCTGGTGCGCGCCCCCGGGCAGATCCGCGGCGGACAGACCGCGGTCCCGGACTCGACCTTGACCACGTCGTACCCGAGTCGGTCCATCAGGTGGAAGATGCTCGGCTGGTGGCTGCGCACGTCCGGCGCCGTCCCCCGCCGAGGCATGCGCCCGTCGAGGATCGCCGGCACCGCCTTGAACGTCGAGTCGTAGACGGTCTGCCCGTTGCGAAACCAGGTCGACGTCGAGGCCAGGGCGGCGAAGTTCGGGTAGCGCGCGGCGTCGATGCGACCGTCGGGGCCGATCAGCGTGTCGCCTGGGAACTCATCGAAGACGACGATCACGACCGGCGGGCGGCGCTCGGCGGCGGCGGCGTTGCCGGCGCCCGCGCCGTCGCGTCCCGCCACCACCACGGCCACCATCGCGGCGCCGGCGAGCAGGAGCACCACGAGTAGTCGCGCGCGCACGCGCGGAAGGCTAGAGCCGGCGCAGGCTCCCCGCGACGACCTCGAACAGCTCGATCGAGTTGCGACCCTCTCGCAGAGCGCTCTCCGGCACCATCAGCGCGAAGTGCTCCGTCGGGTCGCCCTGGAGGTAGAACGAGCGGCCGACCGCCTCGATGCGCCCGTTCACCGCGATCGCCAGGTCCCGCTTCGCTCCCGGCGCTCCACCCTCGAGGTCGCCGGCTATCTGCGTCGGCACCACGCCGCTCGCCCGGCGCACGTCCGCGAACAGCTCCGGCTGGGTGACCGACGCCCGCACGGAGGCGCGGGCAACGGCCGGTGCGGGCTGTCCGATCAGGTTGCGGTGCGGCCCGATGCCGGTGAACAGCGAGCCGACGTCGCCGGAGCCGAACTGCCTCAGGCGGCGGTCGACCACGGCGCGCCTGCGCGCCTCCCAAAGCCGGCCCGAGATGTGCACGACCGACGAGAAGTCGCGTGTGTCGAGCGTGACGCTGTGGCGCCGCCGCGTGATCGGGCCGAAGGCCGAGTGGCCGTCGACGCGGTAGCCGACCTTCCAGCCCAGCACGTCGGCGATCGTGGGCGTGACGTCGAGCGTGCGCGCGTAGACGTCGCTGATCCGCCCGGCTCGCTGGCGCGGCCGCTTCACGAACAGCGGCACCGGCGTCAGCTCCTCGACGTTGGACTGGCTCACGCTGCGGCGCGTCTGCACGCCGAACTGGAACGCGATGCCGTGGTCGGCCGTCGCCACGATCAGCGTGTCGTCGTAGATCCCCTGCTCCTTGAGCCGGCGCACGAGGCGGCCGAGCAGCCGGTCGGTGAAGCCCAGCTGGAGCAGGTAGCGCTGCTCGTTGTGGCGCGTCAGGAACTCGTCCCCGAAGCCCGGGACCGTGTTCATGCCGGGCAGCAGGTCGCCCGGCCGCGGCCGCGTGCGCTCGCCGGAGGGCAGGTACAGGTAGGGACCGTGGGGCAGCAGCAGGTGCTTGACCCACAGCGTCGGCTTGCCCGGCTTGATCGTGCGCACCCAGCTGTCGAAGCGCTCAGGGCGCCCGCTCAGCAGGTTGGGGATGATCGCCGGCCGGCGGGTGCGACCGCCGCGGCAGGTCGAGGGCGGGCAGAGCGCCGTGGCCTCCTCCGAGTCCACGATCCGGTAGCGGTGGCGGGCGAACATGTCGTAGATCGTGTGCGGGTGGTCGCGCCGGTCGGCGCTCGTGCCTCGACGCGGCTGCACGCCGTCGAGGATCAGCGGCACCGCCTTGGTCGTGGAGTCGTAGACCGAGTAGGCGTTGCGGAACCAGGTGCCGTCCGCGGCCAGCGCCGCGAAGTTGGGGTAGCGGACCGGGTCGATGCGGCGGTGGCGGTCGAGCAGCGAGTCGCCCGGGAATTCGTCCATCACCAGCAGCACGACGTACGGGCGCTTCGGTGCGGCGGCGCTCGCGTGGTCGGCCCGCGGGTCGTCGGACGAGCACGAGAAGCCGAGCAGCATCGCGGCGGCTGCCGCGATCGTTGCGAGCGCCATGCGGGTCATGCGCCGGCACTTTAGGCTGCGCCCGGACGTTTCACGCGCGGGTAACACGCGACGGCGTACGATCCCGACGTTTCCTCGATGGCCGGACCCGAAAACCTGATGGAGATGGCCCGCACCGACTTCGTCGAGCGTTCTCCGCTGACCCGCGAAGCGCTCGCCTTCGCGGCCACCAGCCACGAGGGCCAGATGCGCGAGATCGACGACATGCCGTTCGTCACGCACCCGGTCGAGGTCGCCTGCCTGCTGCACGAGGCCGGCTACTCCGACGAGGTCGTGGCAGCCGGGGTGCTCCACGACGTGCTGGAGGACACGGACGTCGAGCTAGACGAGCTCGAGCGTCGCTTCGGCCCCGAGGTGGCCGGCTTGGTCGCCGCGGTCAGCGACGACCCGTCGATCGAGGACGACGCGCGGCGCAAGGCGGCCTTGCGCGAGCAGGTCGCGCGCGCCGGCGAGTGCGCCGCCGCAGTCTTTGCCGCCGACAAGGTGTCCAAGGCGCGCGAGCTGCGCATCCGCGCCGGGGGCGGTCGCTTCCAGCGCGGGGACAAGGTCAGGATCGAGCACTACGAGGCCAGCCTGGAGATGCTCGGCGGGCTGATGCCGGGGCACGAGCTGGTCGACCGCCTGCGCGCCGAGCTCGAAGCGTTCCACGCGCTGGGCTAGCCGGCCGCCAGCAGCTCCACTCCCAGCCGCCGGGCCAGGCCCTCCCCACCCCAGCGCATGACCACGTCGTGGTTGTACTCGAACACCGGCCGGGCCACCGGCGCGAGCATGTTCATCCACCGCTTCGTGCTGCGCACGCGCCAGTCGTAGACCACGGCGGTCACGCCCTCCTGCTCGAACAGGCGCCAGGTGCCCGTGCCCTCGAGCTCACCGCTGGCGTGGCCGGCCATGCAGCAGGGCTCGTCGATCTCGCCGACCGTGAAGTCGAACTCCAGCTCGTAGGGGATGCGGCTGCGCCAGGCGATCCGGTACCGGCTGCCGAGCCGCTGGGCGTCACCCGGATCCAGCTCGCTGACGCGCTCCACGCCACGCCACCACTCGGGCCAGCGCAGCGGATCCTGGAGGACCTCCCAGGCAGCGTCCCGGGAGGCCTCCAGCAGCCACGTCGTTACGAAGCGGTATTCCATCGGCGCCAGGATGGCGCCTTTGCCATCGGAGCGCGGGCAGGATGCCCGCGGAGCTCTACATCTCCAGGTTGACCATGATGTGCTTGATCTCCTGGTACTCCTCGATCGCGTACTTGGAGAGGTCCTTGCCGTAGCCGGACTGCTTGTAGCCGCCGTGCGGCATCTCCGAGGCGATCGGGATGTGGTCGTTCACCCACACGCACCCGAAGCGCAGCGCGTTGGCCACCCGGTGCGCCCGTGCCACGTCGCGAGTCCACACCGATGACGCCAGCCCGTAGCGCGTGCCGTTGGCCCACTCGATCGCCTTGGCCTCGTCGTCGAACTGCTGCACGGTGAGGACGGGGCCGAAGATCTCGTTCTGGATCATCTCGTCGTCCTGCTGCAGGTTCGCGACGATGGTCGGCTCGAGGAAGTACCCGGGGAGGTCCGGTTCCTTGCCGCCGGTCACGATCTCGGCGTGGGACGGCTTGCGCTCGAGGAAGCCCTCCACGCGCTCCCGCTGTCGCTGGGAGTTGACGGGCCCGAGGGTCGTCTCCGGGTCGAACGTGTCGCCCATCTTGTAGCCCTTGGCCTGATCGGCGAGGCCGCTCACCACGGCGTCGTAGACCTTCGAGCCGGCCAGAACGCGCGTCGCGGCCGTGCAGTCCTGGCCCGCGTTGTAGAGGCCGGTGGCGGCGATCGTCTCGAGCGCCGTGTCGAGGTCGACGTCGTCGAACACGACCACCGGCGCCTTGCCGCCCAGCTCGAGGTGCACCCGCTTCAGCGACTCGGCCGCGGCCCGGGCGATCCACTTGCCGGTCTCCGGCGAACCGGTGAGCGACACCAGCTCGATGTCGGGGTGGGTGACGAGCGACGAGCCGGCCGGCTCGCCGTGCCCGGTGATCACGTTCAGCACGCCGTTGGGCAGCACCTGGGAAGCCAGCTCGGCCAGCTTCACCGTGGACATCGGGGTCGTCTCGGCCGGCTTCAGCACGATCGAGCAGCCGGCGGCGAGCGCGGGGCCGATCTTCCAGATGGCCATCATCAGCGGGTAGTTCCAGGGCGTGATCTGCGCGACCGGGCCGACCGCCTCGCGTCGGATGATCGAGGTATGGGCGGCGATGTACTCCCCCGACGCCTGACCCTCGGGCACGCGCGCCGCGCCGCCGAAGAAGCGCAGGTTGTCGGCCATGAACGGGATCTCGTCCTCCTGGAAGGCGCCGCGCGGCTTGCCGGCATCCGCGGCCTCCAGGTCGGAGAGCTCGTCGGAGTGCTCCTCGATCAGATCGGCGAGCTTGAGCAGCGCGGAGGCGCGCTCGCCCGGAGGAGTGACCGACCACTCGCCGAAGGCGCGCTTGGCCGCGGCCACGGCGCGGTTCACGTCCTCTTCGGTCGACAGCGGCATGTCGGCGATCACCTCCCCGTTGGCCGGGTTGGTCACCTCCTCGGTGGCTCCCTCGGCGGAGTCGACGAACTCGCCGTCGATGAAGTTCTGCAGCTTGGTGCGAGTGGTGGTTGCCATCTCTCTTGTTCCTCTCTCCTAGGCGGTGACGCTGAGCACTTCTTCGACGGGCGTGTAGTCCACGCCGACTCCCTCGGCGACCGCTGGATGGGTCACCTTCCCGGCGGCGACGTTAACGCCCGCCTTGAGGCCGGGCACTTTCTGCAGCGCTCCCACCAGCCCGTCGTCGGCGAGCGCGAGCACGTAGGGCAGGGTTGCGTTGGTGAGGGCAAAGGTCGACGTGACCGGCACGGCCCCCGGCATGTTGGCTACGCAGTAGTGGGTCACCCCGTCCACCTCGTAGACGGGGTCGGAGTGGGTCGTGGGCCGCGACGTCTCGAAGCAACCGCCCTGGTCGATCGAGACGTCCACCAGCACGGCGCGCTTCTTCATCAGCTTGAGCTGCTCGCGCTTGACCACATACGGCGCGCGGGCTCCGTGAACCAGCACGGCCCCGATCACGAGGTCCGCACGCGGCAGCATCTCCTCCACCGCCAGCGTGGAGGAATAGACCGTGGAGGCGCGGCCGCCGAAGGTCACGTCCAGCTCGCGCAGACGATCGATGTTGCGGTCGTAGACGAACACGTCGGCCTCCATGCCGATCGCGATGAACGCGGCGTTCTGCCCGACCACGCCACCGCCGATGATCATCACCGTCGCCGCCGCCACACCGGGTACGCCGCCGAGCAGCACGCCTCGGCCACCGAGCGGACGCTCGAGGAAGAACGCGCCGGCCTGCGTGGCGATCTTGCCGGCCACCTCGCTCATCGGCGCCAGCAGCGGCAGCCGCCCGCGCTCGTCCACCACGGTCTCGTAGGCGATGCAGATCGCGCCGCTCTCGGCCAGCCCGCGCGTCAGCTCGGGGTTCGGCGCCAGGTGCAGGTAGGTGAACAGCACATGGTCGGGGCGCAGCATCGCCACCTCTTCGGGCTGCGGCTCCTTCACCCCGAGGATCATCTCCGCCTCTTCGAAGACCGTTGCGGCGTCGGGAACGATGCGGGCTCCCTGGGCGGTGTACTCCGAGTCCGGGATCGTGCTGCCCTCACCGGCCCCGGCCTGGACGATCGCCTCGTGACCGTGCTCGACCAGCTCGCGCGCGCCGGCCGGCGTGAGCGCCACCCGGTACTCGTCGGTCTTGATCTCCGTCGGAACGCCGACTCTCATTCGTCTCGCATCCTCCCTTACCAGCCCCCAGCCAGGTGGCCGCGGGGGGCCGGGGGCGTGAGCCCCCGGTTCATGTCACCAACTCGCGGGCGCGCAGCGCCAGCCAGAACTCGATCCGGTCGCGCGCGTTCGAGAGGTCCCTTCCCGTCAGCTGCTCCACTCGCCTGATGCGGTAGCGCAGCGTGTGCCTGTGGCAGAAGAGCTCGCGGGCCGCCCGCTCCCACTGGCCGTTCTGCTCGATGAACGCCTCGAGCGAGCGGATCAGCTCGTCGCCGTACTCGCCGGTGGCGTCCTCGAGCGGCCCCAGCACGCTGTCGCAGTAGAGCCGCAGCGCCTCGTCGTCCTGCAGCGACAGCAGCAGCTGGAAGGCGCCCAGGTCGCGGTACGAAGCGACCGCGGGGGCGCTGCCGTTGGCCAGCGCGGCCGCCTCGAGGGCACAGCGCGCCTCGTGGAACGAGCGCCGCAGGGTCCCGACCGGCGCGACCCGCGAGGCCGCTGCCCGCAGCTGTCCGTGCTGCGGCGCGAGGGCGTCGCGCGCGCGGGCCGCCAGGCCCACGGGGTCCAGGCTGTCGCCGCCGTCTACGACCGCGCACAGCAGCCGCCCGCGCGACGCGACCAGGGCGCCGACGCCGGAGTCCGCCAGGAACCGATCGAGGTCGGCCTCCGCGTCCGGTGCGGCCCCTTCGTTCTCCGAGAACACCAGGACCGCGGCGTGAGCTCCCACGCCGAAGGGCCGCATGCGCACGGCCACCTCCGCCTCGGACAGGCGACCGGTGAGCGCCTCGGCGAGCACGTCGCCGGCCAGGCGGCGCTCGGTGTCGCGCATGGCCCGCTGGCGCATCAGCTCGAGCGCCACCACGGTCACGGCCTGCTGCAGGATCAGGCGCTCGAAGTCGCCGATGCCGCCGCTGTCGCGCGCGGCCACCAGCCACGCCTGCGGCGCGCCGCGGCCGCGTGTGGACACGGGCAGCACGAGCGACCGGCCGGCCAGCTCCGGGTGGTCAGGCGCGAACTCGGTGGCTTCCGTCCCCTGGCCCGCGGCCGCGCTGCGCAGGCGCACCGCCTCGCTCACGTGCTCGCGGGCCGCCTCGGGCAGCTGCCGCCTGAACAGCTTCGCGGCGATCGTCTCGCCCCTGCCGGAGAGCACGCTGACCGCGCCTCCCGTGGCTGCCGCCAACGCCCGGACAACCTCGTCGAGCCCGCGCTCCTCGAGGACGATCCGCTCGAGCTGCTTGTGGATCGCGATCCCGCGCTGCAGCACCTCGTACTGCTCGTTGACCAGGCGCGTGAACGCCTTCTCGGTGATCGCTATGAACGGCAGCTCGTACGGCACCTCGAAGACCGGGAAGCCGGCGTCGGCCGCCTCCTCGAGGATCGCCTTGGGGATCTCCTGGTGGTCGAAGCCGGTGCCGAAGCCCAGCCCGGCCAGGCGCCTGTCCGCCAGCAGCCGGACGAACTCGCGCTGGCGCGCCTCCGAGTCCAGCGGGATGCCGGTCGTGAGCAGCAGCTCGCCGCCCGAGAGGAACGGGGTCGGATCGGGGAGCTCAGATATGTGGACCCACCGCACTGGCGCATCCGCGTGTCCCTCGCCGGCCGCGAGCGCAAGGCCCATCTCGGCGACGAGGCCGCGGACGGTGAGCATCAGTGGCGGACGATCCGCTCCCACGCCTCGGTGAGGACCGAGCGCAGCACCCTGTCGATCAGCTCGAACTCCTCGGTGTCCGCGATCAGCGGCGGGGAGAGCTGGATGACGGGGTCGCCACGGTCGTCGGCGCGGCAGATCAGCCCGCGCTTGTAGAGCTCGCCGGACATGAAGCCGCGCAGCAGCTGCTCGCCCTCCTCGTCGCTGAAGCTCTCCTTGGTCTCCTTGTCCTTGACCAGCTCGAGCGCGTGGAAGTAGCCGGCGCCGCGCACGTCACCGACGATCGGCAGGTCCTCCTTGAGCTTGTCGAGCATCCCGCGGAACTCCGGCTCCTTCTCGCGCACGTGCCCGCACAGGTCCTCGCGCTCGAAGATGTCGATGTTCGCCATCGCCACCGCCGCCGAGACCGGGTGGCCGCCGAAGGTGATGCCGTGGGTGAACGTGTGTGAGTCCTCCATGAACGGGTCCGCCACGCGGTCGGACACGATCACGGCGCCCATGGGCGCGTACGCCGAGGTGATCCCCTTGGCCGTGGTGATCAAGTCCGGCACGACGCCGAAGCGGTCCACGCCGAACCAGTGGCCCAGGCGTCCCCAAGAGCAGATCACCTCGTCGGAGATCAGCAGCACGTTGTGCTTGTCGCAGATCTCGCGCACGCGCTGCCAGTAGCCGTCCTGCGGCACGAAGCAGCCGCCCGAGTTCTGGACCGGCTCGAGGATCACGGCGGCAACCGTGTCGGGGCCCTGGAACTCGATGATGTGCTCGATCTGGTTGGCCGCCCAGAGCGGATCGCGCTCCTCCGGCCAGCGGTACTCGTTCGTGTTGGGCGCGTGGAAGGCGCCCGGCACGAGCGGCTCGAACGGGTTGCGCAGGACGTTGATGCCGGTGATCGAAAGCGCGCCGAAGGTGGTGCCGTGGTAGGCGGTCTCGCGCGAGATGATCTTGTACTTGTTCGAGTTGCCGGTGAGCTTGTGGTACTGGCGCGCCAGCTTCCAGGCCGACTCGACCGCCTCCGACCCGCCCGACGTGAAGAACACCCGGTTCAGGTCGCCCGGCGCCAGGTTCGCGATCCGCGCGGCCAGCTCGGCCGCCATCGGGTGCGCGTAGCTCCAGTTCGTGTAGAAGCCGAGCTTCTTCGCCTGGCGGGCCGCGGCCTCGCCCAGCTCGCCGCGCCCGTGGCCCGCGTTGACGCAGAACAGCGCCGACAGGCCGTCCATGTAGCGGTTGTCGTGCTCGTCGTAGACGTACGAACCCTCGCCGCGCACGATCATCGGGATCTCGTGGCTTGCGTCGTACGCGCCCATGCGGGTGAAGTGCATCCACAGGTGGCGACGCGCCTTTTCCTGCAGCTCGCTGGGAGTCCCGCTATTCGGATCGGTTACGACCTGTGGGCTCGTCGCCATTCTCTCTCCTCGCAGTGGGTACGACTAGACGCTGTGGACAACCGTATCGGCGGAGCGGCAGGCCGTCTAGAGAGCCCGTGGCGAAACGCGGTCGCTGAGCGTTGTACGTTTCGTCCTGTTAGCGAAAGGTGTTTTCGGCTTCTCGCACCTTGCGGCGACGCCGGATCGGACATAACTTGCGCGCCAGCATGAGCCACGAAGGCCAAGGGGGAATGGCTCCAAGCGTCAGTCTGCGCGGGGTTACGAAGCGCTTCGGCGACTTCACGGCGGTCCGCGAGATGGACCTGGACGTGCCGAAGGGCCAGTTCTTCACGATGCTCGGACCGTCGGGCTGCGGGAAGACCACGACGCTGCGCATGATCGCTGGGTTCGAGGAGCCCAGCGAGGGCACGGTGCTGCTCGACGGCGAGGACGTGACCGCTCAGCCGGCGTTCCGGCGCCCGACCAACACCGTCTTCCAGAGCTACGCGCTGTTCCCACACCTGAACGTGGAGCGCAACGTCGCGTTCGGCCTGGAGCGCCAGCGCGTCTCGAAGGACGAGGTGCGCCGCCGGGTGGGCGAGGAGCTCGAGCGCGTTGGCCTCGCGCGGGAGGC
The DNA here is from genome assembly GCA_034664105.1 of Thermoleophilaceae bacterium. Taxonomy (GTDB): domain Bacteria; phylum Actinomycetota; class Thermoleophilia; order Solirubrobacterales; family Thermoleophilaceae; genus JACVRW01. The sequence continues at coordinate 10,803 of JAXDIH010000081.1, forward strand.
GAAGCGCAAGCCGCGGCAGCTGTCCGGCGGCCAGCAGCAGCGCGTCGCCCTCGCGCGCGCGCTCGTGAACCGCCCGGCGGTGCTGCTGCTCGACGAGCCGCTCGGGGCGCTCGACCTCAAGCTGCGCAAGCAGCTCCAGATCGAGCTCAAGCGCATCCAGCAGGAGGTGGGGATCACGTTCATCTACGTGACCCACGACCAGGAGGAAGCGCTGACGATGTCGGACATCATCGCGGTCATGAACCGCGGTGTGGTCGAGCAGCTCGACGGCCCCGAGGAGATCTACGAGCGCCCCGGCACCACGTTCGTGGCCGGCTTCATCGGCGTGTCGAACCTGATGCCGGGCGAGGTGGTGTCCACCGGCACGGGTACGGCCGAGCTGCGGCTCGACGCCGGTCCCACCGTGCGGGCCGGGGCGGCCGGCGCAACCGTCGGCGAGCGGGCGCATGCCGTGGTGCGCCCGGAGAAGCTCCAGCTGCACGGCACCAACGGCACCGGGCTGGACGGCCGGCCGAGCGTGGACGGCCAGGTTGAGAGCTCGCTCTACTTGGGTACCGCGACCCAGGTGGTCGTGCGCCTACCCGACGACACGCGCATGACCGTGCTGGTGCCCAACACCGACGAGGAAGCACGCCGGCGCCTGCCGGCCGCGGGCGACGGCGCCCGGCTGACCTGGTCGGCAGAGAACATTCACATGGTGAGGGACCCGGCCGCCGAGGCGGCCCCCGAGCATGACGAGGAAGGGATCAACGCGTGAGCGACCTCGAGCGCCAGTTCGAACGCATCGTCCGAGACGAGATAACCCGCCGGCGGCTGCTGCGCCGCGGTGCGGCCGGCGCCCTCAGCGTGTCGGCGCTGTCCTACCTGGCGGCGTGCGGGGCGGAGACCGGCGGCACGGCGAACAAGCCGGAGTCCAAGGTCATCCCGAAGGGCAAGATCGGCGATTCGATCTACGTCGCGAACTGGCCGCTCTACATCGACGAGGACCACGGCACGCTGAAGGAGTTCGAGAAGAAGTACGGCGCCAAGGTCAAGTACGTCGAGGAGGTCAACGACAACACCGAGTTCTACGGCAAGGTGCGCCAGCAGTACTCGCGCGGGGACTCCGGCGGGCGCGACATCCACGTGGTCACCGACTGGATGGCGGGCAAGATGATCACGCAGGGCTACGTCCAGAAGCTCGATCACGCCGCCCTCCCGAACGTGACGGCCAACCTGATCGACCGGCTCAAGTCGCCGCCGTTCGACCCCAAGCGCGACTACTCGGTTCCGTGGCAGTCGGGCTTCGCGGGAATCATCTACCGCAAGGACAAGGTCAAGCGCGAGCCGAAGTCGATCGACGACCTGTTCGACCCCGCCTACAAGGGCAAGGTCACGATGCTCACCGAGATGCGCGACACCGTCGGCCTCGTGGCGGCCTCGATGGGCTTCGATCCCGAGACGGCCTCCACCGACGACTTCATGAAGGCGATCGAGAAGATCGGCCAGGCCTCGGACTCCGGCCAGATCCGCGGGTTCACCGGCAACGAGTACGTGAAGGACATCACCAAGGGCGACTCCTGGGTGATCATCGGATGGTCGGGCGACGCCGTGCAGCTCGAGGCCGACAATCCGAACATCAAGTTCGTGCCGCCCGAGACCGGCGTGAGCCTGTGGACGGACAACATGCAGGTGCCCGTCGGCGCGCCCGAGCCCTACACCGCCGAGAAGTTCATGGACTTCGTCTACCAACCCGAGGTCCAAGCCGACATCACCGCGTACGTGAACTACATCTGCCCGGTCAACGGCGTGAAGGAGATCCTCACCGAGCGCGACCCGGCGCTCGGCGAGAACCAGCTGATCTTCCCCAGCGAGAAGACGCTCTCCGACGCGTTCATCTTCCGGCTGCTCAAGCCGGAAGAGGACACTCAGCTGACCGAGGCTTTCCAGGGCGTGATCGGCGCATAGAGCCACTGCCTTGCGCGCGGGCCTGAAGAAAGCCGGGCTGCCGTACCTGCTCCTGCTGCCCGGGCTGGGATGGCTGGTGGTGTTCTTCGCGCTCCCGCTCGGCTACATGCTGTTCGAGTCGCTCAAGTCGGGCACGCCGGACACCGGCTTCCTGTTCGACTGGAGCTTCTCCAACTACACCGACTCGATCAAGCAGTTCGACAAGCAGTTCCTGCGCTCGTTCGAGTACGCGGGGATGGCCACGCTGATCTGCTTCGCGATCGGCTACCCGCTGGCGTACGTGATCGCGTTCCGCGCCGGGCGCTGGCGCAACGCGCTGCTGCTCACGGTGATCGTCCCGTTCTTCATCACCTACCTGATCCGCACGCTGTCCTGGGAGACGATCCTGAACGACGACGGCGTCGTGGTGAACACGCTCAAGACGATCGGCATCCTGTCCAACGACGGGCGGTTGCTCGACACGACCGCCTCGGTCGTGCTCGGCATCACCTACAACTTCCTCCCGTTCATGATCCTGCCGCTCTACGCCTCGCTGGAGCGGATCGATCCGCGTTTGCAGGAGGCGGGCTATGACCTCTACGGTCGCCGGCGCGACGTCTTCCTGCGCGTGACGCTGCCGCTCTCGATGCCGGGCGTGGTGGCCGGCGGCCTGCTCACGTTCATCCCGGCGGCGGGGGACTTCATCAACGCCGAGCTGCTCGGCACGCCGCGCCAGTCGATGATCGGCAACGTCATCCAGAGCCGCTACCTCGAGGTAGCCGACTACCCGACGGCGGCGGCGCTGTCGTTCATCCTGATGGCGGCCATGCTCGTGCTCGTGGTGGTGTGGGCACGCATCGCCGGCACCGAGGCGCTGCTCGGCACCGAGGGCGAGGAGCGGCGCGCGTAATGGAGGCCGCGACCGCACCGCGCAGGCGCCGGCTCGGCGGCAAGCTGCTCGACGGCGGGCTCAACCTCTACGCGGGGCTCGCGCTGCTGTACCTGCTGGTGCCGATCGCGGTCATCCTCGTCTTCTCGTTCAACAAGCCGCGCGGGCGCTTCAACTTCCTCTGGCAGCAGTTCTCCTTCGACGCCTGGAAGGACCCCTTCGGCGTGCCGGGCGTGGGCGATGCGCTGCGCGTGTCGCTCGAGGTGGCGGCCGTCTCGACGGTGATCGCCACGGCGCTGGGCACGCTCACCGCCCTGGCGCTGGTGCGCTACGAGTTCCGCGGCCGCGCGCCTGTCAACTTCTTCATCTTCATCCCGCTGGCCACCCCGGAGGTCGTGCTGGGCGCGGCGCTGCTGTCGATGTTCCTCAACTTCTCGGTCGCCACCGGCTTCACGACCATCGTGATCGCGCACATCATGTTCAACCTGTCGTTCGTGATCGTGACCGTGCGCTCGCGGCTGATCGGGTTCGACCGCTCGCTCGAGGAGGCGGCCCAGGACCTCGGGGCCACCCCATGGGCCACGTTCCGGCTGATCACGCTGCCGCTGATCATGCCGGGCGTGCTGTCGGCCGCCCTGCTCGCGTTCGCGCTGTCGATCGACGACTACGTGATCACGAGCTTCAACAACGGCTCGACGATCACGTTCCCGGTGTTCATCTGGGGCGCGGTCCGCGTGGCCGTGCCGCCGCAGATCTACGTGATCGCCTCGATGATCTTCCTGTTCACGCTCGCGATGATGCTGCTGACCGTGTGGCAGCAGCGCCGCGCCGAGCGGATGTCCGCGGTGCGTCCCGACGAGCCCGAGCTGAGTCAGGCGTGATCGCGGCGGTCGGGCCGCTCCTGGACTCGGAGAGGGAGCGCTTCGCCGCCACGCATCCGCGCTCGCGCGAGCTGCACGAGCGTGCCCGTGGTTCGCTGATCGGGGGCGTGCCGATGAGCTGGATGACGATGTGGGCGGGCGCCCACCCCGTGTACCTGGCCGAGGCGGGCGGGGCCAGCGTGGTCGACGTGGACGGCAACGAGTACGCCGACTTCTGCCTGGGCGACACGGGGGCGATGGCGGGGCACTCGCCAGAGCCGACGATGGCAGCCCTGCGCGAGCGCGCGGGCATCACCACGATGCTGCCGACCGAGGACGCCGCGTGGGTGGGCGCCGAGCTCGGGCGCCGCTTCGGCGTGCCGCTGTGGCAGTTCGCGCTGACCGCCACCGACGCCAACCGCTGGCTGCTGCGTGTGTGCCGCCAGGTCACGCACCGGCCGCGGGTGCTGCTCTTCAACTGGTGCTACCACGGCACCGTCGACGAGGCGTTCGTCACGCTCGGGGCCGACGGAGTGGTGCGCTCGCGCGCCGGCAACGTCGGCCCGGCGGTGGATCCCGCGGAGACCACGCGCGTGGCCGAGTTCAACGACATCGAGTCGGTCGAGGCGGCACTGGCCCACGGCGACGTGGCCTGCCTGCTGATGGAGCCGGCGCTCACCAACATCGGGATCGTGCTGCCGGAGCCCGGCTTCCTCGAGGCGGTGCGCGACGCGTGCACGCGCGCGGGGGCGCTGCTGATCATCGACGAGACGCACACGCTCAGCGCGGGCCCCGGCGGCTGCACCGCGGCCTGGGGCCTGGAGCCGGACGCGGTCACGCTCGGCAAGTCGATCGGTGGCGGCGTGCCGATCGGCGCCTACGGGGTAACGGCCGAGCTGGCCGAGCGGATCGCCGCGGAGGAGGACGCCGACTACGAGGACACCGGCGGGGTCGGCGGCACTTTGGCGGGCAACGCCCTGTCGCTGGCGGCCGCGCGTGCGACGCTGGCTGGGGTGCTGACAGACACCGCCTTCGTCCGCATGTCGCAGCTGCGCGAGCGGTTCGTCGAGGGCGTCGAGGCCACGCTCGAACGGCACTCGGTGCCCTGGAGCATCGTGAGCCTGGGCGCGCGGGCCGAGTATCGCTTCAGCGCCGAGCCGCCGCGCACGGGCGCCGAGTCGGCAGCCGCCGGCGACCGCGACGTCGAGGAGTACCTGCATCTGTACCTGCTCAACCGCGGCGTGCTGATCACGCCGTTCCACAACATGGCGCTGATGTGCCCAGCGACGACCGCGGTCCAGGTGGATCGTCACACCGAGGCGTTTGGAGAAGCCGTCAAGGAGCTCTGGTCATGATGGAAGGCACAGCCGGGGCCGGCGGGCTGAAGAAGAACGCCATCGGCTACCTCTCGAACGTGGTCATCGGCGTGGCTTCGACCGCGCCGGGCTACAGCATCGCCGCCACGCTCGGCTTCGTCGTGGCAATCGCGGGTGTAGGGCTGGCGGCGCCCGCGGTGATGCTCGTCTCGTTCATCCCGATGTTCTGCATCGCCTACGCGTACCGCTACATGAACCAGGCGGACCCGGACTGCGGCACCACGTTCTCCTGGGCCACGCGCGGGCTGGGGCCCTCGGCCGGCTGGCTCGGCGGCTGGGCGATCGTCGTGACCGACGTGATCGTGATGGCCAGCCTGTCGCAGATCGCGGCGATCTACACGTTCCTGCTGTTCGACTGGAACTCCGCCGCCGAGTCGCAGGTCGCGGTGATGATCGCGGGCGTCATCTGGATCTTCCTGATGACGCTGATCTGCTACCTCGGCACCGAGCTGTCGGCGCGCACGCAGCAGATTCTGCTGGCGATCGAGATCTTCACTTTGACCCTGTTCGCGATCTGGGCGCTCGCCAAGGTCTACATCAACAATCCGGCCGGCTCGCTGCACGTCCAGGCGTCGTGGTTCTCGCCGTTCTCGGTCGACAGCTTCGGGGCGCTGATCAACGGCGTCCTGCTGGGCACGTTCATCTACTGGGGCTGGGACAGCGGGGTCGCGGTCAACGAGGAGTCGGAGGACAGCGCCACCGGGCCCGGCAAGGCCGCCGTCGTCAGCACGCTGCTGCTGCTGGGCATCTACCTGATCGTCTCGGCGGCGGCGCAGGCGTACGGCGGTCCCGACCTGCTGATCGACAACGCCGACGACGTGCTGAGCGTGCTCGGCACGCAGGTGTTCCCGTCGCCGCTCGACAAGCTGCTGATCATCACGGTCCTGACCTCGGCGTCGGCCTCCACGCAGACCACGATCCTGCCGACGGCGCGCGCCACGCTGTCGATGGCACGCCAGAAGGCGTTCCCGCCCTCGTTCGGCAAGATCCACCCGCGCCACCTGACGCCGAGCTATTCGACCGTGTGGATGGGAGTCGTCTCGACGATCTGGTTCATCTCGATCGAGCTGCTGAGCCCTGACAACGTGCTCGGCGACTCGGTCACCGCGCTCGGCTTCGGGATCGCCTTCTACTACGGCATCACGGGGATCGCGTGCGTCCTGTTCTACCGGCGCGAGCTGCGCAAGGACTTCAAGACGTTCTTCTACGCCGGAGTGCTGCCGCTGGTCGGGGCGATCTCCCTGTTCGGCATCTTCGGCAAGTCGCTGATCGACTACAGCAAGCCCGCGAACACCAACACCGCGATCCTCGGGATCGGCTCGCCCGTGGCGATCGGCGTGGGCTCGCTGCTGCTGGGGGTGGTGGTGATGTTCTTCGCGCGCTTCCGCTACCGCGAGTTCTTCTCGCGCAAGCCGGAGGTCTTCGACCCGGCCACGGCCGGGCAGGCGATCGTCCCAGAGGAGGCGATCTGAGATGGCGAACGTGATCGTTGTGGGCTACGACGGGGCCGATGGCGCGCAGGCCGCGCTGGCGGAGTCGCTCGACCTGTGCCGCGACCTGGAGGCCGAGTTGGTGGCGGTGTTCGGGTACGGCGTGCCGATCCCGGAGCGCGAGTCGGCCGACTACCGCGAGACGCTGCGCGAGCTGGGCGAGAAGTTCACCGACGAGGCGGTCCGGCGCGCCGAAGAGGCCGGGGTGAAGGCCAGCGCCGAGGTGGTCTTCGAGAAGGCCGCCCAGGCGCTGGTGGACGCCGCGGCCAAGCACGATGCCCGGATGATCGTCGTGGGGTCGCACGGCGAGGGCCCGCTCGCGGGCGCCCTGCTGGGCTCCGTGCCGCACAGGCTCGTGCACCTCGCGGAGCAGCCGGTGCTGGTGGTCCGCCGCTGATCCGGCCGAGGGCCGCCGATCACTAATCTCGGCGGCCGTGAGCACCTGGGAACAGCTGGCTTCGCTGCCACTCGAGATCGACCGCTACGACCTGGAGGGCCGCGAGCTGGCCTTCTCGGAGGAGTTCGTCCGCTACACGACGCTGATCACGCTGCACGGCGGCGGTGAGGAGGGCGTGGGCGAGGACGTGGTCTACGACGGCCTGGACCACGTGTCGTTTCAGGCCGCCGGCGGCGCGCTGCCGCTGGCCGGCTCGTGGACGCTGGGCTCGTTCGCCGAGCATCTCTCGCAGCTGGACACGTTCCCCGATCCGCCGGTGCGCGACGTGTCGCGCCGCTACCGCACCTGGGCCTTCGAGTCGGCCGCGCTCGACCTCGCGCTGCGCCAGGCCGGGCGCTCTCTGGTCGAGCAGGTGGGTCGCGAGCTGCGCCCGCTCAACTACGTGGTGTCGATGCGCCTGGGCGGGATGAACTCCACCGAGCCCGAGACCTCCGAGCGCATGCTGCGGGTGCTGGAGCGCTACCCATCCACCCGCTTCAAGCTCGACCCGACCAACACCTGGAGCGACGCCCTGATCGACGAGCTGGCGGCGTCCGGCGCGGTCGACTCGCTCGACCTCAAGGGCCAGTACAAGGGCACGCCGGTCGACGTGGTGACCGACCCCGAGCTCTACGCCAAGCTGGTCGAGGCGTTCCCCGACGTCTGGCTCGAGGACCCCGACATCAACGACGAGACGCGCCCGATCCTCGAGCCGCACCGCGATCGCATCACCTGGGACGCGCCGATCCACTCGGTCGACGACATCCTGGCGCTGGAGTGGCAGCCGCGCACGGTGAACATCAAGCCGTCCCGCGTCGGGTCGCTGGCGGAGCTGGGTCGCGCCTACGACTTCTGCGCCGAGCGCGGCATCGGGGCGTACGGCGGTGGGCAGACCGAGCTGGGCGTCGGCCGCGACCACATCCAGTACCTGGCGGCGCTGTTCCACCCGGACACGCCGAACGACGTCGCGCCGCGCGGGTTCAACGCTCCGGAGCTGCCGGACGGGATGCCCGAGAGCCCGATCGAGCTCGAGCCGGCCCCCACCGGCTTCCGCCTGGCCTAGAGCGTATGGCGGCCCTACCCGTCGAGGTGCACCCGCTGCATCCCGGCGGAGAGACGGCCATGGCAATCGCGCAGCGCGTGGCCGCCTTCCTGGGTGAGGCGCGGCGGTCGCTCGACCTCGCGCTGTACGACATCCGCCTCCCCGGCCAGCCCGGCGACGTCGTGGCGGCGGCCCTGCGCGACGCGGCCGCGCGCGGCGTGGCGGTGCGGATCGCCTACAACGCCGATCACGACGAGCGCGTCTTCCCGCCGCCGCCGCGCACGAAGCCCGAGCTGATCGAGGCGCTGCCGTTCCCGACTCGCGGCATCCCCGGCATCCCCGACCTGATGCACCACAAGTACGTGGTGCGCGACGGCGAGGCGGTGTGGACCGGCTCCACCAACTGGACGACGGACTCGTGGACGCTCCAGGAGAACGTGATCGTGGTGGTCAGGTCCGCGGCGGTGGCCGCCGAGTACGTGCGCAACTTCGAGGAGCTCTGGTTGGCGGGAGACGTGGACCGCTCCGGCCACGAGGAGCCGCACACGATCGACCTGGAGGGCCGCCAGGCGCGGGCGTGGTTCACGCCGGGGCACGGGGAGGAGCTGTCGCAGCGGATCGCCAGGGCGATCGGGCGGGCGCGCGAGCGCGTCCGGATCGCCTCGCCGGTGCTGACCGCCGGGCCGGTGATCGGAACGCTCGCCGAGGTCGCCGCCGAGGCGCGCGTGGACGTGCGCGGCGTGGTCGACCGCACCCAGCTCGAGCAGGTCTTCCGCCAGTGGCGCGACAACGGGCGATCGGCCTGGAAGATCCCGATCCTGGCCTCGGTGCTGGAGCACGCGGAGTTCAGCGGCAAGCCGTCGACGGCCTACACGCCGGAGAGCGTCCATGACTTCATGCACGCGAAGGTCACGGTTGCCGACGACTGGGTGTTCGCGGGCTCGTTCAACCTGTCGCGCTCGGGCGAGCGCAACGCCGAGAACGTGCTCGAGGTGCACGATCCCGAGCTGGCCGACGGCCTGGCCGCCTACATCGATGCGGTCAGGGGACGCTACGAACGGATGTCCGCGCCTGACGGTGCGTGGCGCACATGAGCCGGTCGCGGACCTCGAGCGGGTCGTCGGTCAGGGAGAGCAGGTCCAGGTCCTGGGAGGAGACCTTCCCCTCGGCCACGAGCCGGGCGCGGATCCAGTCGAACAGGCCGCCCCAGTAGTCGGTGCCCACCAGGATGACCGGGAAGTGGCGGATCTTCCCGGTCTGGATCAGCGTGAGCGCCTCGAAGGTCTCGTCGAGTGTGCCGAAGCCGCCGGGGAAGACGACGAAGCCGCTCGCGTAGCGAACGAACATGACCTTGCGGGTGAAGAAGTAGTGGAACTCGAGGCCGATGTCGCAGTAGCGGTTGAGGCCCTGCTCGAAGGGCAGCTCGATGTTGAGGCCGATCGAGAGCGCGCCGGCGTCGCGGGCACCGCGGTTGGCGGCCTCCATGACGCCGGGGCCGCCGCCGGTGATGATCGCCAGGCCGGCGTCGCCGACGATGCGAGCGGTGTCGCGGGCGAGCATGTACTCGTCGTCGTCCGGTGGGGTGCGGGCGGAGCCGAAGAACGAGACGGCGGGGCCGACGTGGGCGAGCGCGTCGAAGCCCACCTGAAGCTCGCGCCGGATGCGCTCGATGCGAGCGGCATCGGTGAGCGTGGAGACGACCGCCTCTTCCTGCGCGGCGATGATCTCCTCGTCGAGAGTGGCCGGCATGCGCGGCTGGCGATCCTGCTCGGCCATAGCCTTCGAGAGTAGACCCGGTTTGTGGAATGCGGGGGAGTGTCTGTCTCCGCGCACGCTCTAAGAGGCAGCCATGCCGGACTATCCTTTACGAATGGCCAAGGAAGTAAAGCGACGTTCCGCGGGCCGGAGCCGCGTCTCCTCCAAGCACCAGGTCACGATTCCCGTGGCTGCCTTTCGTGGCGCCGGGCTGCGGGAGGGCGACGTCCTGAAGATCGAGGCGCAGGGCGCGGGCCGGGTGGTGATGACCAAGGTCGACGAGGTCGTCGAGCGCTACTCCGGCAGCCTCGCTACCGGCGGCTCCCTGCGCAAGGGCGCAGAGGGCCTGCGTGACGAGTGGCGGTAGCGCTCGTCGATTCCGTTGTGGTGGCGGGGTTCCTCGACCGCGATGACGCGTTTCACGCCTCGGCCGACGAGCGGATCAGGGCGGCGGCCGGAAGCGATCG
>JAXDIH010000085.1:0-17519 GCA_034664105.1 Thermoleophilaceae bacterium
CGAGCGGCTCGGCGACCGCGACGTCACAGTCAACGCCCTCCACCCGGCCACGCTGATGGACACGAACATGGTGCTCGGTCCCGGGGGGACACCGCAGAGCTCGGTCGAGGAGGGGGTGGAGGCCACCATGCGCCTGATCGTCGATCCCTCGTTCGACGAGGTGACCGGGAGCTTCTTCAACGGCAAGCGCGACTGGCGACCCGACCCGCAGGCCGACGACCCCGACGCTCGCCGGCGCCTCTGGGAAGAGAGCGAGCGGCTCGCGGGCATCTCGTGAAGCGCTGGGTCGTCGACGGCATGAACGTGATCGGGTCGCGTCCGACCGGCTGGTGGCACGACCGTCCCGGCGCGATGCAGCAGCTGGTTCACGAGCTGCAGGCGCTGGACGAGCCCGTGACGGTGATCTTCGACGGGCGCCCGTTCCCCGTGCAGGACGCCGGGGACATCGACGTTCGCTTCGCCTCGCGCGGGGGCCGCAACGCGGCTGATGACGACATCGCCGCGCTGGTGGCGGAGGCCGACGATCCGGGCGACATCGTCGTGGTGACCTCCGATGCCGAGCTCGCCCGCCGCGTGCGCGAGCACGGCGCGGAGGTCATGGGGGCGAAACAGTTCCGGGAGCGACTTGAAGATGCGTGATCCCCGCTACGCCACCGCTCTGCTCGACTGGCTCGCCTGCGCCGCGCGTGGGCGCAAGGAGCCGGCCGCGCGCGCCGCCCGTGAGCTGAAAGAGCCGATCGTGTTCGCCGGCACGGCGGGGCACGTGCTCGACTTCGACGACACCTATCTGCCGGGCATCGCCCACCTGAGCGCGCCCACGGCTCCGGCCGCGCTGGTCGTGGCGGCCGAGCTGGGCCTGGGCGTGGGGCAGGCGCTCGACGCATACGCCGCGGGCTTCGAGGCCATGGGCGCCGTGGCGCGCGCGAGCTACCCCGAGCTCTACGACGGCGGCTGGCACCCGACGGCGGTCTGCGGCGGGGTGGGAGCGGCGGTGGCGGCTGCCGCCCTGCTCGGCGTGCCCCGAGACCACGCCGTGGCGATCGCGCTCCTGCGTGCCGCTGGCGTGCAGTCCGCCTTCGGATCCGACGGCAAGGCGCTGCAGGTCGGGCTAGCCGCGATATCGGGCGTGGCCGCCGCCCGGCTGGCGAAGGCCGGCGCGCGCGTGCCGCTCGACCGGGCAGCCGCCGGCTTCGAGCAGTCGACCGGCGGTAGCTATGCCGAGCCCGACCCGGACCGGCCGGCGATCGCGGAGAACTGGATCAAGGCGTGGCCATGCTGCCTGCAGACCCACGGCGCGATCGAGGCGACCGCGGGCCTGGGGGGCGACGCCCCGGACGACCTGAGCGTGACCGTCCACCCGATCTCGCTGCAGGCGGCGCACCACGGCCCTGAGCCCGCGAACGGCCTGCAGGCCAAGTTCTCGATCCCCTACCTGGTCGCCTACACGCTGCTGCACGGGCCACCGGTGGTGGAGAGCTTCGAGAGCGTCGACCGGGCCACGGTCGAGCGGGCCGCCTCGATCGAGGTGCGCACGGACGCCGCTCTGCGCGAGTCCGAGTTCGTGCTGCACGGCGGGGGCGAGGAGCTCGTGCGCGTGAAGGCGGCGCTCGGATCGCCCGAACAGCCGATGGACGCGGCCGCCCTGCGCGCGAAGGTCGAGGGCCTCGCGGGCCCGTTCCTCGCGGGCGCGCTCGACGACCCGGAGCGGCCGGCCGCCGAGGTGCTCGCCGAGGCCGGGCTGATGCGGCTCTGAGCAGACTCGCGCGCGGGGTTAGGCGAGTGCCGGCCGCCGCGTCAGGCGAGCGCCGCCGCGGGCGCCCGCTCGGCCGGCGCGCCGCGTCAGGCGAGCGCCGCCGGATGGTGGGCCGGCTCCGCCGCGGCCCGCTCCGCCGGCGAAGCCACGCCCGCCGGCTCGCCCAGGCGCTCCTCCACAACCACCCGGCACCCGCGCGAGGGCACCACCGTCACGTGCCGCACTTGCGGGCGCTCGGGGCGGCGCGAGTCGGCGCGCAGCCGTACCCGGCGCAGCACCTCGCGCAACACGACCCGCATCTCCACCTGCGCGAACGACGCCCCGATGCACCGCCTCACCCCGCCGCCGAACGGGATCCAGGCGTAGGACTCGGTCTCGGCTTCGAGGAACCGCTCTGGGCGGAACTCCTCGGGCGAGGGGTAGAGGTCGGGGCGCGCGTGAATGGCCGCGATGGCCGGCAGCACCATCGTCCCCGCCGGCAGCCGCCAGGCGCCGACCTGCGTGTCGCGGGTCAGCTTGCGCGCCACGTCCACGATCACGGGCCGCACGCGCAGCGTCTCCTTCACGACCGCGTCCAGGTACTCGTCGTCGTCGAGCGACTCGAGTAGCCGCTCCATCGCCGGCGGCGTCCGCAGCAGGCGCTCGAACGCCCACGACAGCCCGGTCGCCGTCGTCTCATGCCCAGCGGTCAGGAGCGTCATCAGCTGGTCGCGCAGCTCGACGTCGCTCATCGGCGACCCGTCTTCGTGGCGAGCCGACAGCAGCAGCGTCAGCACGTCGTCGCGGTCGGCGGCGGCCTCGCCCTGCTCGCGCCGCTCCGCGATCTCCGCGTAGATCAGCTCGTCGACCGCCGCGACGGCCTTGCGGAACCGCGCCGCGGGCGTGAGGCCGCCGAGGTCGCGCTGCATGAACGGCAGCCAGTCCAGCACGCTCGAGAGGTTGCCGAGCCGCGGGATCCGCTCGCGGAACAGATCCATCCGCCGCCCGTCGCGCACCCCGAACACCGCGCGCAGGATCACCTCGAGCGTGATCGCCTGCATCCGCGGGCGCAACGGGAACGCCCGGCCGAGCGGCCAGCTCTCCACCTCGCGCGCCGTGGCCTCGGCCATCACGTCGGCGTAGCGGCGCACCGCCGCGCCGTGGAACGGCGGCAGCAGCAGCTTGCGCTGCGACAGGTGGCGGCCCTCGTCGAGCGTGAGCAGCGAATTGTCGCCGAGCGCGTCGCCGAGCACCGTCGCGTTGGCCTCGCCGGCGTGGAAGACGGCTGGGTCGCCGGCAAAGACCTCCTTGACCAGCGCCGGGTCGGCCACGTACACCACGCGTCCGAAGAATGGGAAGTGCGAGCTGAACACGTCGCCGTAGCGCTCGCGCCGGCTCTGCATCCACCCGTACGGCGCCGCCGTGACCATCGCCGCCTGCGCCAGGCGGGGCAGCCTCGGGCCCGGGGGAAGGGTCACACGGAGGTTGTACCGTGTCCCGGCGGGTAGCGAAAGATCGTGCGCATTCTCCTCATCAGCTTGGCGTTCCTGCTCCTGGCGGCCAGCCCGGCGCAGGCGGAGGGCGTTCTCGAGCGCGCGGGCGAGACGCTCAAGCTCGATCCGGTCTACGTGCATCCCGACGCCGAGCGCGCGATCTCCGACAGCGAGGCCGACAACCTCCGCGATCTGATCTCCAAGGAGAACGCCGGTCCGCTCTACATCGCGGTGCTGCCGGCTTCCGCGGCGGACGAGGCGGGCGGCAGCCCGGACGCCGGGCTCGCCAAGCTGGCCAGCTCCGTGGGCGAGCCGGGCGTCTACGCCGCCGTGATCGGCGACTCCTTCCGCGCCGGCGCCACCGGTGGCGTGCTCCCGCGCGGCCGCGCCGGCGCGCTCGCACGAGAGGCCTTCGACGCCAAGCGCGGCGACGGCACCGCGGCGGTGCTCGAGGACTTCGTGCGCAGGGTCGGAGCGGCGCGCGGCAACAACGGCAGCGAGACAGGGGTCGGCGCGTCCGGCGGCGCCGGCGACGGCAGGGACGACGGCGGCGGCCGAGGCTGGCTGTGGCTCGGCCTGCTCGCCATCCCGGCGGCGCTGATCGGTCTCGGGCGCCGGCGCCGCCGCCGCGAGGAGGCCGCCCAGTTCGCCCAGGTGCGTCAGGTGGCGCGCGACGACGTGGTCGGCTTGGGCGAGGAGATCCGCTCGCTCGACATGGACATGGAGATGCCCAACGCCGACCCCGAAGCGAAGGAGCACTACGGCCTCGCCGTCGAGCGCTACCAGCAGGCGGAGCAGGCGCTCGAGGGCGCCCGCCGGCCGGAGGACCTGCAGGGGGTGTCGGAGCCGCTCGAGGAGGGCCGCTGGGCCATGGAGGCCGCCCGCGCCGAGATGGAGGGCCGTGCGGCGCCCGAGCGCCGGCCGCCCTGCTTCTTCGATCCGCGTCACGGGCCGTCTGTGGCCGACGTGGAGTGGGCCCCGCCGGGCGGGGAGCCGCGCTCGGTCCCGGCGTGCGCGGCCGATGCCGTGCGGGTCCGCGACGGTCAGGACCCCGACACCCGGCACGTGTCGGTCAACGGTCGCGACGTTCCCTACTGGCAGGCCGGCCCGGCCTACGGCCCGTTCGCGGGCGGGTTCTTCGGAGGCGGCCTCGTGCCCGGCCTGTTCCTCGGCTCGCTGCTGGGCGGTGGCTTCGGGATGTTCGGCGGCGAGGAGGCAGCGGCCGCCGCGGACCCGGGCGACTTCGGCGGCGGCGACTTCGGCGGCGGCGACTTCGGCGGCGGCGGCGGGGACTTCTAGTCGGCGGGCGGCTTCGTCGGCGGGCGGCTTCGTCGGGTCCGCGGCAGCGAATCCACCATTGAGCACCACATAGGTGCCAAATGTCAGATCGGCGCCGCTCGGCGCCCTACTTCGTCCCCAGGAACTCCAGCATCGCCGCGTGCGTCTCCCGCGGTCGCTCCAGCTGCGGCACGTGACCGCAGTCGAGCTCCAGGTGGCGCGCCGTCGGCAGCACTCGCTCCACGTGCTTCATGAACGCGATCGGCACCAGCGTGTCGCGCCGGCCCCACACGAACAGCGCGTCCGTCGAAAGGCTGCTCAGGCGGTTCCAGAAGCCGTCGTCGCCGTTTGGCTCGTCTAGGTAGATGTTGCGCGCGGCCGCGTAGAAGGCGGCGCGCCCGCGGGGCGTCAGGTAGGCGCGCAGGAACTCGTCCACGCCGGCCGCCGCCCAGCCCTTGCCGCCGCCCGGGATCATGCGGCGCACCACGCGCTCCACCACCGGCCGCGGCGTCACCTGGAGCAGCCCCAGCTCGGGGCGCAGCAGTCTCACCACGGGAGCCCAGCGGCGGTCGCGCAGCCAGGCCAGCGCGGGGCTCAGCAGCGCCAGCCCGCGCACGCGGTCGCGGTGCATCAGCCCGGCCTCGATCGCCACACGCCCGCCCATGCTGTTGCCCACCAGGTGCGCCTCGCGCACCCCGAGGGCGTCGAGTGTGTGGAACGCCGAGCGCGCGAACCACTTGGCGTCGTAGGGGGCGCCGATCGGCTTGTCCGAATCGCCGAAGCCCGGCAGGTCCATCGCCACCACCCGGTAGCGGCCGGCCAGCGCCGCCACGGTCGGCAGGAACGACGCCTTGGTGCCGCCCAGGCCGTGCAGGCACAGCACCGTCTCGGGGCCGACCCCCGCCGACAGCACCGAGATGCGCCCAGAGCGCGTCTGAAGAGTCTCGAACGAGAGGCGGCCCGGGTCGTCGGAGCCGCTGGTCGCGGCCAGCAGCCCTACGCCGAGGTGGAGGCTGCCGCGCATCCGCAGCTTGCCGTCCTGGAAGGCGGTCATCCCGCCGCGCACGTCCTGGGTCACCTTGCGCCAGGTCGCGGCGTCGGCCGCGATCGTCGCGTCCGGCTCCCCGTTGTTGCGCGCGGGGATCACCCGCAGCCGGCGGCCACTGATGCGGGCATCCCATTCGTCGGCCCCGCTGCGCAGGCGCACCACGGCGCGACCACCCGGGACGTCGATTACGTCCGGGTCGAAACGGCGCGCCAGCGAGGCGATCCCCGCGGGCGGCTCGGCAGTCTTCGTGGTGATGACCCCCATGCCCGTCAGCCAAGCCTACGCGCGAGTGGGCGGCACAGCGAACAAATGGGTCTAATGACCCATCTCTTCGACCTCGGCGGGTCCGAGAGCGGGCATCGCGTAGGTCTCGAGATCGGTCTAAAGGCGGATGCGCGCGCCGCTGGAAGCGCTCTCGTACAGCGCCGCGATCGCGCGGGCCTGGCCCACCGCGTCCTCGCGCCCCAGCCGGGGCGGACGCTCGCCCGCGGCAGCCGCCGCGAAGTCGCGCAGCTCGTAGGCGTAGGGGTTGTCGCCCTCGGCCACGACGCGCTCCACCGATCCGTCCGCGCCGCGCACTTCGATCACCGGCTCGGTGGAGTGGAAGGGGTCCCGCAGCAGCAGCGTGCCGTCCACGCCGGCCACCTCGACCTCCGCGCGGTCGATCGTGTCCATGCCGCAGTCGAAGTGCGCCAACACGTCGCCGGGGAAGGTCAGCGTGCCGGTGAAGCGCCGATCCACCCCGCCGGCGGGCGCCTGCTGGCCGGTGACCTCGAGCGGCTCGCCGGCGACCAGCCGGGCGGCGCTCACGCAGTAGCACCCCACGTCCATCATGGCCCCGCCCTCGAGCTCGCTGGACAGCCGGATGTTGCTCGCGGCGTCGAGCGTGGCCGCGTCCAGCGCAAACGAGAACTGCGCGCGCACGACCCGCAGCTCGCCCACGCGCGGCAGCAGCTCGACCAGCTTCCGCGCCTGCGGGTGGTGGCGCCACATGAACGCCTCGGTCAGCACCCGCCCCGCCGCCTCGGCCGCGTCGAACGCGCGCTCGACCGGCTCGACGGCGCGCGCCAGGGGCTTCTCGCAGAGCACGTGCTTGCCCGCCTCGAGGGCCTTGATCGACCACTCCACGTGCATCGAGTTGGGCAGCGAGATGTACACGGCGTCAACGTCCGGATCCGCGAGCAGCTCCTCGTACGACCCGAGCGCCCGCTCGATGCCCAGCGAGGCGGCCTGTTCCTGGGCGCGGCTCAGGTCACGCGATGCGACGGCGACCACGTCCACCTCGTCCACCAGCCGCGCGCCGGCGACCAGCTTCTCGTTGATCGCCGCGGTCGAAAGCAGCCCGAGTCTCAGCCCCATGACCCCTCGTTCATCGGCCGGAAGGATACGGTCAGCATGCGCAGGTTGCGGGGCCGGTTGACCGTGAACAGCACGACGTCGGCAACGTCCTCGGCGCTCATCATCCCGTCGACGCTCTCGGGCGTCCGTCCCGAGCCCATCGCGAAGTCGGTCGCGATCCCGCCCGGGGCGATGTTCGCCACCCGGACGTCCTTCTCCCTCAGCTCGTGATCGAGCGCACGCGTGAAGCCGAGCATCCCGAACTTCGACGCGTTGTAGACGGCCTCGCCCGGGAACGCCCGCAGCCCCGCCACCGAGGCCAGCGACACGAAGTCGCCCTTGCTCTCGATCAGGTGGGGGAGCGTGAAGCGAGCGGTGTAGAGCGTCCCCTTCAGGTTGATGTCGATCATCGCCTCGACGTCGTCCGGGTCCATCTCCAGGAAGGGCCCGTAGGCGCCCACGCCGGCGTTCGCCACCACCACGTCGAGCCGGCCGAACTCCGCGATGGTCGCGTCGACGGCCGCGGCGACCGCGCCGGGGTCGCGCACGTCGCACTTCAGCCCCAGCCCGAGCCCGAGGTCATCCCCGCTGCGCGACGCGAGCGCCACGCGCATCCCATCGCCGTGGAACGCGCGTGCCACCGCGGCGCCGACCCCCCGGCTGGCGCCGGTGACGAACGCGACCCTGTCCGTCACGCTCTGCCCGAGTGAGCCTGCGCCCGGCGCGACAGGGAGTCGACCGTGACGGCCAGCAGCAGCACGCCGCCGGTGATCACGAACTTCTCGCCCGAGCCAAGGCCGAGCAGCCCGAGCCCGTTGTCGATCGAGGCGATCACGAGCGCTCCGAGGATCGCGCTCTTGATGTGACCGACGCCGCCGAACAGCGACGTGCCGCCGATGACCGCCGCGGCGATCGAGTAGAGCAGGATCGAGCCGCCGCCCGCGTTGGTGTCCACCGAGCGCAGCCGCGATGCCAGCACGAGCCCGCCGACGGCAGCCATGAACGAGCAGATCGCGAACACCGCGATCCGGATGCGGTCGACGTTGATGCCCGCCCGGCGCGCGGCTTCGGCGTTGCCGCCGACCGCGTACACGTAGCGCCCGAAGCGCGTGCGGCTGAGGACGAAGCCCCAGAACAGCAGGAAGAACCCGACCAGCAGGAACAGGTAGGGGATGCCGCGGTCCTGGTTCGCCACGTACACGGCCGCGCCGAGGGCGACGGCCAGAGCCGCCACGCGCAGCCCGATGACCGCGAACGGGTCATGGCCGAGCTCCGCCTTGCGGCGCACGCGCACCTCGTTCAGCTGGATCCCGGCGAAGATCAGCACCGCCAGCAGCCAGAGCGCCCACGATGTCGACTCGGGCAGGAAGTCGTTGGCCAGCCCGATCAGGAAGCTGTTCTGCAGCACGACGGTGCCGCGGCTGCCAATCAAGAGCAGCACGACCCCGTTCCAGGCGATCAGTCCCGCCAGCGTGACCACGAACGACGGGATCCCGATCTTGGTGATGATCAGGCCGTGCAGGGTGCCGATCGCGATGCCCGACCCGAGGGCGAGCGCCACCGCGATCGGGGTCGACACCTCGTTGCCGTCCGGGATCAGCAGCACCGCGGCGATCACTCCCGCCACACCGGAGACGTAGCCGACCGACAGGTCGATCTCGCCCAGCAGCAGCACGAACACGATGCCCATCGCGATCGTCGCGAAGGCCGCGGACTGGACGATCAGGTTGACGAAGTTGCTGGCGGTGAGGAAGCGGTCGTTCTGCGACTGGAAGACGATCGCGATGATGACCAGGCCGACGATGATCGGCAGCGACCCGAGCTGGCCGGAGCGGACGTTCGTCCACCAGTCGCGGAAGGCGTCGCCGAGGGTGCCCCCGCCGCTGTCCCCAGTGGCGCTTGCGGTCGTCACGCGGTCACCTCCGTGTCGATCAGACCGGGCACCTTGGTGAGCTGCCCGGCCGTGATGGCGTGCACCACCTGCTCCTGAGTGACCTCCGTGCGCTTGAACTCGGCCACGTTCTGGCCGAGGCGCAGCACCGTGATGTTGTCCGCCACCTCGAAGATGTCGTGCAGGTTGTGAGAGACGATCACCACGCCGAGACCCTGCTCGGCGAGGCGCTTGACGAGGTCGAGCACCTGGCGCGTCTGGGCGACGCCCAGCGCGGCCGTCGGCTCGTCGAGGATCACCAGGCGGGAGTTCCACATCACGGCCTTGGCGACCGCGACCGACTGACGCTGGCCGCCGGACAGCCCGGCCACGGTCTGGCGCACGCTGCGGATGGTCGTGACCGAGAGGCTCTCCAGCGTGTCGCGCGCGCGTGCCTCCATCTTGACCTCGTCGAGCGTGCGCAGCGACTCGAGCTCCTCGCGCCCGAGGAACATGTTCTGGACCACGTCGAGGTTGTCCGCAAGGGCGAGGTCCTGATAGACGACCTCGATGCCGAGGTCGGCGGCGTCGCGCGGGCCGTGGATCTGCACCGGCTTGCCGTCGTAGATGACCTCGCCGTTGTCGATGTGGTAGATGCCCGCCACCGACTTGATCAGCGTGGACTTGCCGGCGCCGTTGTCGCCGACGAGCGCCGTGACGCAGCCGGGATACACCTTGAAGTCCACCTCGTGGAGGGCGATGACCGCGCCGAAGTGCTTGCTCACTCCCCGCAGCTCGAGGAGCGGTGTGTCTGCCATTGAGTCCCTCTCTCCCGGATTCGGGCCCGACTCTAAGGTAAACCCGCGACCCGGCCAAGCCGGGCGCTTGGGCTCCAGCGCGGCGCGGCCCCGAGGCGCCAGCGGCGCCCCGGGGCCTGCCACGTCAGGCTCCGACTACAGGCCTAGCTTCTTGCAGTTCGCCGCGACCTTCCCGGCGCAGATGTCCTCCTTCTTCGGGTAGTCGGGCGCCCCGAAGTACTCCGCGATGTTGTCCTTGGTCACCGGCACCGGCTTCTCGAGCACGCTCGGGACCTTGTGCGTCCCGTTGTCGACCGGCACGGTCGTGACCGTGGGCTTCTCGCCCTTCGCCAGCGCGATGGCGAGCTCCGCCGCCGCGTTGGCCTCCTTCTCGATCGCCTTGTAGACGGTCATGCACTGATCGCCGTTGACGATGTTCTGGAGACCCTCGAGCGTCGCGTCCTGGCCCGTCACCGGGATCTGCGGCAGCTTGCGCTGCTTCAGGGCGGAGATGGCGGCGTTGCCGAGACCGTCGTTGGCCGCGAGCACGCCGTCGACCTTGTTGTCGGCCTTTTGCAGGATCTGCTCGAAGATCGTCAGCGCCTTCTGGTTGTCCCAGTCGGGCACGGACTGATCGTCGACCTTGACGTACTCACCCGAGTCGAACTTCGGCTTCAGCACCGAGTCGTAGCCGTTCTTGAACAGCGTCGCGTTGTTGTCCGTCGGCGAGCCGTTCAGCTCCGCGATCCGCGCGCCCTGCTTGTTGCCGACGCAGTCCACGAGGCCCTGTCCCTGGAGCCGGCCGACCTCTTCGTTGTCGAACGACACGTAGTAGTCGTTGGCGTCCGTGTCGAGCGTGAGGCGGTCGTAGTCGATCACCTTGACGCCCTGGGACTTGGCGTTCGCCTCGATAGCGGCGCCGGAGCCCGAGTCGAGGTTCACCAGCAGGATGACCTTCGCCCCGTTGGTGATCGCCTGCTCGGCCTGCTGCTGCTGCGTGGACTTGTCGCCCTCCGCGTTGGTGATGTTGGCCTCGACGCCACCGGCCTCGAGCGCCTTCTGCAGGAGCGGCCGGTCGACCGTCTCCCAGCGCACCGAGGACTTCGAGTCCGGCAGCAGCACGGCGACCTTGGGCTTGTCGCCGCCACCGCCGCCAGACGAGTCGCTGCTGCTGCTGTTGTTGTCATCGCCTCCACAAGCGGCAAGACCGCTCATGGCGAGGGTGCCGGCTGCCGCCAGCGCCCAAAGACTTCTGCGTTTAGACACGTCCCTCTCCTCCTGGTTTGGGGGTACCTTCGGGGTCTTTCCGACTCATGCCGCCGCGCTCCCGGCAACGCGGGCGGCCACCTCGTGCTCGGACTGCATGAGCACGAGCGCGAGCGCACCAAGCAAGTTGGCCCGCTCACCCAGCTCTCCAGCCACGACCTTCAGCTCCGTCGCGGCAGCCGGCAGCGCGTCCCTTCGCACCGCCTCCCGCAACGGCTCCAGCAGCAGGTCCCCCGCCTCCCCGAGGTCACCGCCGATCACGACCATCTCGGGGCTGAACAGGTTGACCAGCCCAGCCACTACACGTCCCACCACCTGTCCGGCGTCCGCGATCGCCCGCCTGCAGCCGGCGTCGCCGTCACGCGCCAGCTCGATGATCCGCTTCACCGTCAGTTCCTCTTCGCGGCTCGCCTGGATCAGCCGCACCAGCGCGGGGGCCGACGCCAGCGTCTCCAGGCAGCCGCGGTTGCCGCAGCGGCAGATCGGGCCCTGGGGGTCGACCACGAAGTGGCCGATCTCGCCCGCGGTGCCGCGGTGGCCGCGGTAGGGGCGACCCTCCACGATGATCCCGGCGCCGATGCCCGAGGAGATGGAGACGTAGGCCGCGAAGCGGGCGTTGCGGCCGGCTCCGAGGGTGACCTCCGCGAGCGCGCCCAGGTTGGCGTCGTTGTCGACGTAGGCCGGCATCTCCAGGCGCTTCTCGAGCTCGCCGGCGACATCGACCGCGGCCCAGCTGGGCAGCACGTCGGAAGGGTGCAGGGTGCCGCTGTCGTGGTCGATCGGGCCGGCGAGGGCGATGCCGACGCCGAGCAGGCGGTCGCGGTGAAGGTCCGCTTCGGCGAGCACCTGCTCGACGAGCTCGGCGGCCAGCTCGAGGGCGCCCTCGGCGTCGTGGTCGACGTCGAAGGGCGCCGACGCCTCGGCCAGCACGCTGCGGCTCAGGTCCGAGACCGCCACGCGCACCTTGTCGTGGTCGAAGTCGACGCCGACGGCCGCGGCGGCGGAGGGGTCGAGCTCGAGCAGGGCCGCGGGGCGGCCGGGCTGGCCCTCGCCGGCGAACTGGCCGGCGCGCTCGACGACGAGGCCGCGCCGCTGCAGGTCGGCGACGAGCGTGGAGACCGTGGAGCGCGAAAGGCCGGTGCGCCGGGCGAGCTCCGCGCGGCTGGCGGTGCCGTTGGTGCGAAGGAAGTCGACGATGCGCAACCGGTTGAACTCGCGCAGGGAACTCAGAGAACCGGAGCCAGAGCCGGAGCTCGTCGCCATCGGCGAGGACACTCTCAGCCTCGCCGTGGTTCTGTCAAGGCTCGGAGGAATAGGGGCTCGTTGAGCTTGGATTAAGTGCGTGTTAAGGCAAAACCCCGGGCTTGTTCCGGTTCGGGAACGTGGTTGTCACCTCGCGCGTCCCACCCGTCGTGCGGCCGTTCGTACGGTCGGCCGCGATGGGGTGGGGGAGCGAACAGGAGCGGGGGCAGGCCACCGTCGAATGGGTGGGGCTGGTGCTCGGGGTGGCGCTGGCGCTGGGGGCAGTGGTGGCCGGCGGGCGCGAGGCAGCCAAGGGGGAGTCATCGGCCGGACTGGGCGGTGCGGTGGCGGAGCGGATCACGTGCGCGGTGCGGGATGGGTGCGGGGGCGAGCGGGCGCTCGGGGCGCCAGGCGGGGCCTCGCGGGCGCCGCGTGCCGCGCCGGGCGCGCCCCGCGGGCCGCGGGCGCCGCGTGGCGGGCCGCGGGCGCCGCGTGCCGCTCCCGGTCGGCGGCCCTCCCCGCCGCCGGCCGCGCGCTCCGCTCCCGCTCTGCGCCGTACCTCGGGCGGCTCGCCCCTGCTTCGCGGTGCCGGTGAGCTCGCGAAGCACGCTTGGATCGCCTGCTTCGGCTACCGCCGCTGGCGCTACGAGGTCGAGCATCCGCGCACGCCGCGGCAATCGGTGCCCGTCGGCGACGCGGTCGACATGGTCAACGAGTGCCTGAACCCGCTCTCGTTCTTCTTCGGATGATGCGGCGGCTGCAGCGAGTCTTCGCCGTCGCGTGGGGCGTGGTCGCCGCGGGCGCCGGCCTCGGCTTCGTCGCGCGTGACCTGCTCGGTCTGCCGCCCGGCGCCGTCGCGCTCGCGTGGACAGCCGGTGCGGTGCTCGTGCTTGCCGCCATGCGCCGGTCGTCCGTTTAGGCTGGAAATCCGATGGTCGGCGCGTCTAACCGCCTAATTGCGGGTAAGCCCGTTCCCATGAACGTGGCGTCGACAGGCAGCGCAGTGGCCGCGGGCGGCGCCCGCCGGAGCTCCCCGTGAGGGTCGGGCTCGTGCTCGGCGCCGGTGGC
Organism: Thermoleophilaceae bacterium; assembly: GCA_034664105.1. GTDB lineage: Bacteria > Actinomycetota > Thermoleophilia > Solirubrobacterales > Thermoleophilaceae > JACVRW01. The sequence goes on from JAXDIH010000085.1 coordinate 13,133, forward strand.
GTCCTCGGTGGGGCCTGGCTCACCGGCGGCCTGCACGCGCTTGCTCAGGAGACCGACTGGGATCCCGGTAGCGCCGAGTTCATCGTCGGCACCTCCGCCGGCTCGATGATCGGCGCTCTCACCGCCGCCGGAGTGCCGCCCTGGTTCATGGTCGCCCATTCGGCCGGCGAGTCCTTCGACGGGGTCAGCGCCCCCGACGGCATCCCGGCCGCCGAGGCGGACCGCGCCGCCGGTGCCGTCTTCCGCCTGCACCGCGGCCTGCCGCCGCTCGGTCCCGGCTCGCTGCGCATGGCCTTCACCGCGCTGCGCAACCCGCTTGCCCACACCCCCCTTCAGATGCTCGCCGGCTGGCTGCCCGCCGGCCTCGTCTCGACCGACTCGCTGAGCGACATCGTCAACCGCGTCGTGCCCGAGCGCTGGGTGGACCACCCCAACTTCTGGGCCGTGGCCTGCGACTACCACAGCGGTCGCCGCGTCCCGTTCGGCCGCCTGGACGCCCCGAACGCCGCGATCGCCGACGCGGTCGCCGCGTCGTGTGCCATCCCCGGCTTCTACCGCCCGGTCAAGATCGGCAGCCGCCGGTACGTCGACGGCGGCGTCTGCTCCGCCTCGAGCCTCGACCTGGTCGCCGGCCGGGGCCTCGATCTCGTGATCTGCCTCAACCCGCTGTCGTCGGGCACCGAGCTGGCGCAGGGCCGCGCCGGCCGCCTCGGCCCGTTCGACCCGCGCGACTGGCTCGGCGCCCTCAGCCGCCAGTCGAACAGCCGGCGGCTGGCGCACGAGGCCGGCAAGGTGCGCCGCTTCGACACCGAGGTGCTGATCGTCGAGCCGACCGCCGAGGACCAGGCGGCGATGGGCCGCAACCTGATGAGCGGGAGCCGGCGCCAGCAGGTCGTCGAGACCGCCGAGCGCACGGTACGCGAGCAGCTGCGGCGCCCCGAGACACGCGCGCTGCTCAGCGGCCTGCCCAAGGGCGAGCCGCACAAGGTCCGCAGGCCGGCCGGACCGCCCTCGACCTGGCCGGAGCTCCGCCCGGCGGCACGGACGGAGCGGGCGAAGGCGGCGTGAGCATCCCCGGCGCGGGCCTTCCCGGCCGTGCGATCGCCGCGGTGGCCGAGCGGGTCCAGCAGCGCGTCCCGGCGGCGGATCTGGACGAGCGCGATCCCGACTACATCCGCGAGACGCTGCCGCGCCTGTGGATGCTCGCCAGCCTCTACTTCCGCGCCGAGGTGCGCGGCCTCGAGCGCATCCCGGAGGAGGGCCCGGTGCTGCTCGTGGGCAACCACTCGGGCGGCAACCTCACTCCGGACACGAGCGTGTTCACGCTCGCCTTCAGCACCTACTTCGGCGTCGAGCGACGCTTCCACCAGCTCGCACACAACCTCGTCCTGTCGATGCCCGGCCTCGGCTGGCTGCGCAAGTACGGCACCGTCGCGGCCACTCCCCAGAACGCCGAGCGCGCGCTCGACCGCGGCGCCGCGCTGCTCGTCTACCCAGGCGGCGACTACGAGGTGCACCGCCCGTCGTGGGACTCGGCCACCGTCGACTTCGACGGCCGCAAGGGCTTCATCCGGCTCGCCCAGCAGAAGGGCGTCCCGATCGTGCCGGTGGTGTCGGTGGGCGGGCAGGAGACCGCCCTCTTCCTCAGCCGCGGCGAGCGGCTGGCCAAGCTGCTCCGGCTCGACCGGATGTTCCGCCTGAAGGTCCTGCCGATCTCGGTCTCGCTGCCGTGGGTGCTCAACGTCGGCGACATGTTCGGCCACGTCCCGCTGCCGGCGAAGATCACCTCGCAGGTGCTGGAGCCGATCGACGTGCGGGAGCTGGACACGGACGAGGCCTACGACATGATCCTCGAGCGCATGCAGCGCACCCTGACCGCGCTCCAGGCGGAGCGCCGGCTGCCGGTGATCGGATGAGGATCGAGAAGACAACCGTCATCGACGCCGCGCCCGAGGAGATCTGGGAGCTGATCTCGGATCCGTGCCGCTACCCGGCCTTCATGCACGGCATGACCCGGGTCAAGCGCAAGGGCGACGGACCGGAGCGGGGCCTCGGTGCGCGCTACTCGGTCCACCTGCGCGTGGGGTCGGCCGAAGTGGGCGGGCTGGTCGAGATCGTCGAGTTCGACGAGCCCGCCGACTTGGCGTGGACGAGCGTCACCGGCATCGACCAGCGCCTGCGCTGGCGGCTGCGCGAGACCGACGACGACCGCACCCGCGTCACGCTGCGGCTCGCCTACGAGGCCCCCGGCGGCCTGCTCGGCACGGTCTCCGAGCAGGTCTCGAAACCGATGGTGGCGGGCAACCTCGAGCGGAGCCTTCAGAATCTCAGGGACGAGATCGAGGGAGGGCCAGACGAGGTGAGTGAGGGAATGAGCATTCCGGGTCGGCTGGCGTACCAGCTCGGCAGCGTGAAGGTCCTGATCGACGCCGGCGTGGTGCGCCCGATGCGCCCCGACAAGCTGCTGAAGTTCCTCCAGACGCTCGCGCGCTGGGGCCGCAGCCCCGCGGCCGGCGCGATCGCGCTGGCGGACCGCTTCCCCGACGAGACGATGATCGTCGACGAACTCGGCACGCTCACCTACTCGGAGGTGCACACCCGCACCAACGCCCTGGCCCACTCGCTCTCCGACCTGGGCGTGGTGGAGGGCGACGGCGTGGGGATCATGTGCCGCAACCACCGCGGCTTCATCGAGGCCACCTTCGCCGCCTCGAAGCTCGGCGCCAACTCGCTCTACCTCAACACCGCCTTCGCGGGACCGCAGCTGGCCGAGGTGGTCGAGCGCGAGGGCCCGAAGGTGATCATCTACGACGAGGAGTTCGCCGGCCTGCTGTCGGAGGCCGGCGAGGGCCGCACCGGCGTGGTCGCCTGGCACGACTCCGACCAGCTCGACGACCCCACGATCGACGAGCTGATCTCCAAGGGCGACCCCGAGGACGTTGTCCCGCCCTCGCAGGAGGGTCGCGCGGTGATCCTCACCAGCGGCACGACCGGCTCGCCCAAGGGTGCCTCACGCTCGAACCCGCAGTCACTCGACCCGGCCGTCTCGCTGCTCGCGACGATCCCGCTGAAGGCACGCCAGACCGTCTACATCGCCGCTCCGCTGTTCCACTCCTGGGGCTTCGCCCACTTCACGCTCGGGCTGATGCTGGGCTCCACCTACGTGCTGCGGCGCAAGTTCGACCCGGAGCAGTGCCTGACCGACATCGCGCGCTACCGCTGCGACGCGCTCGTGGTCGTGCCGGTGATGATGCAGCGCATCATGGAGTTGCCCGAGGAGGTGCGCGCCAAGTACGACACGTCCTCGCTGAAGGTCGTCGCCGCCAGCGGCTCGGCCCTGCCGGGCGACCTCGCCAACGACTGGATGGACGCCTTCGGCGACGCGCTCTACAACCTCTACGGCTCGACCGAGGTGGCGTGGGCGTCGATCGCCACGCCGGCCGACATGCGCGCCGCGCCGGGCACCGCCGGCAAGCCGCCGCGCGGGACCGTGGTCAAGCTCTACGACGAGAATGGGATGGAGGTGCCGCCCGGCACTCCCGGACGCATCTTCGTGGGCAACGAGATGCTGTTCGAGGGCTACACCGGCGGCGGCACGAAGGACGTGATCGGCTCGCTGATGGCCACCGGCGACGTGGGGCGCTTCGACGAGGGCGGCCGCCTGTTCGTCGAGGGCCGCGACGACGAGATGATCGTGTCCGGCGGCGAGAACGTCTTCCCCAAGGAGATCGAGGACCTGCTGGCCCGTCACGACGCGATCGCGGAGGCGGCCGCGCTGGGGGTCCCGGACAGCGACTTCGGCCAGCGCCTGCGGGCCTTCGTCGTGCTCGATCGCGGCAAGGAGGCGACCGAGGACCAGCTCAAGGACTACGTGAAGAAGAACCTCGCGCGCTTCAAGGTGCCGCGCGAGATCGTGTTCCTCGACGAGCTGCCGCGCAACGCCACCGGCAAGGTGCTCAAGCGCGAGCTCAAGGAGCTGGACGTCGGGGGAAGCGGGACGCCGTCCGCACCACAATCTTCACCGAGATAACCGACCTCGCCCAGCGCACCGGGGCGATCAACCTCGGCCAGGGGTTCCCGGACGAGGACGGCTCCGCGGTCATCCTCGACGCCGCCGTGGCGGCGCTGCGCCAGGGCCACAACCAGTACGCGCCGCTGCCGGGCGTGCCGGCGCTGCGCGAGGCGGTCGCGGCCCACCAGCGCCGTCATTACGGGCTGGAGCCCGATCCGCTCAGCGAGGTGCAGGTCACGTTCGGCGCGACCGAGGGGCTGGCCGCGGCGCTGCTCGCCCTGGTTGGCGCCGGCGACGAGGTGCTGGCACTCGACCCGGCCTATGACTCCTACGCGCCGATCGTCGAGCTGGCCGGCGGGCGGATCCAGCCGATCG
>JAXDIH010000093.1:0-8110 GCA_034664105.1 Thermoleophilaceae bacterium
TTGCGCGAAACCGGCTTCGCTTCGATCGTGGAGGAGCTCTACTGGGCGCAGCGCGATGGCGTGGACGTGGTCGAGTTCCCGACCGTGCTCACCGCCCGCACCGAGGAGCAGCGCAGCTCCGCCTTTCCATACAGTGCCGCCCTGTTTCGCTCGTACCTCCGCTACCCGCTGCGTGCGCTGTCCCGGCGGGTGGCCTCCCGGCTACCGAGGAGAAGATGAAGGAGCAGATCACCGCGGCGCTGTACGCCGCGATCGACGATGTCAACCGTGAGCGGCCCAGCGACCGGCAGCTTGCCAAGGCGCCGGAGACCGCGCTGTACGGGAGCTCGAGCGATCTGGACTCGCTGGGGCTGGTGAACTTCGTGGTGGCGGCCGAGCAGCAGATCGACGCGAGCCTCGGCAAGTCGCTCGTGCTGGCCGACGACCGCGCGCTCGCGCAGGAGCCCAGCCCCTTCCGCTCGGTCGGGGCGCTTGCCGACTACGTCGAGGTGCTGCTGCGAGAGCTGGAGTGATGTCGGAGCCGCCCGTAGTGCTGATCACGGGGACGAGCCGCGGGATCGGCAACCACCTCGCGCGGCACTTCCTCGATGGCGGCTCGCGGGTGGTGGGCTGCAGCCGCGGCGACTTTCCCGACCTGGAGCACGAGCGCTACGCCCACCGCGTGGTCGACGTGCGCTCCGAGCCCGACGTGGTGGAGCTGTTCGGCTTCATCCGCACGACGTACGGGCGGCTGGACGTGGCGATCAACAACGCGGCGCTCAACCCGACGCTGTCGCTGGTGGCCCTCACGCCGGCCACCGCCGCGACCGACACGCTCGCGGCGAACGTCCTGGGGCCGTTCCTGGTCTGCCGCGAGGCGGTGAAGCTGATGGCGCGCCGCAAGTTCGGCCGCATCGTCAACCTCGGCTCGATGGCCACCCGCCACGAGGTGCAGGGAGAGGCGCTCTACACCGCGTCCAAGGCCGCGCTCAACGCCTTCACGAGGGTGCTCGCCAAGGAGGTCGCCGCGCAGGGGATCACATGCAACGTGGTCGCCCCGTCGGCTGTGGAGACCGAGCTCTCCGCGGCGGTCGACCGTGACGCGCTGCGTGAGGTGCTGGCGCGCAACGCCATACCGGAGCTGGGCAGCGAGGCCGATGTCGCCGCGGCGATCGACTGGCTGATCAAGCCGGAGAGCAGCGCCGTCACGGGGCAGATCGTGTACCTGGGGGGCGCCTAGGTGGCTGACGTCGCCAGGATCGTCACGGGCCGCTGGAAGGAGAACTGCTACGTCGTCGCCGGTCCCGGTGGGGACGCGATCGTGATCGACCCCGGCGGCGAGCTGGCCCAGATCGAGGCGCACGTGGTGGAGCGCGACCTGCGCGTGCACGCGGTGCTGAACACGCACGCCCACTACGACCACCTCGGCGCGGTCGTGCCCGTGGTGGAGCAGTACGGCGCGCCCTTTCACCTGCACCCGGACGACGCCGACCTGCTGCAGCGCGCGAACTTCTACCGCGCGCTGTTCCTGGGGGAGGAGTCGATCCGGATCCCGAGCGTCGACCGCGAGCTCGCGGACGGGGCGCAGCTGAGCTTTGGGTCCCTGGAGGTGGGGGTGGTGCACACCCCCGGCCACACGCCCGGCAGCGTGTGCTTCGAGTGCGACGGCGAGCTCTTCACCGGCGACACGGTGATGGCGAAGCACCTCGGGCGCACCGACCTCCCCGGCGGGGACCGCGACCTGCTGATGGCATCGGTGGCGCTGATCGCGGAGCACTACCCCGAGGGCACGCGCCTCAGCCCCGGCCACGGCGAGGCCGCCGAGCTCGGGGAGGTGCTGTCCCGGCTGGGCGGCTTGCCAGAGTTCCGGGGCTGATGACGGCCATCCGCCACATCAGCTGCGCGCTCCCCGACCGGGCGGTGGGAAACGAGGAGCTGGCGCGCGAGCACCCGGAGTGGGAGATGGACTCCGTCGTGGAGCGCGCGGGGGTGGTCTCGCGCCGCATCAGCGCTCCCGGCGAGACCGCCTTCGACCTGTCGGTGCGGGCCTGCGCGGCGCTCGTCGAGGAGTCGAAGCTCGAGCTCTCCGAGGTCGACGCGATCGTCTACTGCACGCAGAGCCCCGACTACGTGATGCCCGGCAACGCGCACCTGCTCCACCGCCAGCTCGAGCTGGGCGACTCCGTGCTCGCGTTCGACTACAACCTCGCCTGCTCGGGGTACGTCTACGGCCTCGCCTTCGCCGACTCGTTCATCCGCACGGGGCTCGCGAGCCAGGTCCTGCTCGTCACCGCGGACACCTACTCCAGGTACATCAACCCCGCCGACCGCTCCGCCAGCGTGCTGTTCGGCGACGGCGCGGCGGTCACGCACCTCTCCGGCGGCGAGGATGGCGCCCGCATCGTCGCCGCCGAGCTGTGCTCGCACGGCCGCGACTTCGAGAAGTTCTTCATCCCCGCGGGCGGCATGCGGACGCCCGCCACGGCGGAGACCGCGCGCGAGTCGACCGATCGCCACGGCAACGTCCGCTCGGCGCAGGACATCCACATGGACGGGCTCGGCGTGTGGGGGTTCATCAACTCGGCGGTGCCCGACCACGTCAAGGGCTTCCTCGATCGGCGCTCCCTGACGCTCGACGACGTCGACCTGTTCGTGTTCCACCAGGCCAGCCAGATGACGCTCGACTCGCTCGCCAAGGCGCTGCGGCTGCCGCCGGAGAAGATGTACGTGCGGATGGCCGAGGTGGGCAACCTGGTGTCGGCGTCGATCCCGGTCGCGCTGCGCGCCGCCCTCGACGAGGGCAGGGTCGGGTCCGGCGATCGGGTGCTGCTGAGCGGCTTCGGCGTCGGCCTGTCGTACGGCAGCGTGCTGGTGGAGCTGTGACATTCGTGGACTTCATGTTCGAGTCGTTCGCGGAGCGGCCTGACCAGCCCGCGGTGGTCGCGCCCGGCGCGAGCTGCTCGTTCGGGGAGCTGCGCGACCTGTGCGACCACTGGGCCGGCGAGCTCGACCGGCACGGCGTCGGCGCCGGCACGGTGGTCGGGCTCGAGGGCGAGTTCTCCCCCAACGCGATCGCCCTGCTGCTCGCGCTGGTCGAGCGCGCCGCGATCGTGGTGCCGCAGAGCAACGTCAGCCGCTCCGGGCGCGACCGCAAGGACGAGATCGCGGAGGTGGAGGCGTACTTCTACGTCGACGACCGCGACGCCGTGGGCTTCGAGCGCACCGGCCGGAGCGCGTCCCACGAGCTGTATGCGGAGCTGCGCCGCCGCGAGCGGCCCGGGCTCGTGCTGTTCTCCTCCGGCACGTCGGGCGATCCCAAGGCCGCCGTGCACGACTTCACGTTCCTGCTGGAGAAGTTCCAGGTGCGCCGCCCGGCGCTGACCACGCTCACGTTCCTGCTGTTCGATCACTGGGGCGGCCTCAACACGATGCTGCACGCCCTCTCGAACGGCGGCACCGTCGTAACCGGGCGCGACCGCTCGCCGGAGGGCGTCTGCGAGCTGATCGAGCAGCACCGGGTGGAGCTGCTGCCGGCCACCCCGACGTTCCTGAACCTGCTGCTGCTCAGCGGGGCCCATCGCGACCGTGACCTGTCGAGCCTGCGCATCATCACGTACGGCGCCGAGCCGATGCCGGAGAGCACGCTCGAGCGGCTGCGCCAGGTGTTCGGTGACATCAAGCTGCAGCAGACCTACGGGCTGATCGAGGTCGGCGTGCTGCGCTCGAAGTCACGCGAGGACGGCTCGCTGTGGGTGAAGCTGGGCGGGGAGGGCTACGAGACGCGGGTGGTCGACGGCATCCTGGAGATCAAGACCAGGTCCACGATCCTCGGCTACCTCAACGCGCCCACGCCGATCACCGCGGACGGGTGGTTCATCACGGGCGACGCCGTGCTGCAGGACGGCGAGTGGTTCCGCATCCTGGGGCGCAAGTCGGAGCTGATCAATGTCGGCGGCGAGAAGGTCTATCCGGCCGAGGTGGAGAGTGTGATCCAGTCCATGGGCGACGTGGAGGAGGCCACGGTCTACGGCGAGCGCAACCCGCTCGTGGGCCACATCGTCTGCGCGAAGGTGAGGGCCAGCGTGCCGGTCGACCCCAGCGAGTTCGCCGCGCGCGTCAGGCGCCACTGCGGCGAGCGGCTCGAGCGCTTCAAGGTGCCCGTGAAGGTCGAGATCGTGGAGGAACAGCAGTTCGGCGACCGCTTCAAGAAGATCCGGCGCTAGATGGACTTCGATCCCACACAGGAGGACTCGCTCGAGGTCAAGGCCTTCCTGGAGTTCCGGGAGAGCGGGCGGATCCCGGCCCGCTACGCCATCCCGCTCGGCCTGCGCTCCCTGCTGACCGATGTCCCGGTGGCGGTCATCCGCCACTGGCCCGGACCGGTGGGCATGAAGCTGCGCCAGCTCTACTACCGCTTTCGCTTCGGCGCGATCGGCAGCAACGTGCTGATCGGCACCGGCGTCGAGACCACGATGCCGAAGCGAGTCCGGGTCTCCGACTACGTGTTCATCGACCACCACGTCACGCTCGACGCCATGCTCGGGGAGATCGTCATCGGCAGGCGCATCCACATCGCCCCCTACGCGATCCTCGCCGGGGCTGGGGGCATCTACCTGGATGACTACGCGGCCGTGGGGGCGTTCGCCCGGATCTACTCGCACTCCGAGGCCCCGGTCGAGGGCAAGCGCATGAGCGGGCCGATGATCCCAGAGCGCATGAAGGGGATGGTCACGGCGCCGGTGCGGCTGGGGCGCGACTCCGTCGTAGGCACCGGAGCGGTGCTGCTCCCAGGCGTGACACTCGGCGAGGGCGCCATCGTGGGCGCGAACTCGCTGGTCTCGGCCAACACGAGCATCCCGCCGTGGACGATCTACGTCGGCACGCCCGCCAAGCTGGCCGGGCTGCGCGAGCGCGTGACCGTCCCCGACGTCTGAGCTCGTCAGGCCAGCAGCGCCTCGGAAGTGGCGATCTCGCCGCGTGCCCGCGCCGCCTCCAGCACGCGCTCGATCACGCCCAGGCGCCAGTCGAGCGGGCGCTTGAGCGTAGGCAGCATGGCCAGCTCGGGCGCCAGCTCCGGCTCGAGTCCGTCGATCGCGTGCAGCAGGAACACCCCGCGCGGCGCGCGGGCCCTCATCAGTGCCGTCACCGCGTGCACGTACGCGGGGCCGAACGCGTACAGCGCGGTGGTGTGCATCGGCAGGCGCAGCCGGGTCAGCGTCAGGATCGGCAGCTCGACCAGCCCCTCGGGGGCGCCGCCGGCGCCGTACCAGTGCGGCAGCTCGACGCGCGCCTCCTTGGACCCGAGCGACTTGCCGGCGCCCTTCGCCCGCATCGCCAGGGTCATCAGCTTCGGGGTCCAGCCGGGGTAATGCGACGAGTCGTAGCGGTAGCCGCGCCCCACGAGCACCGCCCGCACCGTCGCATCGAAGCAGTAGGCGGACCCCCGGAAGCCGATCGGGTCAACGCCCAGGGCCGTCCTGATCGAGTCGTGGGCTGTGGCGACCTGCTGGGAGCGCACCTGGGGATCGCACACGCCGAAGTCGATGAGGTGGTCCTGGGTGTGGTTGGCGATCGCGTGCCCCCGCTCGATCGCGCCGCGCAGGACCTGGCGGACCCGCTCGCGGTCAAGGTCCGCGCCGACCACGAACAGCGTGGCCCTGACCCCGTGCCGCTCGAGCAGCTCCAGCAGCCGCGGCAGCGCCTCGTCGTAGATGGACGCGCCCTCGGCCGCCGGCAGGCCGTAGTCCTGGCGGTAGATCCAGAGGTCGTCACAGTCCACGTGGACGAACAGCACGTCAGAACCAGCGTATGCCGGCCCGGTGCAGGCCGGCCCGCACGAGCGTGAGCGCGTAGCCCGCGAGCTCATTGCGCAGCTTGAACTTCGACTCAGAGCGCACGGTCGGGCCTGCCTGGGCGCCGGGCACGCGCACCACGGTGCCGCGCGCGAGCATCACCTTGAACGTGATCTCCGGGCAGACCGCGAAGCGGTTGGCGCTGAGCCCGAGAGCGGTTACGAAGGTCCGGTGGAAGGCGCGGAAGCCGTAGGTGCTGTCGGGGATGTCGTATCCCAGCAGCAGCCGGATGGCGCGCCGGTACACCGCCTGGTAGGCGCGGAAGCGGGCGGGCACCGTGCTGCTGTCGCCGCCGGGCCCGTCCTCGTAGCGCGAGCACAGCACCAGGTGCGCGCCGCCGCGCAGCTCCTTGAGCATCTCCGGCAGCACCTCGAGCGGGTCGGGCGCGTGCGCCATCACGAGCACGCAGAAGCGACCCTCCGCGTAGGCGATCCCAAGCCGCACGAGCGAGCCGAAGCCGCTGCGCGTGCGGTCCTGCACCAGGATGCGCATGTGCAGCAGGGGAAAGCGGTCGGCCAGCTCGGCGGCCAGTGTCAGCGTCCCGTCGGCGCTGCCGGCGTCGATGACGATCACCTCGGCGGCGGTCCCTGTGGCTGCCACCAGGCGGTTCAGGCGCTCGACCGTGTCACCCAGGGTGCGGGCGTCGTCGAGCGTCGGGATCAGGATCGAGGTCTCTACCGCCACTTAGCGCTCGTCGACGTGCCAGGGGTCCCAATGGCGCGCCGGATAGCGCACGTCGTCCTCGAGCGACGCCTCGAGCGGCGCGTCCGAGAGGTACATCAGGCGTGTGCCGGGCAGCAGCGACATCGCCCCGTTCGCGTACCCCGGCGGCACCGCCAGGACGGCCGGCGTGGCCGCGTCGAGCGTGAAGCGATGCACCTCCGCGGCCGGCGAGGGCGAGTCCCAGTCGTCGATCTCGACGCAGCAGGCCAGCGCCGCCCCGGCCAGCGCCAGCACCCACTTACGCTCGTTCCGGTGGGCGTGCCAGGCCCGCACTGTGCCGACGGCGAAGTTCTCGACCACGTAGAAGCGCCGGCAGGGGCCGAGGTCGAAGTCGTTCGCGAACGTGACCCGGCCGCGGTCGTCGGAGGCCACGCCTCCGCGGATCAGCTCCGGTCCCCCGCTCAAGCGACCGTCGCCTGGTGAGGGCTGGCGTGCCGGGACAGCGAATGCGACGTCCGGACCTCGCGGCCCAGCGGGATCGCCTCGGGCCGCAGGTAGGGCCGCAGCGCGTCCATGTTCGAGAACTGCGCCAGCGAGAGGTCCTTGACGCGGCCCGCGTCGATCAGCTCGGCGACCTGGTCGATGGCGTGGTCCATCGACCACTGCGGCTGGAAGCCGAGCTGCGTCCGGGCGCGGTCGAAGGTGGTGCGGTAGTTGCGCGTGTCCTGGAAGGGCGTCTCCACCTGCTGGATCGTGGCGCTCCCGACGCGCTCGACGATCCGCTCCGCCAGCTCCAGGATCGTGACGTTCTCGGTGCCCAGGTTGAAGATCCCGGTCGGCCCGCCCGGCGCGAGGTGCGGGACGGTGGCGGTGGCCACGTCGCGCACGTGCAGCAGCGGTCGGTACTGGCGCCCTCCGAACACCTGCAGCTCGCCGATCACCTTCGCTCGCGCCACGAGCAGGTTCACGACCAGGTCCAGACGGATGCGCGAGTAGGTGTCGCCCACGCCCGCGAGCGTGGCGAGGCGCAGGATCAGGCTGTCATCGCTGCGCTCAGTCAGCACCTGCTCGCAGGCCACCTTGGTCTCCGCGTAGAGCGAGAGCGGCTCGAGCGGGCTGTCCTCGCTGAGCTCCTCGTCCTGCGCTCCGTAGACCGAGCACGTGGACGGGAACACGATCCGCCCGTCGAAGACCAAGCACAGCCACTCCACCGACTCGAGGTTGATCTTGCGCGTCAGGACCGGATCGAGCGCCGAGGCCGGGTCGCCGACCAGCGCCGCGAGCCAGACCACGCTGTCGGCCCACTCGAGATGCGGCGCCAGGCGGTCGCGATCCAGCACGTCGCCCGCAACGAAGGGCACCTCCTTGAGGTAGCGGTCCTCGTAGAGCAGCAGGTCGTACACGCGCACCTCGTGGCCGGCCTCCAGCGCCTCGTCGACGAGCCAGCCGCCGACGTAGCCGGCGCCGCCGACTACGAGTACGCGGGACACGCGCGCGCGGTCTGGGAGTCGATCATGGGGCGGCATTCAAGCAGCCTCACCAGAGGTCGTCGCCTGAGCGATGGCGCTCGAGGCGGGCCGAGAAGCCGGGGACGCCGCTCGCGACCTGCGGGTGCG
>JAXDIH010000096.1:0-7420 GCA_034664105.1 Thermoleophilaceae bacterium
TCTCGATCGCGTCGCGCATGCGGTGCAGCGACCCGACGCCCGGGTTGCCGCCGTAGGAGAACACGAGCCGGCGCGCGCAGCCCATGCCGATCATCTGGTCGTAGATGACGTCGGGCGTCATGCGGACGAGCGTGAGGTCGCGCCGGCCCTGCCGGATGATCTCGTGGCCCGCCGCGAAGGGGATCAGGTGGGTGAAGCCCTCGAGCGCGATCGTGTCGCCGTCGTTGACGTGCGCCGCGATCGCCTCCGAGAGGGAAGGGTTCTGGTGGGAGGCGGTCATCGCGTCGTCGATGTTCGCACGGAGCGGCTAGCATTCGCAAGACGCACGTTTGTACGCATGACGAACACAGGAGCCTCGCTGTGAGCCAGGAAGCGTTTCTCGTCGGAGGGGTGCGGACCCCGTTCGGCCGCTACCGCGGAGCCCTGGCCGACGTGCGGCCCGACGATCTCGCCGCCCTCGTGCTCGAGGCGGCGCTCCAGCGCGCGAACGTGCCCGGCGACGCCGTCGACGAGGTGATCTACGGCGCGGCCAACCAGGCCGGCGAGGACAACCGCAACGTCGCGCGCATGGCCGTCCTGCTCTCCGGCCTCAGCGACGAGATCCCCGGCTACACCGTCAACCGCCTATGCGCATCGAGCTTGCAGGCGATCGCCTCCGCCGCCCAGCAGATCCGGACCGGCGAGGCCGACGTCGTCGTCGCCGGCGGCGTCGAGTCGATGACGCGCGCGCCGATGGTCATGGCCAAGCCCGCCCGCGGCTGGGCCGCCACGCCCGAGGTCGCCGACACGACCCTCGGCTGGCGCCTGGTCAACCCGCGCATGCGCGACGTCGACGACGGCAAGGCGACGATCAGCCTCGGCGAGACCGCCGAGGAGGTGGCGGTGCTCGACGGCATCACGCGCGAGGAGTCCGACGCGTGGGGCCTGCGCTCGCAGCAGCTGACGGCCGCGGCGACCGAGCACCGCGCCGCCGAGCTCGTCGAGGTGCCCGTGCGCAACGGCGTCGTCACCGAGGACGAGGTGCCGCGGGCCGACACGACAGCCGAGGGGCTCGCGAAGCTCAAGCCCGCCTTCTCGAAGGACGGCATCGTCACCGCCGGCAGCGCCTCGCCGCTGTCCGACGGCGCGGCGGCGATCGTCGTCGCCAGCGAGAGCGCGGTCGAGCGCCTCGGCCTCAGCCCGCGCGGGCGCGTCGTGGCCAGCGCGTCGGCCGGGGTGCCGCCGCACATCATGGGCCTCGGCCCGGTGCCGTCGACCGAGCGCGTCCTGAAGCGCACCGGCTGGTCCGTCGACGACCTCGACGCGGTGGAGATCAACGAGGCCTTCGCGAGCCAGGTGCTCGCGAGCATCCGCCGCCTCGAGCTCGACCCGGAGACCGTCAACACCGAGGGCGGCGCCATCGCGCTCGGCCATCCGCTCGGCGCCAGCGGCGTGCGTCTCGTCCTCGACCTACTCCGGCGCCTCGAGCGCACGGAGGGCTCGCGCGGCCTCGCGACGCTGTGCGTCGGCGTCGGGCAGGGCATGGCGATGGCCGTCGAGCGCGTGTAGCGCCGGCGGCGACGGCCTGGCGCTCAGGCGCCCTGCTGCCAGAAGGACGTGCGCCGCATGGCGCCGTCCTTCGACAGGCCGAGATGAACGTGGTCGCGGTGGGCGATCGTGCGGTCGACGCGCCGGCGCACGTCGCCGTTGCGGTTGAGGCACGGCTCGTAGGCCTTGAAGTCGTCCATGCCGGCGCCCCAGTAGCTGCAGTCCCAGATGATCTCCTGGACGCCCATGCGGCGCGCCAGAGCGTGCGGGAGCCCGGCGCTGTCGGGCGCCAGGAGCATCTCGATGAGCCGGCGCGCGGCGGCGCGATCGTCGGGCGCGTAGACGTTCAGGTGCCAGTCCACGGCACGGTTCTCGGCGTGCAGCGACGCCTCGTGCGCGCCCCACTTCTCGCAGCGGAACGTCCCCCACGACGATCCGCGCGCATGGCGCTGCAGCCAGCCGACGAGCGCGACCGTGCCCGGCTTGGGCGCCGGCGCACAGTGCGTCGCTCCCTCGTACCGCTCCGGATCGGCGGGCAGCGCGGCGAGCGCGTTCGCCGGATTGGCGGAGACCGGCGCCAGGACCCGGCCGAGACGGAACGCGCTCGCGGGCGCGGTCAGGAGCGTCGTGGCGCACGCGCAGGCGCACACGAGCAGGACGGATCGGCGAAGCGTGGGACACACCGCCCGGTCATCGGCGCGGCCCCGTCGCACTTGACCCGGCGGGCTCGGCGCAGCCCGGACGGCGGCTATACTTCCCCGCTCTGCGGCTGTAGCTCAGTTGGCTAGAGCGTCTGCTTGCCATGCAGAAGGTCGAGGGTTCGAGTCCCTTCAGCCGCTTCAGAGAAAGCCCCGCAAAAGCGGGGTTTTCTCGTTCTTGGGGGGATGCTCAGAAAGCCTCCCCGGCGTCGAAATTGAGCGAGGGTGTCTTTTGGGTGTCTAAACCCCCCCCGATTTGGCGCCCCGAGAGCAGGTCGCGGAGGTCGTCGGCGGGGCCGCCGAGGACCGATTCCAACGTCGCGATCCCGCCCTTGCTCATGTCGAGGATCTGCTGGTACACGCCCATCGTGAACTTCGCGTTGGTGTGCCCGAGCAGGTACATGGCCCGGCGCGGGGTCACGTCGAGCTCGGCCAACACCGAGGCGAACGTGCGCCGAAGGCTGTGCGGCGTCATGTGCCCGATGGTCTGCTCGTCGCGTTCGGCGAGCAGCTCGTTGGCCCGGTCGCGCACGGCGTCGATGATCGTGCTGCGCACGTTGTCCGGCGTGTTCGGTCGGCCGTTGCGCGTCGGGAACACCGGGTCCTCGGCGCCGAACGGCCAGGCCATCCGGTGGGCGAGCAGGATCTCCCGCAGCGCGGGGACCATCGGGATGACGCGCACGCCCGCGTCGGTCTTCGTGATGTCGCGAGTCAGGTCCAGGCGCGAGGCGGCGAAGTCCACGTGGCGGCCGCGCAGACCGCACAGCTCAGAGACGCGAACGCCGGCCATGAGCAGCGTGGCGATCATCGCCCGACGCGCGATGTCGTTGCGCCGCCGCGGTCCGGCCTCGTCGGTCCAGATCAGCCCCCGCCGGACCTTGCCGATCGTCACGTCGGAGATCCGCAGCTCGCGCGCGAGCGTGACGGCCGGGGCGTCCGAGGCGCGGATGTAGCGCACCTTCTCCCACGTGAGTCCCTGCGCCTCGATCTCGAGCAGGCCGGCCGCGTCCAGCGCAGCCTTGATCTGGTGTGGGTGCAGGAAACTGCGCACCTTGCGGCGCGTTGCGCTGCTGGGCTGGCGGAGCACCCGCAGGGTGACGACGAGGAACCCGCCGCCGACGAGCAGCAGGGCGACGCCCATGACGATCGCGAACAGGGAGATGCTCTCGGCGAAGACCGTTTCATCCGAAGGTGAGCTTGACGCCGAGCCACACGATCAGAAGCGAACTGGCGACGAGCACGATCGAGATCGCCCGCGTGCTGGAGCTCGTGATGTGTAGGACAGTGAGGACGCCGACGAGCACGAGCAGCATGAGCTTGGCCTGCAGGATCGGGCGGTCCCAGACTCCGAAGTGCGAGGCCATCGCGATCCCGGTTCCGATCACGACGGCCAGCGCGACGAGGCTGCCGATCCCGAACCGGCGCGCGACCGACCGCATCGCCGTCTCGTCGCCGGCGGCGCGCAGGACCGGTGCCACCGCGACCAGCAGCATCAGCTGCCCGCCGACGAAGAACACCACGCCGGTCAGGTGCAGGAAGCGGATCAGCGTCCACGTGCTCATCGGCCGCTCGCCGCCGGCCCGACGATCAGCGCCCGTCGTCCATGGGTTGCTGCGGGGACCACACGGTCGCCTGCGGGCTGCCGTCGGCGCTTGTGACCGCCATGCGCAGGCCGTGGGATGGCGACGGGGCGGGGAAGTTGGCCGGGTGCGAGCGCAGGTCGCGTGCCAGCCAGCGGCCTGCCAGCAGCGCCGCGACGAGCACGCCGAGCAGCATGGCGGCCTCGCCCGGGCGATGATGGCGGACGCCCGCGGCCAGGATGACGAGCGCCGCGAGGGCGACCATCAGCAGCGCGATCACGCGGTGAAAGCGGCCGGCCTCGGAGTGCGGCCACGGGTCGAGCGGGCGGACGATCTCGCGGCCACGGTCGGAGTCGGTGCAGGCGGCCTTGCGCGGGCAGGCGTTGCAGACGTGCGCCCTGGCGCGATAGCGGACCAGGCGTCGCTCGGAGTCGAACTCGTGCGGCCACAGGTGCTCGCCCTCCGGGCAGCGCCAGTGGTCGAGCTCCTCGTGGTAGGCGAAACCGGCGGTGCGGTAGCGCAGCGAGCGGCGGTGGGTGTGCGCCGACAGCCACTCCAGGACGAACGCGCCGGCGATCAGCGCCCCGGCGTACCCGGCGCCCAGCAGCACCTCGGGACTCATGTGACCCTCGCGGCGGTCGCCTCGTCGCCGGCGATGGCCGCCACGCCGTCCGGCTGGTCGAGGTCGGTGAAGAGGATGTCCTCGGGCTCGTCGAGCGTGACGCGCTTGACGGTGTGACGGATGCCCAGGTACGCGATGTACAGGGCGGGGAGCGCGCCGCCGACGATGAACACGATGTCGCCGGGCAGGCGGAGCCACTCGATCAGCGCGTTGGTGTCGTTGGTCAGGAACTTCAGCTGGCGCGCCTCGAAGTAGCCGTCGTTGACGGACTTGTATAGCTGCAGGATCCCGAGCGGCAGCAGGGTGGCGAAGCACATCCACGCCAGCCCGATGTTCGTCGACCAGAACGAGATCCGCGCCCACTTCTCCGGCCAGCGGTCGGCGGGGATCAGGTAGCGCAGGCAGAACATCGCCAGGCCGAGGGCGAGCATGCCGTAGACGCCCATCATCGCCGCGTGGCCGTGGTTGGCGGTCAGGGCGGTGCCGATCTCGTAGTACGAGACGATCGGCAGGTTGACCAGGAAGCCGAAGATGCCAGCGCCGAGGAAGTTCCAGAAGCCGACCGAGACCAGGAACATGACCGCCCAGCGGTGCGGGAACGGGGTCTGCGAGCGCGATTCCTGGGCGGCGCCGAGCTGCAGGAAGGACCACGCCTCGACGGTCAGGAAGGTGAGCGGGATGACTTCGCCCGCGGAGAAGAACGCGCCGAGCGCCATGTGCTCGGCCGGCTCGCCGGAGAAGTAGAGGTGGTGCATCGTCCCGACGACGCCGCCGATCGAGTACAGGACGATGTCGAGGAACACGACGCTCAGCGCGATCTTCTCGCGCACGACGCCGAGCAGCACGAACATGTAGGCCACCATCACGGTGGTGAACAGTTCGAGGAAGTCCTCCACCCACAGGTGCACGACCCAGAAGCGCCAGAACTCGGTGGTGGTGAAGTTGTCGCCGGTGCGGGCGATCAGGCCGACCGCGTAGAAGGCGGGGATCGCGCACGCGGCCAGGAAGAACAGCCACGGCATGTTGCCGCGGTGCTCGGCGCGAAGCCGCGCGCGCAGCACCCGCCACAGCATGAACACCCACACGACCAGGCCGACCGACAGCAGGACCTGGAACAGGCGGGCGAGGTCGAGGTACTCGAAGCCCTGCAGGCCGAACCAGTTCGACACGGTGCCGGAGAGCACGCCGTGGATGCCCAGGTATGAGCCGATCAGCGTTCCGAACACGACGACGGCGAGCGCGCCGAGCAGCGCGAAGGCGAGCTTGCCCTGATGGCGGGGCTCGCGCTTGGCGATCATCGGAGCCAGGAAGATGCCGGCCGCCACGAAGGAGGTCGCCACCCAGAACATCGCAAGCTGCACGTGCCAGGTGCGCATCAGGTTGTACGGGAAGACCGTGGCCAGATCGAAGCCGAAGAAGTTGCCCAGCTCGGCGCGGTAGTGCTGGCTGGCCGCCCCGACGAACGTCTGGAGCAGGAACAACGCCGCCATCACGAAGAAGAACCACGCGGTGGCGCGCTGCGCCGGCGTGAGCGCCACGTCGCCGGGCGAGCGGAAGCTCAGCGTCGCCTGCTCGCGCCCATGCCAGCCCAGCCGGCGGCCCCACCGCCCGAACGCGCCGAACAGCAGCCCGATGCCCCCCAGCAGCGCGATCAGCGACAGCACCGACCACACGAGCACGTTGGCGGTCGGAGCGTTGTCCACCCGCGGCTCGGGCGGCCAGTTGTTGGTGTAGGAGTAGTCGTGGCCGGGGCGGTTCGTGGACGCCGCCCACGCCGTCCAGGCGAAGAACGCGGTCAGCTGGCGTAGCTGCGTCGGATCGGTGATCGCGTTGGGACGCAGGCCGTTCTTGGAGGTCGGCTCGGAGAAGAAGCGGCTGTAGTACGGCACCAGCAGGCGGAACGCCTGCGCCTGCGGCGCCGACAGGCGCAGCGTCCCGGCGTCCTCGTCATAGCGGTTGGCGCGCATGTCGGCGATGGTCCGCCGCGCCGCCGTGTCCGAGCGCGCGCCGCCGTAGGCGCGCCTGACGATTTCCGAGGAGCGAC
Source organism: Thermoleophilaceae bacterium (assembly GCA_034664105.1). Classification (GTDB taxonomy): domain Bacteria; phylum Actinomycetota; class Thermoleophilia; order Solirubrobacterales; family Thermoleophilaceae; genus JACVRW01. The sequence continues at coordinate 6,472 of JAXDIH010000096.1, forward strand.
GCAGGTAGTCAGCCGTGTAGTCGGGGCCGAGGTAGGCGCCGTGGCCGAACGCCGAGCCGTACTCCATCAACCCGTTGTGCAGGAACACCTGCTGGCCCCTGGAGATGTCTGAGCCGGTGTACAGGACGCCCCCACGCGGATCCAGCACACGGTCGGGCACCGGCGGCTGGGCCATGTAGGTGCGGTAGGCGAGCAGGCCGAGGATGAAGAACCCGACGATGAACACCAGAACCGCCACCTGGACCCACGTACGGGACACCAGCAGATCGCGCCGACCGGGACTCTCCACGCGCGCACTCCTCGCCTTGGGGCTGCCGGGAAAGGCCGCCGCCCTCGTCCGGGCGACGCCCGGATGCTTAGCAGATGGCCGAGGACTTTTCCTCGCCGATCAGGGAAAAATATGGAGAACGAACGCGACCGCCCGGCGGGCTCCGTACGCGTCGCGCGTCGTACCCTGGTGGGCCGATCCTCGATGGACATCGCGCCACGCTCCGACGATGACGTCCTCGCGGCGCCGATCCGGGCGCGGCTGTTCGCCGCCCTGGCCGCCCTGCGCCGCCCGGCGACCACGCGCGAGCTCGCCGGCCAGGTCGGGCGCCACGCGAACACGGCCCGTGTCCAGCTTCAACGCCTGGCCGAAGCGGGCCTCATCGAGTGCCGCACCGAGCCCCAGGCGCGAGGGCGACCTCGACACACATGGGCGATCCTTCCCGGCGCGCGTCCCGGCGGCGCCGCCCCCGAAGCACACGCCGACCTGAGCCGCTGGCTGGCCCGTGCCCTGCGCGAAGGCCACGCCCTCTCCGATGTCGAGGCCGCCGGCCGCGAGATCGGGCGGGGCCTGGCCCCCCGGCGCGTAGAGGGCGGCGTTCGCCAGGCGATGCAGGACGCGCTCACGGCTCTGGGCTTCGCTCCGCGCAGCGAAGCGACCGACGCCGACGGCCTGCGCTAC
>JAXDIH010000103.1:0-11564 GCA_034664105.1 Thermoleophilaceae bacterium
CGCTGCGACTGGTGGAACGGGCCCGGGGCCAGCTGCGCGGCCCGCTCGCCCGCGGCCTGCGCCGCGACGCTCCCGCGGCCGACCGGGCCACCCGTGCCGCTCTGGCGGACGCCGCGCGTGCCGCCCGCGCGCGCGACGAGACCGCGCTTGCGGCGGCCCGCGGCCGGCTGCGGGCCGCGCTGCTGCGCGGTAGCTACGCGGTCACCTTGGCCTCCGTTCGCGCGGGCGAGGCGCGCCGGGCCGCCGCCTGGCTGCTGCTGCGCGAGTGCCGCAAGGCCACCCGCTTCACCCGCCCGGGCGTGGACGCCACGCGGGCCGTGCGCGAGCTCGCGCGCGGACGCAGCGCCCCGCGCCGCGCGGCGCTCGGCGTCAAGAAGGACCTGCTCGACGCCTATCAGGCCAGCCTCTCGGATCACCTCGACGAGGCCGACGACGCGGCCGAGCGCGACTTCAATGCCCGCTGGGCTCAAACCGCCGCCGTGGCCGCCGGCCTCTGGCAGATCCTCGCCCCCGAGTACGAGATGACGCGCGGTGCCGCGGCCCGGGAGCAGGCGGACGCCGCCTTCGTCCGCCTCGAGCGCGCCGCCCTGCGCGGCGAGCAGGCCGGCTTCGCGGCCGCGCGCAAGCAGGTGGCGCGAGCGCTCGACGGCTTCACCGCGGCGCCGTTCACCGCCGAGGAGCAGGCGCGGCGCGCCGGGCAGCTGACCCGCTTCGTCGAGCTGATCCCCGTGGACTACGACCACGGCACCGACGACGGCAAGGTCACGATCCCGTTCGAGATCCAGGAGTCGATGGCGTTCAGCGACGCGGCGATCTCCGCGTTCTCCGATCTCGAGGAGGAGCTGTCGCAGCGCAACCCGCGCGCGACGGCGGAGGTCGGCCGGACGCTCGAACGGCTGCGCGGCTACGTGGAGGACGCCCGCGACGGCAAGGCCGTGGCCTCCCAGGACACGATGGAGTCCACCCAGGGCCGCGCCAGCGACATGATCGACGCGCTGCTGCCCGACGAGTGGAAGCAGGACGACGCCCAATCGGACTTCGACCTGATCACTCTGACGCTCGACCGCATGGAGGCGGCCGTCGGCGCCGGGCAGTACGCCCAAGCGGAGCAGTCGCGCCTCGAGGCGTACGCCTTCTTCGAGTTCGGCCCCGAGCTGAGCCTGCGCTCGATCGCGCCCGACGTGACCGCAAGGGTCGAGGGCCTGATCTGGTTCGGGGCGGACGACAAGCAGGGCCTGGCCAAGCTGATCGCCAACAAGCGCCCGCGCCGCGACGTGCACGACACGCGCCTGGCGCTCGACGACGCGCTGAAGGACGGCGCCGGCTCGCTGGGCGAGGGCGCCACCGCTGCCACCGCGGTGACCAACGCCGCCGTGATCGTCTTCCGCGAGGGCCTCGAGGCCGTGCTGATCCTGGCCGCCGTGATGGCCAGCCTGACCGGTGCGGCGCGCGCCCAGCGCCGGCCGATGCTGCTCGGGGCGCTCCTGGCCCTGGTCGGCACCGCGGTCACGTTCATCCTCGCCCGCACGGTGCTGACCGAGCTGGCGCGCTACGGCGAGAAGCTCGAGGCGGTGGTGGGCCTGGTCGCGATAGCGGTGCTGCTGCTCGTGCTCAACTGGTTCTTCCACAAGGTCTACTGGACCGGGCACATCAAGAAGTTCAACAAGCGCCGCCGGCGCCTGCTCGGGGTCACGGCGGGCGGCCTGGTGTCCGCGCAGGTGCTCGGCTTCGTGCTGCTGGGCTTCTCGACCGTCTACCGCGAGGGCTTCGAGACGGTTCTGTTCCTGCAGGCGCTCGAGCTCAACTCGGGACTGGCGGTCGTGCTCGAGGGCGTGGCGCTCGGCGGCCTTGCCGTCGCGGTGGTGGCGGTCTCGACGTTCGTGCTGGAGCGCAGGCTGCCCTACAAGAAGATGCTGATCGTCACCGGCCTGCTGCTCACCGTGGTCCTGATGATCATGATGGGCAAGACGGTGCGCATCATGCAGGGCGTCGGCTGGGTGCCGATCACGCCGATCGACATCGAGGTTCCCTACTGGACCGGCATCTGGCTGGGCATCTTCCCCACCGTCGAGACGATGCTCGCCCAGCTCGGCGGCGGGGTGTTCGTGATCGGCAGCTACGTCGTCGCCGAGCGGCTCAAGCACCGCCCGCGGGTGCGCTCAGCGCGCGGAGACGGTCCGGTAGCGAGCGACGGCGAGCGGCGCAAAAACGGCGATCAGGCCAGCGCACCACACGAACGCCATCCAGACGTCGGTGTGCGCGGGGGTGCCGAGCCAAAGCGAGCGCAGCGCGTCGGTGATGGTCGTGAAGGGGTTGGCCTCCGCGAACTGGCGCAGGCCGTCGGGCATCGAGTCGGCCGGCACGAACATCGACGAGGCGAAGGTCAGCGGGAAGATGGCCGTGAAGCCGATCGCGTTGGCGGTCTCCGGGGCGGACGAGAACAGCCCGATCAGGGCGAAGATCCACGAGAACGCGTAGCCGAGCAGTAGCAGCAGGAAGATCCCAAGCGCGATCTGCCCGGCGCCGGCCGACTGGAAGTTGAACCCGGCGATGAAGCCCACCGTGAACAGCACGGCCAGCGACAGGCAGTTGAGCAGGATGTCGGAGATCGTCCGCCCCATCAGCACGGCGGCGCGTGACATCGGCAGCGAGCGGAAGCGGTCGATCAAGCCCTTCTGGACGTCCTCAGACAGCCCCAGCGCGGTCACGAACCCGCCGAAGGCGATCGACTGGGCGATGATGCCGGGCATCAGGAAGTCGACGTAGTCGAAGCCCGGCGTCCGGATCGCGCCGCCGAAGACGTAGACGAACAGCAGCACGAACATGACCGGCTGGATCGTGTAGGCGACCAGCAGGTCGGGCTGGCGCGGGATCCGCAGCAGGTTGCGGCGGGCGAGCACCAGTGTGTCGGAGACAGTCATCGCGAGCGCGCTCATGCGTACGCCTCCTCCTTCTCCCCGTCGGCGGGCTCCTCCTCGGCCGCGTGACCGGTCAGCGACATGAACACGTCGTCGAGCGTCGGCCGGCGGACCGCGATGTCCTCGATGGCCACGCCGGCGTCGTCGAGTCGCCGCACCGCCTCGGCGATGCCGCCGCGGTCGCGGCGCATGGGCAGGCTGACCACGTTGCCGGAGCAGGTCGGCGGCTCGTCGCCGGCGATCGACGCCAGCGCCTCGATCGCCGTGCTCACCTGCGTTTGGTCGGCAAGGGTGACCTCCAGCCGCTCCCCGCCCACACGCGACTTGAGCTCGTCGGACGTGCCCTCGGCGATCACCGTTCCGTGGTCCACCACCACGATCTGGTCCGCCAGGCGGTCGGCCTCATCGAGGTACTGGGTGGTCAACAGGACCGTGGTGCCGCTGGCCACCCGTGCCTCGATCGTCTCCCACAGGCCGATGCGGCTGCGCGGGTCGAGGCCGGTGGTGGGCTCGTCCAGGAACAGCACCGGCGGCCGGAAGATCAGGGCCGCGGCCAGGTCGAGGCGCCGGCGCATGCCGCCCGAGTAGGTCTTGGCAGGCCGCTTGGCGGCGTCGCTGAGCTCGAAGTGCTCGAGCAGCTCGTGAGCGCGGCTGCGCGCCTCGGCGCCACCCATGTGGTAGAGCCGGCCGACCATCTCCAGGTTCTCGAACCCGGTCAGGTTCTCGTCGACGGCGGCGTACTGCCCGGCGAGGCCGATCTTCGCTCGCAGCTGGGCGGCTTCGCGCACCGCGTCGAGGCCCACGACGCGCGCCACGCCGGCGTCCGGCTTGAGCAGGGTCGCCAGGATCCGCACGACGGTGGTCTTGCCGGCGCCGTTGGGGCCGAGCAGGCCGAGCACGCTGCCCGTACGGGCGGCAAAGTCGACGCCGGCCAGCGCCCGGACCGAGCCGTAGGACTTCTCGAGCCCCTCTACGAAAATCGCGTCTTCGCTCATCGGCGAAGCACGCTAGCGAAGCGGTCGGTGCCCCACGGTTCGGTTTTCCACACTCTCTGATCGCTAGCGGCGATCGAGCGCGAGCCGCAGCCCCAGCGCCACCAGCACCGTGCCGGTCAGGGCGTCGAGCGTCCGCCGCACGCGCGACCCCTTGAAGGCGTCGACAGCGCGCGAGAGCAGCCACGCGTACAGCGACAGCCAGGCGATCCCTAGCGCGATGTGCACGCCGGCCAGCAGCATCGAGATCAGCAGCGCCGGGTCGCCGGGGGCGATGAACTGGGGCAGGAACGTGGAGTAGAAGACCGCGATCTTCGGGTTGAAGAGGTTGGTCAGCAGCCCCTGGCGGAACGGCGCGGCGCGCCGGGGCCCCGCCTCGAGCGCCTGCGGGTTCCCGCGCCGCGCCGCCAGCAGGCTCTGCGCGCCCAGCCAGACCAGGTAGACGGCACCCACCAGGCGAAGGGCGTCGTAGGCCGTCTGCGACGCGGCCAGCACCGCGGCCACGCCGAGGGCCGACGCGCACGCCCACGCCATGCAGCCCGCGGAGATGCCCAGCGTGGTGGCGAAGGCGTCGCGGCGGCCGCCGGTGAGCACGCTGCGCCCGACCATCGCCATGTCAGCACCCGGGGTGATCGTCAGCAGCGCGACGATGCCGACGAACAGCAGCGGGTGCTCCGGCATCAGCGATCCATGACGCCGACCGTGCCGCCCAGCACGCCGGCGTAGAGCACTCCCTTGGGGCTGATCGTCAGGCCGGCGTAGTGCACGTTGAACAGCAGGCCGGTGCCGATCAGGCGGCTCCACACGGTCTTACCGGTATAGAAGTCGACGGTGGTGAGGTACCAGGCGTCGGGCAGGCCCTTGGGCTTGGTGTAGATGTAGATCAGGCCGTTGGCCAGCGAGAGCTTGGGCACCGTGCTGGGCGAGATCTCCGAGCTGTTCCAGACCGTGCGGCACCCCTTGCCGTTGCGCTTGATGTCCACGCGCACGACGCCGGGCTCGGTGGTCTTGCCGCCCGACGTGGCGTCCGGCGGCGGGGCGTAGCCGTAGTTGTTCTCGACGATCATCGAGCGACCGGTGGCGATGATCGAGTTCTCCGTGGCGCCGGCGCCCTTGCGGAACACGGGCTGCTCGCACACGACGCGGCGCTGGCCGCGCCTGAGGTGCCTGGCCCGGCGCAGCACCACGACCTGCATGCGCGCGGCGTTGTCGGCGATCGAGAGGTACTGCTTGCCCATCAGGGTCGGCGTGGTGCCGGAGCCGGCGTCGAACTGGCCCGGCTTCTGGATGCCGACGTTGTCGTACTTCACCCGCCAGCTGAGCTTGGGCTTGCCGGAGCGCTTGGCGTCGAAGCGGTACTGCGCCTTGTCGGTGACGACGAACACGCCCCCGGTCTCGTCCATGGCGAACGAGTTGCCGATCGCCTCGCCGGTGCGGTAGGTGCCGAGCACGCGGCCGCTGGCGGGGTCGAGCGCGCCAACCACGCCGTGCTGGCGGGTGACGAACCAGAGCCGCCCGCTCCAGTCCGGCAGCGCCGAGTTGAGCTGGTCGTCGGCGGCGACGACGGAGCTCAGGTCGTAGGTCTTGACGCGCACGAGGGTGTTGCCCCGGATCGCGACGACGAAGATCTGACGTCCGATCGAGACGACCGCGCGGTCCTTGTTGTCGACGTAGAAGTACGCGCCGCCGGGGGACTGAAGCGGGTTCACGCCCGGCGGGATGATGCGCGGAGGCAGCTGGTGGCTCGCGATCGTGTTGAGGTTCGTGTCCATCAGCCGCAGCTCGACGCTGGTGGCCGAGATGCAGGTGGTGATCAGCCGGCCGCGCTTGTCGAACGCGATCGTGATGCCACAGGAGCCGATGCCGCCGGCCCCGTCGATGGACTGGGAGAACACGCGCATGTTGCTGCCGCCGAGCGGGCCCGAGTTGCGGTACGTGTCGGTCTGGTAGGCGTCGTTGTGCACGGCGTTGCGACCGTTGGGAGCCATGAAGGGATGGCGCGGCACGCGCGGCGCGGGGACCGGGTGCGGCTTGGCCTTGTGTCCGGTGAAGACGGGCAGGCCGCTCAGCTCGGCCTGGTTCTGGGGGATCGGAGTGGCGGCGACGGCTGCCGGTGCGATGGCGGCGATCAGTCCGAGGGCGGCGAGCGGGGCGGCGAGCTTCATGGATGGCGACGCTACCGGACGCTCGGCGCGACCACACCCTCGCGGCGACCACCCGAGCCGCCTTGGTTGCCGCGGTTCTCGCGCTATGCCGCGCCGGCGCCCGGCTCGAACCGCACGCCCGTCATCTCCTCCGAGACCTCCCACAGCCGGCGGGCCACCTGCTCGTCGCGGGCGGCCCTGCTCGGCGCCACCGGCTTGGGGTGGCCGCGCTGCTCGGCGAGGCCGTCCGGGCCCACGTAGGTGCCGCCGGCCAGGCCGGGCTCGGTCGCCGCGTAGAGCGTCGGCAGCGCGCCCATCTCGTCGCTCTGCGCGATTACGCGGTTGCCCACATGCATCACCAGCCGGTCGATCAGCGGCGGTGCCGCGAACTGGAGGTTGGTGGCCGCGTAGCCGGGGTGAGCGGCGAGGCTCTTGACCGTCGAGCCGGCCGCGCGCAGGCGTCGCTCCAGCTCGAGCGCGAACAGCAGGTTGGCCAGCTTCGACTGCCCGTAGGCGCGCCAGCGGAAATAGCGGCGCTCACCGCCGAGGTTGTCGAACGCGATCCGGCCGGTCCGGTGCGCCGTGCTGGACAGCGTGACCACGCGCCCGTCCGGCCTGCCCTCCATCGACCCGATCAGCAGCCCGGTGAGCGCGAAGTGGCCGAGGTGGTTGGTGCCGAACTGGAGCTCGAAGCCGTCGGCGGTCTCACTCCGCGGCGGCGCCATCACGCCGGCGTTGTTGACCAGCAGATCGAGCCCGTCGTGTGCGCCGCGGAAGCGCTCCGCGAACGCGCGCACCGACGCGAGGCTCGAGAGGTCCAGCTCCTCGAGCTCGAGCGTCGCACCCGGCGCGGCCGCTTCGATCTCGCGCAGCGCGGCCTCTCCCTTGGTCAGGTTGCGACAGGCGAGCACCACGCGTGCGCCCGCGCGCGCGAGCTGCCGGGCGGTCACGAGGCCGAGGCCGCTGTTCGCACCCGTCACCACGGCCGTGCGCCCGCCCTGTGCGGGGATCTGCTCGGCGGTCCACTTGGCGCTCAGGCCGCTGACGCTACTACTGCGCGCACACCCGCGCCGGCCTCCGCACGCCCGACAGGGCGGCGGCCCCAGTTCGCGCGAACGGCGAACTCGAGCAGCCGGTCGAGGTACGCATCGACGCGCGGTACCCGGATATCGACCGGCTCGAGACCAGCGTGGGCGGCGCTCGCGTCGAAACGAACTCTCGACGCGAAGTACGGGAAGAACACCTGCCCGCGCTCCAGCCAGCGTCGCTGCGCCGCGTCCGCCCGGCGCATCAGCAGTGGATGCACGGCGCGCTTGTAGAGCGCCGGCGGCAGCACCCGGGCGGGCGGCCGACCCAGGTAGGCGGCGGCGCGATCGATCAGCTCCCCCACCGTGCCCGCCTCCGGGCCGGCGGCGAGGGTGAACGTCTTGCCGGCGCCCGCATCGGCCAGCGCCAGGATCGCGCGCGCCACGTAGCTGACCGGCACGATGTCGACCGGCGCCGAGCGGCGCGCCGGGACAACCGGCAGCGTCCCGCTGGCGTACGCGCGCAGCGGCGTGTAGATGACGTTGAACGAGGGCGTCCAGCCGCTGCGCTCGTCGCCCACGACGATGCTCGGCCGGAACACCTGAACCGGCAGGCGCGAGCGGTGCGCGCGAACGAGGCGCTCGGCCTCCCACTTCGAGTGCTCGTAGGTGTTGTTGAAGCCCTGGCCGCTCTCGAGCTCGTGCTCGCCGAACGTGCCGCGGTGCGTGCCGGCCACGTACGCGGTCGAGACGTGCGCGAAGCGGTGCAGCCCGCGACGCCTGTGGATCCACGCGGCCAGCTCGAGCACCCGCTGCGTCCCCGCCACGTTGACCGCGCGCGCCTCGTCGAGCGGCAGCGAGAACGAGACGGAAGCCGCCGCGTGGATGACCTCGTCGACGTGCTCGGCAAGCTCGTCGCGGCGGCGCGGCGTGAGCCCGAGGCCGGGCGCCAGCAGATCGCCGGCGACAGCCTCCACCCGGTGCGCGTACGCCTCCGCATCGGGCACGAGCGACGACAGCGTCTCGCGCAGGCGGTCGGTCGCGGCCAGCTGGCTGGGAGCACGCACCAACGCCCACACCCGACGGTCGCCGTCCTCGAGCAACCGGGCCATCAGCTCCATTCCGAGGAAGCCGGTGGCGCCGGTGATCAGGACGTCGCCGCGGGTGCGGGCGCCGGTGTCAGGAGAGAGGAACATCCGCGACCCAGGTTGGCGCAGCAGCGCCCGCAAGTCATCCGACCGGCGGTAGGAAATTCAGCAGCGGCGGCTCGACCGGCGGGCCTAGTCGATCAGCCGCTTCGACATCCGCCGCACCGCCACGCGCCACAGCACGACGGTGAACACCATCAGGCCGCCCACTCGCAGCAGGTCGGTCGCCTCGAACCCGAAGCAGGCGTGCCGCACCAGCACGACGAGCTGGTGCAGCGGGTTGAAGTTGGCGGCGATCCGGAATCCCTCGGGCAGCTGGTCGATCGGGAAGAACGTGCCCGCCACCAGGAACAGCGGCGTGATCACCAGCGTGGTCACGTAGCTGAACTGGTCGATCTTCGCCACGCTCGCCGCCGTCGCGATGCCGAACGCCGCGAACCCCAGCGCGGTGATGAACGCGTACAGCGGCACGATCAGCATCCCCGGCGCGGGGTCCAGCCCGAACAGCATCGACACGAGCAGCGGGAAGCACCCGTAGATCCCGGAGCGGAGCCCGATCCAGAGCATCTCCGCGGTCACAAGCTCCTCGACGTCGACCGGAGCTGCCAGGATCGCGTCGTAGGTGCGCTGGAAGCGCTCTTTCACAAACGATCCGAACATCGCCGGCAGCGCGCTCGAGAAGATCACCGCGGTGGCCACCATGCCGGTGCCCACGAACTCCACGTAGTCGAGCCCGTCGACCTTCTTGACGATCGTCGACCCCAGGCCCAGCCCGAACGCGAGCAGGTAGATCGCCGGCTCCAGCACGCTGGAGAACGTCGTGGACTTCCAGAAGCTGCGGAAGTTCGCCACCTCGCGGCTCATCACGCCGGTGATCGCGGCCGGCTCCAGTCGCCTCATTGCGGAAGCACCCGGCTCGGCCGGGTGCGCACCGACGATCTCACTCGGCCTCCTCCCCGGTCAGCAGCACGAACACGTCCTCCAGCGACGCGGCGCGGCGCACGGCCTCCGGTGGGATGGCCCCGTCGCTCGCGCGCTCCGCTCCGACGATCGCCACCGCGGGTCCCGCCGGGCGCACCGTCAGGCCCTGCGCTTCGGCCCCCGCGCGCACCTCCGCCAGGCGCTCCGGCGGCCCGTACACCTCCGCCGTCTCGCGCCCGGCGTACTTGGCGATCAGCTCGCCCGGCTTTCCGCGGGCGATGATCTTGCCGTGGGTCATCACGGCCACCTCGTCGGCCAGCCGCTGCGCCTCCTCGATGTAGTGAGTGGACATCAGGATCGTCACCCCCTGGGAGCGCAGCAGGTCGACCAGCGACCACAGCTGCGTGCGGATCTGCGGGTCGAGGCCGACGGTCGGCTCGTCGAGCAGCATCAGGTCCGGCTCGTGCATGAGCCCGCGCGCGAGCAGCAGCCGGCGACGCATCCCGCCGGAGAGCTGGTCGACCGAGTCGGTGCGCCGGTCCGTGAGGCGGGCCAGCGCCAGGCCCTTGTCCACCGCGGCGCGCACGTCCTTCACGCGGTAGAGCCGCGCGAACACCGCCAGGTTGTCCTGAACGGACACGTCGACGTCGAGGTTGTCCAGCTGCGGCACCACGCCCATCTCGGCCCGCGCCTCCTTGGCCTCGGCCGGCAGCTCGTGGCCGAGCACCCGCAGCGAGCCGGAATCGGCGACCGCCTGGCCGGTGAGGAGCCGCATCGTGGTCGACTTGCCGGCGCCGTTGGGGCCGAGCAGCCCGAGGCAAATGCCGCGCGGAACGTCGAGGTCGAGCCCGTCGACCGCGGTGATGTCACCGAAGCGCTTTACGACTCCCCTGAGCTCGATCGCGGGCACCGGCCACGACCCTAGAGCAGGGGGTTGCTCGACCCCTGGGAGAAAGACGCGGGGGAATCTTTATCCACGCGTATAAGGCGGTCCAGCCCTCGATCCAGATAGCTTCAGGGTGGCCCCCCTTCCGGAGAGAGAACTATCTATGCCCCGAGTCCGTCAGACCAACGTAACCGCCGCTCGCTGGAGCCCCAACGGTGGGGCGCTCGGAGCGGTCGACCTGACCGAGCCGTTCAGCTACCCGCACGGGGACAACGTGTTCTCGCAGGCGGTGCAGCGCCACCGGCTGCCCAAGGAGACCTACAAGCGGCTGCAGCGCGTGCTCTCGCAGGGTGAGGCGCTCGACACCTCGCTCGCCGACGCCGTCGCGCTCGCCATGAAGGAATGGGCGCTCGAGAAGGGCGCCACCCACTACACGCACGTGTTCCAGCCCCTCACAGGGCTGACGGCCGAGAAGCACGACTCGTTCTTCGGGCCGGCCGGCGACGGCATGGCGCTGGCCGATTTCTCGGGCAAGGAGCTGATCCAGGGGGAGCCGGACGCCTCGTCGTTCCCGACGGGCGGAGTGCGCGCGACCTTCGAGGCGCGCGGCTACACCGCCTGGGACCCCACCAGCCCCGCCTTCATCCTCGAGAACCCCAACGGCGCGCTGCTCTGCATCCCGACCGCGTTCGCCTCGTGGACGGGTGAGGCGCTCGACGCCAAGATCCCGCTGCTGCGCTCGATGGACGCGCTCTCGCGCTCGGCGATGCGCGCGCTGCGGCTGCTCGGCGACGAGCAGGCCGCGCGCGTGTTCACGACCGTAGGACCCGAGCAGGAGTACTTCCTGATCGACGAGCAGTACTACTTCGAGCGCCCCGACCTGATCAGCACCGGGCGCACCCTGTTCGGCGCCAAGCCGCCCAAGGGCCACGAGCTGGACGACCACTACTTCGGGTCGATCCCGGAGCGGGTGCTGGCGTTCATGATGGACTCGGAGCTGGAGCTGGCCAAGCTCGGCGTCCCCGTCAAGACGCGTCACAACGAGGTCGCGCCGGCGCAGTACGAGCTGGCCCCGATCTTCGAGAACTCGAACGTCGGCTCCGACCACCAGCAGCTGACCATGCAGGTCATGCGGCGGGTGGCGCGCAAGTACGGGCTCGTCTGTCTGCTGCACGAGAAGCCGTTCGCCGGCGTGAACGGGTCCGGCAAGCACAACAACTGGTCGATGAGCACGGACACCGGGCACAACCTGCTGGAGCCGGGTGACACGCCGGCCGACAACCTCAACTTCCTGTTCTTCTGCGCCGCGGTCATCCAGGGGGTGGACAAGCACCAGGGCCTGCTGAGGGCGTCCGTGGCGGACATCGGACAGGACCACCGCCTCGGCGCCAACGAGGCGCCGCCGGCGATCATCTCGATCTTCCTCGGCGCCGAGCTGGAGAAGGTCTTCGGGGCGATCGCGTCGGGCGAGGGCGACCCGCACACGCCGGCCGCGGTGCTGGGCCTCGGCACTCCGGTGCTGCCCCCGCT
>JAXDIH010000148.1:0-35408 GCA_034664105.1 Thermoleophilaceae bacterium
ACGACCGACAGCACCACGCCGGCGTCCTCCGCCTCCGTGCCCGGCTGGCGCACGAAGATCGGCTCGCCCGGGTGGCAGCCCGGCGCTGACCAGATCGTCTGGGAGCCGTCGGTCACGTCGACCTTGACGAGCTGGTCGAACCAGGCGTCGGCGCTGCGCGAGCAGTACGCGTAGCGGTAGTCGCGCGTGTTGCGCCGCCCGTAGTCGATCCGCGGCAGCTCCACGTCCTCGGCCAGCTTCTCGTAGCTCACCGCTCCGCCGTCCAGGTCGATCACGTACCGGCGCAGCTCCGTGGACGGGATCGACCCGCGCGGCCCATCCGCGTCCAGGTAGAGCGAGTCGATGATGGAGGAGTCGTCGTAGGCGATCAGGTCGACCACCAGCTCTCCTCCGCGCTCGAACGCGTTGACGTGGTGGAAGCAGAAGAACGCCTCCGTCTCGTAGGTGCCGCGCAGGGCGCCGGTCGTGCGGTCGATCACCTGGAACTTCGTCCCCTGCTCGGGCCGCCACACGTAGTTCTCGATGAACGGCTTCCCCGAGAAGGCCAGCTTCAGGGGGTTCGCCCGCAGCGGGTTCTCGGCGAGGATCAGGTAGCGCTCGCTCATCCCGAAGGCGTGCATGTAGGCCGGCTCCTTCACCGGCAGCTCTCCGATCACGCGTCGCCGCGACGACCCGGCCGGCAGCCCGTACAGCACGTACTTGCTCACGCGCGAGAAGTAGGCGTTGTAGTTCACGAGCTCGTCGCGCTCGGGATCGTGGTGCGGGTGCGCCGTGCTCACGTGCGCCTTGAGCCCGTCGGCGTACTCCAGGCGCCCGACCGTCTCGAGCGTCTCCGCGTCGAACTCGATCGGCAGCGGCGTCTCGGTCATCGCGATGTAGCGCTCGCCGATGCGAGCCAGGTTCACGTTCGGGTTGTCGGTGGAGTCCGGCGAGAAGATCGACTGCACGCGCTTGAACAGCGACCGGCACGGATCGGTGGCGAAGCCGCCGTGGCGCCACTCGCCCTCGCGGGCGTCCCGGTACACGACGCTGTCGATGAAGCGGCTCTTGTAGGACACGCGACCCCCCGCGATCCCGAAGCGGTTCAGCATCGCCAGCCCGTCGAACCAGTGGTTCAGGCGCCGCTCCCCGACCTCGAGCTTCGCCGGCGTCACGCGCACCAGAGCCCCGCTCAGCCAGGCGGGCAGCTCACCCGCGACGGGCAGGCTGTCGACCGCCGTCTCCTCCTCGAGGCTCGTGAACCCGAGCCGGTGGTCCGTCGTCCGGGTCTGCGACATTGCGGTAGCCATGGTCGAGAATGTACCGTCTAGATTGGACTAATGCAAGAGCTGCGTCTGACACCGCTGTCGTTCATCGTCCTGGGCCTCGTCGCCTGGGCCGGCGAGGCAACTCCCTACCGGCTCAAGCAACTGGTCGCCGCCTCGGTGGGGAACTTCTGGACGCTGCAGCACGCGCAGCTCTACACCGAGCCGGAACGGCTCGCCAAGGCCGGCTACCTGACCGAGCAGCGCGAGCGCGACGGGCGGCGGCGCAGGCTCTACGCGATCACCGACAAGGGCCGAAAGGCCCTCGACGAGTGGCGCGCCGAGCCCACCGACGCGATAGCCGAGCTGCGCGCGCCCGCGCTGCTGAAGCTCTTCTTCGGCTCCGACCCCGCCGAGCTGGCGCCGATCCAGATCGAGGCACACCGGCGCAAGCTCGCCGAGTACGAGGAGATCCGCGCGTCGATGCCCGACTCGGTCCCGGCCGGCCCGCGCCTGGCCCTCGAGGCGGGGATCGCCTCGGAGCGCCAGCAGGTCGAGTGGTGGCAGGCGGTTATGGTCTCGGCAGATGGCGACCGCGGCAGAGCCCCGTCCCGCTGAGCTGCCGCTCCCCGGCGGTCAGGAGGGCGCTCGCGTCCGGCTGCACCCGCTGCTGACCGGCCAGATGATCGGCCCAGAGGCGTGGTTCCTCCGCGAGGAGGGTCGCCTCGCGTGGCGGCGCGCCTTCGGACTCGGCGTCAACAAGGAGGACTGGCTCAAGGTGCCCGTCCCCGCCTTTCTGGTGGAGCACCCCGGCGTCGGGCCGATCCTGATCGACACCGGCTTCCACCCGTCCGTGGCCGCCAAGCCGCAGGCGAACCTCGGTCGGCTCTCGCAGTTCACGTTCAAGGACGTCGAGATGAAGCCCGAGCAGGCGGCTCCGGCACAGCTGCGCAAGCGCGGCATCGAGCCGTCGGCGGTCAAGGTCGTGCTGATGACCCACCTCCACCTCGATCACGCCAGCGCCATCTCGGAGTTCCCGGACTCGACCTTCGTCCTCAGCTCCGCCGAGTGGGAGGCCGCCTCGAACAACGGGCAGTTCCACGGCTACGTGAAGCGCCAGTTCGACCACGGCTTCGACTACCGCCTGCTGGACTTCGAGGGACCCGCGGCGGAGTCCTTTTCCGGGTTCGCGCGCTCATTCGACGTCTTCGGGGACGGCAGCGTGCGGACCGTCTACACCCCCGGGCATACGCTCGGCCACATGTCCGTGGTGCTGCGCACGACGAGCGGCGAGGTGCTGATCGCCGCCGACGCGATCTACCTGCGCCGCACGCTCGACGACACGCACCTGCCGTACCGCACCGAGGACGAGCACCTGTTCCGCCGCTCGCTGCGCGAGATCCGCCAGTACGCCACCGAGACGCCGCAGGCGCTGATCGTGCCGGGCCACGACTGGGACGCCTGGCACGAGCTGAAAGCCGTCTACTGAACCAGGCCGTCCGCCTCGCTCGAGGCGGTGATGTGGATCGCCCCCGGCTCGCGCACCCAGGCGATCAGGTTGAGCGACTGGAGCCGGTCGAGCATGTACTGGAACGCCACGGCCTGCGCCCTGCTCGCGTAGTTGCGGCGCACGTCGAACGCGTAGCCGGTCGTGTGCAGCGAGTACTCCGAGGTGGCGAAGGCGTTGCGGCGCGCGAGCAGGCGCTGGTACTCGAGGTCGCGAACGGTGCTGGTCACGATCAGCGAGGCCTTCGTGCCCGACACCTGGCGCACGCCGGCGGCCAGGTACACGGCCAGCTCGTACGCCTCGGGCCGCAGGCCGCGGTAGAGCGCCGGCTCGGCGTCGAGGCGGCCGGCGAGCTCGCCGGCCTGCGGGTCGAGCCGCATCCCGTGGACCCCGCGGAACGGCCGCAGGTCGCCTGACTGGTAGGCCTGCTCGAGGTCGCCGGGGTCGGCGAAGATCCGCGTCTCCGAGCTCGGGTGGAGCACCTCCTCGGCGGAGGCCTTGGCCGTCTGCTGGCGGGCCAAGCGGCGCAGCTCGTCGCGGTGCTGGCGGTAGAGCCGCATGATCTGGCGCGCCGCGTAGACGCGCCACAGGTAGGTGGCCGAGTCGTCGCCGAAGCCGGAGAGCAGCCGGTAGGCGCCCGGGTGGTTGCGCGGCGTGGCGTCGAAGTACACGCGCGCCCAGCTGGCGTCGCTCTGGCCGTAAGCGGCCAGCACGTTCTCGAGATTGCCCATCCCCATGTGGTACGAGACCACCGCGAGGTCGTCGCGCCCGAAGCGGTCCTGCGCGAGCTCGAGGTAGCGCGCGGCGCCCGCGAGCGCCTTGCGCGGGTCGAAGCGCTCGTCGACCTGGCGCCGCTTGCGCAGCAGCCGCGCGGTCGGGCCTCGGTGGCGCATGCGGCGCGTGAGCCGCTCGCTGGCAGCGACATCCACGCGCATGCCCAGCAGGCTGCTCGCGGTTCCCGCCAGGATCTGGGTCAGGCCGACGGCGCCCTCCAGGTCGTCGCTGGCACGCGCGCTCGGGCTGCCGGCGCTCTCGAGGAAGACGATCGCCTCGAGCAGGTCGGGATCGATGCCTCCCGCTGCCGCTTCGATCTGCGGGCGCCAGCGCTCCACCCGTCGCGCCGTGGCCAGCACGCCGCCCGGGCTCTTGGCGTAGAGCACGTGGCTGTGGCCCGCGGTGGCCCGCTCGACGAACTCGGTTTCGCGATCGTCGGCGTAGGCGAACGGGTCCGGCTCGCCGGGATCGACCGTTACCGGCCCGAAGCTCGGCGGGCCGTCCTTGCCCGTGAAGGCCAGCCCGGCGAGCGTCGCCGCGGCGACGAGCACGAAGACCAGCAGGAAGATGCGGGTGCGGCGGAGCACCCACCAAAGGGTGTCAGGAGCCGTCCACGTCCCGGCGCTCCAGCGCCACGACGCGGGCGAAGCGCATCATCGCCACGACAGGGACGAGCCCGACCAGGACGATGATCAGGGCGGGCAGGGCGGCGGTGTCGAAGCGTGAGTCCTTGGTCGCCTCCCAGACCACGATCGCCAGCGTGTCCCCACCCAGCGGGCGCAGCAGGGCGGTGGCTGGCAGCTCCTTCATCACCTCCACGAACACGAGCAGGGCGGCCGTCATGAGGCCCGGCCACAGCAGCGGCAGATGCACCTCGTTGAGCAGCCGGCCGGGGCCGGCGCCCAAGCTGCGGGCGGCGTCGTCCAGGGACGGGTCGAGCCGGCTCATGCGGGTGTCCACGGCCAGGATCGCGAGCGCCTGGAAGCGGACGACGTAGGCGGCGACCAGCCCGAGGATCGATCCGGTGATCAGCAGCCCGACGTCCAGACCGAGCACGGCCCCCGCCGCGTCGTCGATGCGGCGGTCCACCCACGCGAGCGGGACGAAGACGGCAACGGCCACGACCGTGCCCGGAACCGCGTAGCCGATCATGCCGAGGCGCATCCCCAGCCGCGCGGCGGGTGTGGGCCGGCGCCGGCGCCCGTAGACGATCAGCGCGGCGCCGGCCAGCGCGACCAGCGCCGCGATCGCCGCGAGCACCAGCGTCAGCGCCGCCGCCTCGCCGAGATCGGCGGCCGTGGCTCCGTCGCCGAGCGACTCCACCGACCACACGGCCAGCTGCACGAGCGGCGCGAACAGCACCACGGTCAGCAGCAGCGTCGGCCCCGCGGCCGCGGCACCGGCGGCAAGCCCCCTCAGGCGCTTGGGCTCGACCGCCTCGCCGCCGGCGAGCGCGCCGTGGTGGCGGGCGCGGCCGCGCAGCAGGCGCTCCAGGACCACGAGCCCGCCCGACAGCGACACCAGCACCGTGGCGAGCTGAAGGGCCGCTGCCTGGTCATACGCGCCGTACCAGACCTTGTAGATCGAGTCGGTCATGGCGTGGTAGCCGAGCAGGTTCACCGCTCCGAAATCCGCCAGCGCCTCCATCACCGCAACGGCCACGCCGGCGGCCAGCGCCGGACGCGCGAGCGGCAGCGCCACCCGCACGAGCGCGCGCCGGTGGCTCAGGCCGAGGCTGCGCGCGGCCTCGAGGACGTCGCGCGCCTGACTGAGGAAGGCCGCCCGCGCCAGCGCGTAGACGTACGGGTAGAGCACCAGCGTGAGGACGAGGATCGTGCCCACCGTCGACCGGATCTCCGGCAGCTGGAAGCCCTCGCCGAAGAGCGTGCGCAGCCCGCGCTGGAGCGGACTCGACGCGTCGTACTGGCCGAGCACCACGAAGACGAGCACGTAGCCCGGCATCGCGAGCGGAAGCACGAGCGCCCAGTCGAGCCAGCGGCGCCCCGGGAAGTCGTAGAACGAGACCAGCGCGGCCAGCGCGCCGCCGAGCAGCAGCGTTCCCGCCCCGACCCCAAGCGCCAGGACCACGCTCGCGCGCAGCGACTCGGGCAGCAGGTCGCCGGCGACGTCGCCAAGCGCGCCCGGCTCGGCGACGAACGACAGCGGGAGCACCAGGAGCGGCGCGGCCACCACCACGGCCACCGCGATGCCGGCAGCCGTCCAACCAGATCCGGCCGACCGCGGGCGCCGGCCACCCGTTCGAGCTAGTCCCACCCCACGCGCTGCATCATCTCGACGGCCCCCGGGAGATTCCCACCGGCACGCTGCACGTCGATCAGGTCGCGCTTCACGGAGGCCCAGTCACGGATGTGCGCGGGCGGCGGCACGCTCGGGTTCGACGCGAGCTCGCCGTTGGCCACGATGTCGCGCTGAGCCTCCGGCGAGGTGAGGTGCTCCATCAGCGCGGTCGCGTCGGCGCGATGCTTCGAGCCCTTGACGAGACCCACGCCGGACAGGTTGGTGTGGGCGCCGGCGCCGTCCTGCTCGGGCCACGCGGGAGCCACCGGGAAGTCCGCGTTGTCGGCGAGGATGCGCGCCAGGTAGTAGTGGTTGGTCAGGCCGACGTCGCAGCGCCCGGCCTCGATCGCGTCGAGCACGTCGACGTCGGAGCCCAGGATGCGCGGCTCGTTCGCCATCCAGGCGCGCAGCATGCGCTCGGTCGCCTCGCTCCCGCGCTTGCCGATCATGTCCGCGACGAGCGACTGGTTGTACTCGTTGTTGCTCGTACGCAGGCAGAGCCGTCCGCGCCAGCGGCGATCGCCCAGGTCGTCGTAGCTCTTCACCGCGCCGTCGGGTACGCGCTCGGTCGACCGCATCGGCGTGCGCACGCGCAGGCTCAGCGGCCACCAGGCGCTGTCAGGGTCGCGCAGCTCGGCGGGGATGTTGCGGCGCAGCTTGGGAGTGGACACGGGCTCGAGCAGCCCGGCCTCCTCGGCGCGCGCGAGGTTGGCGAGGTCGGTGGTGACGAGCAGGTCCGCCGGCGTCTCCGCGCCCTCGGTGCGCAGGCGCTCGAACAGCTCGGGTGCGGTCCCGCCGCGCAGCTCCAGCTGCTTGCCGGTTTCCTTCTCGAAAGAGGTGAACGCGGCCTCGTCGCCGTACTGCGAGCGCCCGTTGTAGACGACCACGTCGGCGGACCCGCCGATCGCGAGGGCCGCCAGGACGAGCACCGCGACCAACACCCCAAGGGTGCCGAGTGCGTACCACTTGCGCCTGCCGCTAAACACGAGCTTAGGCTAGCCTAATAGAGTGGACGCAATCGAGACCGAGTCGGTCACCGTCTCCTACGACGGCGTGGCCGCCGTCGCGGACGCCGGGCTGTCCGTCAGAGAGGGAGAGCTGCTGGCGCTGCTCGGCCCGAGCGGCTCCGGGAAGACCACGCTGCTGCGGGCTATCGCCGGCTTCGAGCGACCGGACTCCGGAACGATCCGGATCGCCGGCCGCGAGGTCGTCGGCCCGGGCACCTGGGTCGAGCCCGAGCACCGCCGCGTGGGCATGGTGTTCCAGCACGGCGCGCTGTTCCCGCACCTGACGGCGGCCGCCAACGTGGCCTTCGGCGCGACCAGGGAGCGCTCCGGCGAGCTGCTCGAGCTGGTCGGCCTGGCGCACCGCGCGCGGGCGTTCCCCCACGAGCTCTCGGGCGGCGAGCGCCAGCGAGTGGCGCTGGCACGCGCCCTGGCGGCGGACCCGGCGGTGGTGCTCCTCGACGAGCCGTTCGCCTCGCTCGATCCCGCTTTGCGCGAGAGCCTGCGCGGCGAGATCGCGGACATCCTGCGCTCGGCCGGCGCGACCGCGCTGCTCGTGACCCACGACCAGGCCGAGGCGCTCTCGCTCGCTGACCGGGTGGCGGTCATGCGCGCCGGGAGCATCGAGCAGATCGGAGCGCCCGACGACGTCTACCTGCGGCCCCGGAGCCGCTGGGTCGCCGAGTTCGTGGGCGAAGCGGACATCCTCCCCGGCACCGCGTCCGGGGGCATCGTGCAGTGCGAGCTCGGACCCTTCCCCGCCGCGACCGAGCTCGACGGCGCGGTCGAGGTGGTTGTCAGGCCGGAGCACGTCCGGCTCGAGCCGTCGCGCCCGGACGGGCAGGGCACGGCGATCGTGCTCGACCAGAGCTCCTATGGCCACGACCACGTGACCCGGGTGAGGCTGCCCAGCGGGCGCGTGCTGCGCAGCCGGCGGCTGGGCTTCGCGACGTGGCCCGACGGGTCCGCCGTCCAGGTTGCCGTCGAGACGCCCCTGGGCGTGCTGCCGGCGGCCGATCGTCACGGCGCCACCGCCCGGTAGAGGTCGCCGGCGCCCGAGGCGAAGACCAGCTCCTCGCTCGCATCGGCGCCGATGTGGGTGAGGCCGGGGACGCTGGCGCGCTCGCGGCGGACGTCGATCGCCCGGCCCTCCGGCGTGCCCCTCAGCGACCACAGGGTGCCCGAGCAGAAGTCGCCATAGACGTAGCGCCGGTTGAGGCTACGAATCCCCGCCCCGCCGTACACGAGGCCCCCCGTGATCGAGCAACCGTCGTCGTGGTCGTAGGTGGCCACCGGCCAGACCAGCTCCCCGGCGCCCTGGGCCGAGCGCCCCTCGACCTCGTCGGCGCCTTCGTAGGCGCTCCAGCCGAGGTTCTTCGGCGGCTCGTCCGGCTCCAGCTGAACGCGGTTCACCTCCTCGACGCGATCCTGGCCGACGTCGGCGATCCAGAGCTCCCCGAGCGCGGGGTCGAAGGAGAAGCGCCACGGGTTGCGCAGCCCGTACAGGTCCACCCGCCAGCGGGGTCGCTCGGCCCCTACGTCGGCCGACAGGATCTTCCCCAGCGGCCGGCGCAGGTCCTGGGCGGCCAGCTGCGGATCGAAGGCTCCGCCCCCGTCGCCCAGCCCTATGTAGAGGCGGCCGTCCGGCCCGAACGCCAGCTGGCCGCCGTTGTGGTTGTCCTCAGGCTGCTCGACGCGCAGGACCACCCTGACGGGAGACCGGGCGAGCGTCCCGTCGTGACGCGAGCGAAACTCGCCCACGCGGGTGTCGCCGTCGCGAGCGCTCCAGTGGAGGAAGACCCGTCCGTTGCGAGCGAAGTCCGGATCGAATGCGATGCCCAGCAGGCCCTGCTCGGTGCCGGTGCGAACCCGATCGGTCATGTCGAGCAGCGTCCGCGTTTCGCCGTCGACCACCCTCAGCACCCGACCCGGCTGCTCCAGCACCCACAGCCCGACGTCGTCGCCCGGAGCGGCGCCGACGAACGTCGGCCGGTTCAGCCCCGTCGCGATCTGCACCACGTCGAAGTGGTGGGCGGTCCCGGACTCGGTTGCCGCCGGGAGCGGGTGCACGACGCGCCTCTCCGTCGACCCGCACGCCAGGATGCCGGTCGCGAGCGACGCGCTCGTGAAGAGGAGGAGCGCACGCACGGCGCGGCATCTTAGGGATCCCTAACTGCGCATGCGCGCCAGGTCTCCCAGGTGCCGCTGCGCGAGACCCGCGCGAAGCCACCCGGCACGGGCGGGTCGGCTGGCTCGCCGGCGGCGATCGCGGACCGGAAGACCACGCCCGGGGCCCGCGGCGGATCGTCGGGTTCGACGTCGCGCTTGCGCACCTCGAGCCAGTAGGCCAGCAGCGGCCCGCGCAAGGGCCCGACGTAGGGCCGCCCGCACTCGAGCACCGCATCGCGCCCGCCCGCCGTCCGGATGGCGTCGCGCAGGTCGGCCGCCAGGGTCCACTGGTAGGCCTGGCGCTCGCGGACGTCCGACAGCGTGTCGAGCCGCGCGACCGCGGCGACGGCCACCAGCGCGACCGCGACGGCCGCCATCACCCGCCCGCGGACGCCAACCGCCAGCCCGATCGCCCCGCTGATCGCGACCAGCGCCGCGCCCGGGAGCGAGTAGCGGGCCTCGCCCGAGAACCCGACCTCCGCCATCACCGCCACGAGCAGGAGCCAGGCGAGGCCGACGGCGGCCGGCGCGAGGGCCGCCCGCGCAAAGGCGCCGCGCGCTCGCAGCACCAGCGGCACGAGCCCGATCCAGAGGCACCAGAGCGGCAGCCGCACGGCGTCCTCGAGCGCGGCCAGCGACGGGACATCGGCCAGCGCCGGCTGGCCGGGGTTGGGCACCCGCGCCCGGTCGGCGCTGCGCAGGGGGTCGCCCGAGCCCACCAGCTCGGGCAGGATCCACGCCGCCGGGACCAGCACTCCCGCCGCGACCAGCGCCGGGCGCAGGCCCGGCTGCCGCCGCCAGAGGACGGCGCCGGCCAGGGCGGCGAACGGGACCGCCTCGACCCTCACGAGCGAGCAGCCGATGGCACAGGCGAGGACAAGGCCGAAGCGGTCGCGCCGCCACGCCTCCACCCCGCCGAGCGCCAGCGCCAGCAGCAGCGGGGTCTCGGCGCCGGCCGCGGCCGTCCCGAGGAAGCCGCCGCAGAGCGCCACGCCCACCGCCGCCAGCGCGCCCGCGACACGGGAGCCGCCGGCCAGGCGACGAGCGATGCGAAAGGCCAGCCACAGGGAGACCACCGCGGCCGCGCGAACGACAGCGATCCACAGCCACGGCGCCGCCGTCCCGGTCGGCGCCAGCACCGCGCCAACGCCGACCGGCAGCGGCTTGAACGCCGGCCCCTCGCGTGTGTCGAGGGCCCCGCCGGCCACCTCCCGCCCCCACAGCAGCCAGGCCAGCGGGTCGTAGCTGGGCGCCGGGTGGACGATCAGCAGCGACAGGCCGACCGCCACGGCGATGGCGGCGAAGCTCAACGCCGACGACCTCACGATCTGACCGCTTGCCGGCTCTAGTCGGCGCTGATCGGCCGGCGGCCCGCGCCCTCGGCGGCCCGCCGGGCGGCTCGGGTGGCGCGCACGACGCTGCGCCGGCCCTCTGTGCGCAGGCGACCGTGCATGGAATGCACCCGCTCGAAGACGGTCTCCGACGCGGCCTGAGCCTGGTCGCGTGTTGGGTCGTCCACCTGCTCGAAGCGGATCGGCTCGCCGAACTGCACGGTCACCTTGGGGAACTGGAGGCGCTTCCAGTTGCGGGCGCGCTCCGTGCCCGCGATCGCGGTCGGCAGGATCGGCGCACCCGACTCCAGCGCCAGCCGCCCGAGGCCGTGGCGCGGCTTGCCCAGCTCACCGCTGCGGGAACGCCCGGCCTCGGCGTACATGACCACGACGTCGCCGCGCGCGAGCACCGCGTGGGCGGTCTTGAAGGCCTCCTCGTCGGAGTGCCCGCGGCGCACCGGAAACACGCCGCCGTGGGTGTAGATGAACTGCAGCGGCGGCTTGAACATCTGCGACTTCGCCATGAAGTGCACCTTGCGGCGCAGGTACACGGCCACGAAGAAGTGATCGAGGAAGGAGAAGTGGTTCGGCGCGATGATGGCCGGCCCCTGGACGGGCAGGTTGCCCGAGTCGATGCAGCGCGCCCGGTAGAAGAACAGCAGGTAGGGCGTGAGGATCATCCGCACCAGGCCGTAGACCCAATCCGGCCGGCGCGTGCGCGTGCGCTCGTGGAACCGCGCGAAATGCTCCGCGGGGCGGGGGTCCTTGTACACCTGCGCCTTCATGCCTCCGCCTTTCTACCCGCTCCGCTCCGCTTCGTTACTGGTGGCCCGCGCGAGGGCCCGCGCCCAGCCGTCGAGCAGCGCCGCGCGCTCGTCGGCTGCCATCGAGGGCTCGTAGCGGGCGGCCTGGCGCCACATCGAGCGCACGTCCGGCTCGGTCCAGGTGCCGGTGGCCACGCCAGCGAGGTAGGCCGCGCCCAGCGCGGTCGTCTCGGACACCTCGGGGATCACCACCGGCACACCCAGCACGTCGGCCTGGAACTTCATCAGCCAGCCGTTGACCACGGCGCCACCGTCGGCCTTGAGCTCGTCGAGCACCACGCCGGAAGCCTCCTCCATCGCGCGCAGCGCGTCCACGGCCTGGTAGGCCATCGCCTCGAGCGCCGCCCGCGCCAGGTGCGCGCGCCCGGCCCCGCGCGTGAGCCCGACGAGCGTCCCGCGCGCGTAGGGGTCCCAGTGCGGCGACCCCAGGCCGGTGAAGGCGGGCACCAGGTAGACGCCGTCGTTGGAGTCGAGCGAGCGGGCCAGCTCCTCGGTCTCGGCGGCCGCGCGGATGATCCCGAGCCCGTCGCGCAGCCACTGCACGGCGGCGCCGGTCACGAAGATCGCGGCCTCGAGCGCGTAGTCCACCCGGCCGTCGACCCCCCAGGCGATGGTCGTGAGCAGCCCCTGGGCCGGGTCGGGCAGCTCGGCCCCGGCGTTCTGGAGCACGAAGCTGCCCGTGCCGTAGGTGTTCTTGCCGAGCCCGCGCTCGTGGCACGCCTGCCCGTACAGCGCCGCCTGCTGGTCGCCCGCGATCCCGGCCACCGGCACCGACCCGCCGAACTCCGACGTCTGGCCGTACACCTCGGCGCTCGGGCGTGGCTCCGGCAGGCCGGCCGGGGGCACGCCCAGCAGCCCGCACAGCTCCTCGTCCCAGCGCAGCCCGCGGATGTCGAACAGCATCGTCCGCGAGGCGTTCGAGAAGTCGGTCACGTGCGCGCCGGTGAGCTTGTACGTGAGCCAGGAGTCGATCGTGCCGAAGGCGGCGTCCGGCGGCACGTCGCCGTGACGGATCAGCCACTCGATCTTCGTGCCCGAGAAGTAGGGGTCCAGCACCAGCCCGGTGCGCTCGCGCACGAGCTCCTGGAGGCCCGCCTCGCGCAGCTCGTCGCAGCGCGCGGCGGTGCGACGGTCCTGCCAGACGATCGCCCGGTGGAGCGGCTCGCCGGTGGCGCGGTCCCACGCGACCACCGTCTCGCGCTGGTTGGTGATCCCGATGCCCGCCAGCCCGCGGCCGTCGATGCCGGCCGCGTCGAGCGCGTCCCGCGCCACGGCGCACGTGACGTCCCAGATCTCGGCGGCGTCGTGCTCGACCCACCCCGGGCGCGGAAAATGCTGGGTGAACTCGCGGTAGGCGCGGCCGCTCACCTGGCCGTGCTCGTCGAACACGATGCACGTGGTGCCGGAGGTGCCCTGGTCGATGGCGAGAATCATTGTCGGCGGCGGCAGCCTACCCCGGCCGGTATCTTGCCCGCACTCGTAAAGCCGGCTAGGAGGAACGCAGGTGCCCGACGTCGAGGCTCACATCACTGGGACGGTGTGGAAGGTCGAATGTGAGGTGGGACAGGCAGTCGCCGAGGGCGACACGCTGGTCGTCCTCGAGTCGATGAAGATGGAGATGCCGGTGGAGGCCGAGGACCCCGGGGTGGTCAAGGAGATCGTCTGCCAGGAGGGCCAGTCCGTCTCGGAGGGCGACACCCTCGTCGTCCTCGAGTGAGGCCGTCGCTGCGCGCCCGGCCGAGCCGGGCGCTTGCCCAATGACAACGAAGCTCCAGCTGGACGAGCCCGTCGAGAACGTCGCCCGGCTGACGATCTCGAACCCGGAGCGCCGCGGCGCGCTCGACCACGAGCTGCTCGACGCGCTCGGCGAGTACACCCGCACGCTGGAGGCGCGCTGCCTCGTGATCCGCGGGTCGGGGCGGATGTTCTCCGCCGGCTACGACATCGGCGGGTTCGACGACGGCGCCTTCGTGGAGTCCGCGGAGGCGCTCGTGGCGCACCCGTTCCAGGCCGCCATCGAGGCGGTCGACGCCTACCCGTACCCGGTCATCGGCCAGGTGAACGGGCACGCGATCGGGGGCGGCCTGGAGCTGGCGCTGGCCTGTGACTTCCGCGTGGCCGCGCGCGGGGTGAAGATGGGCATGCCGCCGGCCAAGATCGGGTTGATCTACTCGCACACCGGGCTGCGCCGCTTCATCGACATCTGCGGGGTGGCCAACACGGCGGAGCTGTTCTACGTCGGCCGCAACGTCGACGCCGACCGCGCCGAGCGCATGGGGCTCGTCAACGAGGTGGTCGACCCCGAGCAGCTGGACGAGCACGTGCTCAGCCTGGCCGCCGAGATCGCCGCCAACGCGCCGCTGTCGCTGGCGGGCAACAAGCGCGTGATCCGCACGCTGCGCGACCAGCCGCTGCCCGCCGAGGTGGAGCGCGAGCTGATCGAGCTGCGCCAGTCGTGCTTCGGCTCGGAGGACTTCCGCGAGGGCATTCAGGCGTTCGCCGAGAAGCGCAAGCCGCGCTGGCAGGGGCGCTAGCAAGCGGCTCTCCGTCCGACACCGTTCCTACCTTGAGGGCCGGTGCCGCCGCTCATCTCCCAGGAAGAGGCGCTCCGACTCGGGCAGATCGAAGACCGCGCCGAGATCGAGGCGCTCATCGAACGCGCGTGGCAGGTGCGCGTCGAGCGCTTCGGCGACTCGACCGACATGTGCTCGCTGGTCAACGCCAAGTCGGGCGGCTGCGCCGAGGACTGCGGCTTCTGCGCGCAGTCGCGCTTCGCGGAGGCCGACACGCCGATGCACGCGATGATGACGCCCGAGCAGATCCTCGAGCACGCGCGCGCCGCCGAGGCCGCGGGCGCCCACCGCTTCTGCATGGTCACGCAGGGGCAGGGGCTGTCCAAGCGCGACTTCCAGAACATCGTCGAGGGCGCCAAGCTGGTCGCCGAGCACACGAACCTGAAGCGCTGCGCGTCGATCGGCCACATGTCGGTCCAGCGCGCCAAGCAGCTCAAGGAAGCCGGCATCCAGCGGGTCCACCACAACGTCGAGACCGCGGAGAGCTACTACCCGGAGGTCTCCTCCACGGTCCGCTACGAGGGCCGGCTGCGCACGATCGCGGCTGTCGAGGAGGCCGGTCTCGAGACGTGCGTAGGCGGCATCCTCAACCTCGGCGAGTCGCCCGAGCAGCGCGTGGAGATGGCCTTCCAGCTCGCCAAGATCGACCCCACCAGCGTCCCGATCAACATGCTCAACCCGCGCCCGGGCACGAAGTTCGGCGACCGCGACTACATGGACCCGTGGGAGGCGGTCAAGTGGATCGCCATCTTCAGGCTGATCCTCCCCGGCGCGCTGTTCCGGCTCTGCGGCGGCCGCGTGGAGAACCTCGGCGAGCTGCACGCCCTGGCCGTCAAGGCCGGCATCAACGGCGTGATGATGGGCAACTTCCTCACCACGCTCGGCTCAGAGCCGGAGGACGACCGGGCCATGTTCGAGGAGCTCGGACTGAACGTGGCCCGCCAGCCCGACAACGGCGCCAACCCGCGGCCGGACAACCGCTCCGGCTGGCTCGACGGCGAGACGCCCCGCACGCCGGTCGACGAGCTGATCGACTCCCAGGCGGACGCCAACTTCTGGAACCCCGCGGTGCAGCTGCGCCACCGCAAGAAGACCTCCGTGCCGCCCCGCCCCGACGGCGCGGAGAACACATTCCCGGACCTGGTCCACGTGAACCCGGAGGCGGCATGAGCGAGATCGAGGAGCGCCTGGAGGAAATCCGTGAGCGCGGGCTGTACCGCAAGCTGCGCTGCGTCTCCGGCCCGCAGGGTCCGCGCGTGCTGTTGGACGGGCGGCCGGTGCTGCTGCTGTGCTCGAACAACTACCTCGGGCTGGCCGACCACCCGCGCGTGCGCGAGGCCGCCGCGGAGGCGGCCATGCGCTACGGCGCCGGCTCCGGGGCCTCCCGTCTGATCTCGGGCAACATGACGATTCACCGTCGCCTCGAGGAGCAGCTGGCGCGCTTCAAGGGGACCGAGGCCTGCCTGCTGTTCGGCTCCGGCTTCCTCGCCAACGCCGGCGTGGTGTCCGCGCTCGCCCGCGAGGGGGATGTCGTCTTCTCCGACGCGCTCAACCATGCCTCGATCGTGGACGGCTGCCGCCTCTCGCGCGCCGAGACCTTCGTGTACGACCACCGCGACATGGACCACCTCGAGTGGGGGCTGCGCCAGGCCGAGGGCCGGGGGTCGCTGATCGTCACCGACGGCGTCTTCTCCATGGACGGCGACCTGGCCCCCCTGCCGGAGATCGTCGAGCTGGGGCAGCGCTACGACGCCCGAGTGATGGTGGACGAGGCGCACGGCACCGGCTGCGTCGGCCCCGGCGGACGCGGGCTCGTGGCCCAGTACGGCCTCGAGGACCAGGTCGACGTGATCGTCGGCACGCTCGGCAAGGCGCTCGGCTCGTACGGGGCCTACGTGGCGTGCGACAAGCCGATGTCCAAGTACCTGATCAACACGGCGCGCACGCTGATCTTCTCCACGGCCCTGTCGCCGCCGGCCGTGGCGGCCGCGATGGCCGCGCTCGAGCTGCTGCGCGAGCAGCCGCGCCGGGTGGAGAAGCTGCAGCGCAACGCCACAGTCCTGCGCGACGCGCTGGCCGAGTCCGGCATGCCGGTCGAGCCCGGCGAGACGCCGATCGTGCCGTTGATCGTCGGCGACGCCGACGCCGCGGTGGCCGCCTCGGAGCGGGCGCTGGAGCGCGGTGTGTTCGCGCAGGCGATTCGCCCGCCGACCGTGCCGGCCGGCACGTCGCGGCTGCGCCTCGCGGTGATGGCCTCGCACACGAAGTCGGAGCTGCGCGAGGCCGGGCGCGTGCTCGCGGCGGCGATTCCCGCCTCCGCGCGCGAGTCCGCCGCGCTGCGCGAAGCCGCGGCGCTGCGCGAGTCCGCCGCGCCGGCGGAGCGCCACGCCGTGTTCGACGGCCTGGCCGACGCCGCCTAGGCAGCGCGCCCGGATGCGCGGGCTGTTCGTAACCGGCACGGACACCGGGGTCGGCAAGTCCGTGCTGGCCGCGGCCGTGTGCGCGGCACTGGTCGAGCGCGGCGAGCGGGTGGCGGCCTTCAAGCCGGTGGTCACCGGGCTGGACGAGCCGCCCACCGGCTGGCCCCGCGACCACGAGCTGCTGGCCCGCGCCGCGGGCGGGTGGCAGGCACCCGAGGAGGTCGCCCCCTACCGCTTCGACCCGCCGGTGTCCCCGCACTACGCCGCCCAGCTGGCCGGCCAGACGATCGAGCCGGCGCGGTTGGTCGAGGCGGCCCGATCGGCGGCCGGCGACGACCGCCTGCTCGTGGCCGAGGGCGTGGGCGGCCTGCTGGTGCCGATCACGCCGGGGTACCTGGTGCGCGACCTGGCGCTGGACCTCGCGCTGCCGCTGCTGATCGTGGCTCGCACCGGCCTGGGGACGATCAACCACACGCTGCTCACGATCGAGGCCGCCCGCACCGCCGGGCTCGGGGTGGCCGGGGTGGTAATGACGCCCTGGCCCGCCACGCCCGAGCCGATCGAGGTCTCGAACCGGGAGACCGTCGAGCGCCTCGGGGGCGTGCCCGTCAGCGGCCTGCCGGTGACGGACCCGGACTCCCTCGCGCAGGCTGGATCCCACCTACCGATCGAGGAGTGGTTACGGTGGTCGGCGTGAGTGATCGTGAGTACCTCGGCTCGCGCCCCGGCCCGGATCCGGAGGACATCCCCGACCTGATCCGCAAGCTGCGGGAGCGCAAGGCGCGCCACAAGCAGCGCCACATCGTGCACCGGGCGGGCGTGGTCGTGCTGGGCGTGGTGCTCGTGCTGGCCGGCATCGTGATGTCCGGGCCGGGGATCCCGGGTCCCGGCATCGCCACGATCCTCGTGGGCCTCGGACTGCTGGCGCTGGAGTTCGACCGCGCCGAGCGCCTGCTCGGGCGCGCGATCGTCTGGGCCGAGCAAGCCGCCGCGCGGGCCGAACGCACCACGACCGCGCAGCGCGTGGCCGCCGGGATCGTCGGCGCGATCGCGGTGGGGGCCTTCGCGGTGGCGGCGATCCGCTGGGACATCCCGCTGGTGCCGGTGCTCTAGCCGGGATGCTGATCAGAGCCGCCACACCCGCCGACTGGCCCGCCATCTGGAGCTTCATGCGGCGCATAGTCGCCGCCGGCGAAACCTTCTCGTGGGACCGTGAAACCAGCGAGGAAGAGGCCCGTGCGCGCTGGCTCCACGAGCTTCCGAGCCGCACGATCGTGGCCGTCGACCCCGACGGGACCGTGCTGGGCACGGCCGAGACCCACCCCAACCACGGCGGCGGGGGCTCGCACGTGGCCAGCGCCGGCTTCATGGTCGACCCCGATCACGGCGGGCGCGGCGTAGGGCGCGCGCTGGGCGAGGAGGTCCTGCGCCAGGCCGCCGCGGATGGCTACCGCGCGATGCAGTTCAACGCCGTTGTGGAGAGCAACACCACGGCGGTTGCGCTGTGGCGCTCCCTCGGCTTCGAGGTGATGACGACCCTGCCGGAGGCCTTCGCGCATCCCACCGACGGCTACGTGGGGCTGCACATCATGCACCGCCGCCTCTGACCGAGCGGCGCTTGGTCCGTACCTGACCGGGTACGGCCAAGGCATGAGCACAGAACCGCTCGGCATCCCCGAGGTCGGCCTCCAGCTGCTGCAAAGCGACCTACAGCTGATGGAGGAGCGCCTGCGCGACGAGAAGTTCGCCCACGAGCTCTACAGAGCGCTGGCGGGCAACCGCTGGGAGAAGGACGGCGAGGCCGTGGCGCTCAGCTGGAAGCGGGCGGAGGAGTTCGTCAACGCGCTGCGCAAGGGGCACGACCGGCCGCCGCTGGAGCTGTTCCAGACGGGCGGCGAGGGACAGGTGGACCGCACGGTGCGCGAGGCGCTGGAGCCGCTCGGCTGGAAGTTCGAGCCGCTCGACACCAGCGCGCCGGACCCGGCCCACCTGGACTCGCCCGAGGACTCACCCCCGCGCGACCACGGCCAGCGGATGCGCGAACGCCGCGGCTGAGTCACGCCGCGCCGGCGAGCGATGAGCTTTGCCACGGATCCGGGTCTAACTGATCGGTAACGTGTTTTCGATCAACGAGGAACTGACTTCATGAACCGCTGGCTTGCCCTCTACGTCCTCTGCGCCGGGGTCCTGATGATCGTTCTCGACGTGACCGTCGTGAACGTGGCGCTGCCCTCGATCCAGGATGACCTCGGCTTTTCCCAGTCCAGCCTGGCCTGGGTCGTGAACGCCTATCTGATCGCCTTCGGTGGCCTGCTCCTGCTGGCAGGGCGCTTCGGTGACCTGATCGGTCGCAGGACGGTCTTCCTGAGCGGCCTGGTCGTCTTCACCGTGGCCTCATTGGCGTGCGGGCTCGCGCAAAGCCAGGAGATGCTCGTGATCGCGCGCTTCGTCCAGGGCATCGGCGGCGCGATGACCTCCGCGGTGGTCCTCGGCATGATCGTGACGATGTTCCCCGAGCGCGGCGAGCAGGCGCGCGCGATCGGCGTGTACGCCTTCGTGGCGTCCGCAGGCGGCTCGGTGGGCCTGATCGCCGGCGGCGTGCTGACCCAGGCGATCAGCTGGCACTGGATCTTCTTCATCAACATCCCGATCGGGATAGCCACGGGCGTGATGGCGCTGCGGCTGCTCAAGAGCGACAAGGGCATCGGGCTCGCCAAGGGGGCCGACATCCCGGGCGCGGTCCTGATCACCAGCTCGCTGATGCTGGGCGTGTACACGATGGTGAAGCCCGCGGCCGAGCACGGCTGGGGCTCGAGCTCCGCGCTCGGACTGGGCGCGATCTCCCTCGCGCTGCTGGGTGCGTTCATCGCGCGCGAGGCGACGGCGAAGCAGCCGCTGGTGCCGCTGCGGATCTTTCGCTCGCGCAACGTCTCCGGCGCGAACCTGGTCCAGGCCCTGACGGTGGCGGGCATGTTCGCCATGTTCTTCTTGGGGGCCCTCTACCTCCAGCGCGTGCTCGGCTACGACGCCCTGGAGACGGGCCTCGCGTTCCTGCCGTCGACGCTCGTCATGGGAGTGCTGACGCTGCGCTACTCGGAGCCGCTGATCATGCGCTTCGGGGCCAAGCGCACGCTGCTCCCGGGGCTCTCCCTGATCGCCATCGGGCTGGCCCTGTTCACGCTGGCGCCGCCGGACGGCAGCTACTTCCACGTGCTCCCCGTGATCCTCCTGATCGGCATCGGCGTAGCGGTCTGCTTCCCGGCGCTGATGACACTGGCGATGTCGGGCGCGACCCCGGAGGACGCGGGGCTGGCGTCGGGCCTCATCAACACGACCGCCCAGGTGGGCGGCGCGCTCGGGCTGGCGCTGCTCGCGACGGTGTCGACCACGCACACGCGCACCCTGCTCGAACGCGGTGAGTCACAGGCGTCCGCCTTGACGAGCGGATACCACGTGGCCTTCCTGATCGGAGCAGCGCTGGTGGTGGCCGCGATCGTCGTCGCGATAACGGTGATAGAGCCGGTCGAGCAGGCCGCGGAGCACGCGCCCGAGCAGGCGTCGTACTCGGAAGCCGCATAGCGGCACAAGGAGGCAGCATGGGACAGCCCGTAGTCCACTTCGAGATCGTGGGGAAGGACGGCGACAAGCTCAGGAGCTACTACTCCGAGCTGTTTGGCTGGGACATCGACGCCGACAACGAGATGAAGTACGGCGTCGTCCAGCGCGAGGGCAACACCAACGCCGAGGGCATAGGCATCGGCGGCGGGGTCACCGGCGGGCCGGAGGGCTATGAGGGACACGTGACCGTCTACGTCTCGGTGCCCGACGTGGAGGCCTCGCTGGCCCAGGCCGAGAGCCTCGGCGGCACGCGCGTGATGGGCCCGGAAGAGGTGATGGAGGGGCTGGTGATCGGCCTCTTCGAGGACCCCGAGGGCCACACGATCGGCGTGATCAAGGGCGGCTAGTCGGGATCGAACGCCCAGAGCGCGCGGTGGCAAGCGCCTAGGGGGGTTACTTCGGCCCGGCCGCCTAGGGGGTTACTTCGGCCCGGCCGGCCCGGCCGCCTCGGCCGCTTGCTCCGCCTTGCGCTCCCGCTCCTGCTCGCGCAGCTCGACCCTGCGGATCTTGCCCGTCAGCGTCTTCGGCAGGTCCTCCACGAATTCGATCTCGCGCGGGTAGGCGTACGCCGAATGGCGCTCGCGCACGTGCTGCTTGATCTCGGTCGCCAGGTCGTCGGAGGCCGCGTGGCCGCTCGCCAGCACGATGAACGCCTTGACGATGTCGCCACGCCGCGCGTCCGGTGACGCCACCGCGGCCGCCTCCTTGACGGCCGGGTGCTCCACGCACGCGGATTCCACCTCGAACGGCCCGATCCGGTAGCCCGCCGAGATGATCACGTCGTCGGCGCGCCCGGCGTACCAGATGTAGCCGTCCTCATCCCGCTCGGCGGCGTCCTTGGTGTGGAACCAGTCGCCTCCGAACACCTCCTGGGTGTCCTCCTCGGGACGGTTCCAGTAGCCCAGCGGGTAGTGCGGGTTCGAGCGCGCGCGCAGACAGATCTCGCCCCTCTCGCCGGCCCCGAGCGGCTGCTCGTCCTCGTCGAGAATCGCGACCTCCCAGCCCGGCACGGGCCGCCCCATCGAGCCCTCGCGCACCTCGACCGTCGGGTAGTTCCCGCACAGCGGGTAGCTCTCGGTGAGCCCGTAGTAGTCGAGCACCGTCAGCCCGAACTGATCGCGGAACCAGCGGATCACCTCCGGGTTGAGCGGCTCGCCGGCCGAGCAGGTCACGCGCAGCCGCGACATCGGGTAGCGCGCTCCGGCGTCGGCCACGCCCGTCATCGCGCGCAGCGCCGTCGGCGTGGTGAACATGTTCTCCACGCCGTGCTTGGACAGGAACCGCAGGTGCTCCTCGGGGTCGTAGCCGCCCTTGCGGGCCTGGACCAGCGCCACGGCTCCGTAGCGCCACGGCCCCAGCAGCGGGCAGATGCCGGCCGCCCAGGCCCACTCGCCCGAGCCGTGGAAGAGCTCGCCCTCGCGCACGTCGTGGCAGAACTCGAACTCCTCGTGCGCGAGCAGGTAGCGGTGCGCGTGCAGGATGCCCTTGGCCTTGCCGGTCGTGCCGGACGAGTAGTAGAGCTGGGCGGGATCGTCGGCCGCCGTGTCGGCCACCTCGTAGCGATCGGACGCGCGCGCCATCGTCTCGTCGAAGTCGATGTCGTCCGCCTCGGCCTTGCCGCCCATCACCAGCACCTTCTCGACCAGGCCCTCGGGGATGCGGTGACGGTTCGCCGAGTCGGTGACCACGGCCTTCGCCTGCGAGTCGCGCAGCCGGTGCTCGATGCCGTCGTCGCCGTAGAGCACCGACAGCGACAGCAGGATCGCGCCCCGCTTGTAGGTGCCGAGGAAGACCGCGGCCGTCTCCGGCAGCGAGGGCAGCAGCGTCGCGACGCGGTCGCCCCGCTCCACCCCGACCGCCTCGAGCGCGTTGGCGAAGCGGTTGGACAGGTCCTGCAGCTCGCCGAAGCTGACCTTGCGCTGCTCCCCGCGCCAGTCCTCCCAGACCATCGCGAGCTTGTCGCGGTCGTGCTTGTCGCACACGTCGTGGGCGATGTTGTAGCGGTCCGGCACCTCCCAGCTGTGCGCGGCACACATGTCCTCGTAGCTGCCGAGCTCGTACTTGCGCAGGCTCATCTCTCTCCTCCTTGCGGCGCAGGCTACCCCACGCGGGCGAAGCGCCCCGGCGCCAGTGCGGAGGGCGCCTCCGCGCCTCCCAGCAGCGCGTCCGCCGCCAGCCGTGCGGTCGCCGGCCCGGTCGATATTCCCCACGGTCCGTGCCCGGCGGCCACCCACAGCCCCTCGGTCCCGGCGAGCGGGCCGACCAGCGGCCGGCCGTCCAGCGACTGCGGCCGCGCGCACGCGCGCGCGCCCTCCACCTTCGCCCGCTCGAGCGCCGGCACGAACGACACGCCCTCTCGCTTCAACCGTCCAGCCCAGGCGGCCGGATCGGGCTCCTGGGCGAGGAAGGTCGAGCCAAGCGCGGCCACGCCGTCCGCCGTCACCAGGCTGAACAGCGAGTCCGGAGCGGCGCCGAGCCCGAGCTCGGACACGTCCGCCTGCTCGAGCACGTGGCGAGGCGGGTCGTCCATGCTCACCTCGATCACCACGCCCCACACCGGCACGATCGGCTGCCAGGCGAGCGTCGGGTCGATCACCTCTGGCGTCCACGGCCCTGCCGCCACCAGCACGGCCCCGGCCGCGCAGTGCTCGCCGCCGGCCAGCACGCCCCGCACGCCCCCGCCCATCACCCACGGCCAGGCCGTCCTGCCCTCGTGCAGCAGGGCGCCGGCCCGTGCGGCACGGCGGGCAAACGCGAGCGTCGCGGCGGCCGGGCGCACGGGGTAGCCGGTGTCGACCCGGCAGCCCCACAGCCCCCGCGTCAGGCCGGGCTCCAGCGCCCGCAGCGCGTCCGGGTCGAGCAGCTCCACCCCCAGCTCGGCGCCGATCTCGGCCGCGACCGGATCGATCGCGGCGCGCGAGGCGGCCACCATCAGCAGGCCCGCCGGCTCGTCGGGGAGCGCGAAGCCATCGAGCTCGCGGTAGTGCCCGAGCGTCTCGCGGTGCAACTCCGACAGCACGGGGTCGAAGGGATGCTGGATCACGCCCGAGTTGCGCCCCGACGCCGCGCCCGCCAGCTCGCCGCTCTCGAATAGCTCGACCCGCGCGCCGGCCTCCGCGAGAAACGCGGCCGCGGCGCAGCCGACGATCCCGCCGCCCACGATCGCGACGTCCGGGAAGCCGGTCAGCGGGTTAGTCCTTTCCGGCCGCGTAGTCCACGATCGACTTGTCGATCAGCCACTCGACGGGCGCCTTGTCGTCCGTGTACACGTCGCCACCGCGCAGCGGCCGCTCGATCCGCTCCGCCGACGCCAGGGCGGTCGGCTGGAGGGCCGGCGGCAACCGGCGTGCGTTCTGGCGCAGCCGCCCGGCCGAGAGCGGCGCGCGGCTCGCGAAGATCAGCGTGTTGGTCGGCTGGACCGGGTCGCGCAGCACGTACGGGAAGGCCTCGCCGATCGTCGCGGTCAGCACCTTCTCGAAGGCATCCTGGCCCTCGGGGTGGCCGGCGTTGAGGACCAGCACCCCGTCGTCGGACAGGTGGTCGCGGACCGTCTCGAAGAACTCGACGGTGACCAGGTAGAACGGGATGTAGGGCTGGCGGTAGGCGTCGACGGTCACGACGTCGTAGTGCGCGTCGATGCGCCGGATGAACGGACGCGCGTCCTCGTGGTAGAGGTGCAGCCGCGGGTTGTCCATGTTGAAGTAGCGGCGCCCGATCTCGGACAGCTCGGGGTCGATCTCCACGCCGTCCACACGCGTGCGCGGGAAGAACTCGCCGTAGGCGCGCGCGGTGGTGCCCGCGGCGTTGCCCAGGATCGCCACGCGGCGCGGAGGCGCGTCGAAGGCGGTGAACCCGAGTACGAGGCTGCCGTCCCAGTAGTCGCCGGTGAGCACCGAGTTGGGGTCGCGCGGGCCGGCCCGTCCGGCGTCGCACTCCGCCCGGCAGATCGAGTGCTCCGCCTGCCCCTCGTTGAGCTCGAGCGAGCGGCTGCCGTCGGGCTCCTCCACGACGCGTGCGTACTGGTAGGCGGTCTCGGCCTCGTAGATCACGTGCCCCGACCCCGCGTCCGCCTTGAGCGTGCCCACCGGCAGCGCGATCAGCGCCGCGATCGCCGCCGGCGCCAGCGCGTAGCGGCGTAGCGGCCGCAAGCCCCAGACCGCCACGAGCGCGATCGCCAGCGCGAAGATCAGGAAGGTCCGCCGCGTGCCGACCAGCGGGATCAGCAGCAGCGCCGACATCAGCGTCCCGACCAGCGAGCCCGCCGTCGAGACCGCGTACAGGCGGCCTGCCACCGTGCCGGCCTCCTCGACCGACGACACCGACAACCGGATCGCCCAGGGCGACACGGCGCCGAGCAGCAAAACCGGGACGGCCACCAGCACGAGCACCGCGACCAGCGAGCCGACGAACGCCCCGGCGGAGATCTGGTCAAGCGCGTCGACGGCCACGTTCAGGAGCGGGTCGGCGGCGAACGGGACGAGCGCGAGCAGCCCGGCCGCCGTGAGCGCCAGCAGGCAGAGGCCGCGCATGTGCGGGTGGCGGTCGGCCAGCCGCCCGCCCAGCCAGTACCCGACGGAGAGCGCCACCAGCACCACGCCGATCGTGTTCGCCCACACGATCGTGGACGCGCCGAAGTACGGGGAGAGCAGGCGCACGGCCGCGATCTCGGCGCCCAGCGAGCCCGTTCCGACCACGAACACGAGCACGGGCAGCGGCGGCATCAGGGCCGCAGGGTAGCTGGGCACGGCGGCGCTTCTAGGGACCGGTCCAGGTGCCCGCGTAGCAGGGCCGACCGGCGCAGACGTCGGTGATCAACCCGTTGAGGAGGAACGTCGCCTTCTGCTGCCGGGCCGCCGGCATCGCCCGCACGTTGTCGTGCGGGTCGTCGCCCACGCGGTTGGGCAGGTTCGCCGCCGGCGGGGCATTGGTGCCGGCCGGCACCGTGCCCTCGGTCCGCGCCGGGCCGGTGTCCCACATCACGATCGCCGACCCGCGGACCGTGGAGCTGGGCGGCCTCGGGATCAGCTGGAACAGCGGCCACGGCGAGCGGCCGGAGTCGATCACCGGCCGCCGGCCGAACGCCCCGATCGTGCGTGCCTCGACCTCGGCGGCGGTGTTCGACACCTGGTGGTCGCCGAACGCCACGTGCAGCAGCACCGCGTGCGCGGGCGTGTTCGGCAGCGCGTCCGTTGTCATGTGCTGGGCGTAGCCGTCCGCCTCGCCGCGGTCCCAGAGCAGCTGGATCGCGCCGAACAGCAGCTGGCGGTCGATCTCGTTCGGGTAGGCGGGGTAGATCAGCTGCGAGTACGTGTCGAAGTCGACGCTGCGCTGCAGCAGCGTCGAGTAGTTCATCCCGGCCACCCCGAGCACGGCGCGTTGGAAGTCGGGCGCCACGGCGGTCAGCCCTCCGCCCATGATCGCGCCCTGGCTGTTGCCGTCGAAGTAGAGCCGCGACGTGTCGATCGCGCTCTGGCCGTTCTTCTGGAACGCGGGGTTCGAGGACAGTCCCTGGGGGTGGATCAGCGCGCGTCCGAGCAGCAGCTGGTTGAGGAAGCCCTGCTGCATCCGGTCGGCCACGCTGTTGAAGCCCGAGAAGTCGCTGATCGTGGTGATGATCTGCCCGACGTCGTCGCTCGAGAAGCCGGCCCAGTTGGTCGCGCAGAACACGAAGTTGTGCTCGTTGGCCATCGACCGCACGTTGCCGGCGTTCACCTCGTTGCGGCTGCCCAGCAGGCCGTGCCCGTAGAGGGCGGGCCGCGCCTTCGGCGGCGCGGCGGGATCGAGGGCGGAGCGCGGGATGCGGCAGGTGAACTTGACGGTCGTGGTGCCGTGCTGCCGCGGGCGGCCGCGGCGGTCGAACGTGAAGTGGCCGCCCGGCTCGCACGCGCTGGTGAGGAAGCAGGGCACGGTCAGCGTGCCCTCCACCTGCCGCGCGATCAGGTCGTCCTGGCCGGCAGTCAGGTCCGTGGACGAGTCGATCGTGAACGACGGCGACTTGCCCTGCACCTTCAGGTCGGCGAGCTTGCGGTCGCCGAGCGCGGCGAAGGCGCGGTCGCGGATGCTCAGCATGCGCCCCGCCAGACTGCGCGGGCTCGCCACCGTGAAGTCCCACGCCAGGTAGAGGCTGTGGCGCCGCACGCCGGCCTTGCGCAGCTTCCGGAAGAGGCTGTCGAAGTGCGCACGGCGACGCTCGATCAGGCGCTTGTGGGTGAGTGTGCCGTCGCGGTACTTGCGGAAGCCGGCGCTCGGCTGGATCGTTCGCCCGGACGCGGTCTTGAGGTTGCGCAGCGCGACGATGTAGCGCTCGCCCTCCTTGAAGTTCACCGCGGGGCGCACGATCAGGACGCGGCTCGCCGCGCTGGTGGCGGTGGAGTCGAGCTCGGCCCAGATCGGATGGCGCTTGCCGGTGCGCGCGTTGATCACCACGACCGGCGAGTTGGCGGCCAGGCCGCGGCTGAGGTCGGTGAGCGGCGGCAGCCTGCTGGCCGCGAACGCCTCCGGCGTGTCCAGGCCGGGCACCTTGGTGAGCAGCGCCGAGCCGGGGCTGAAGCCGTCGGCGCGGTTCATGTCGGTCGGGTCGACCGGCACGCCGTCCTTGTTGCGCGGCATCGAGGCGCGCTTGATGTCGAGCCGCCGCCCCGTGGGCGTGCCCTTGTCGCGCTTGGTGAAGAGGTCGTTCGGCCAGGGGTACAGGCACACGGCCGGATCCGTGAAGTCGCAGCGACTCGAGGGCTTGGCGCCCTGCGCCTGCGCGCCGGCCGGAATCGCCAGTGCAACCAGCAGCGCAACGGCCGCGAGTCCTCTCCCCATGGCGGCGATCCTACATCCGGCCGCCTGGATAGCGTGACCAGCGTGGACCTCGTAGCGGCCGATCGCGCCCACCTCTGGCACCCGTTCACCCAGCAGCAGGGCTGGATCGAGGAGGAGCCGCTGATCGTGGACCGCGCCGAGGGCACGGACCTGATCGACGTCGAGGGCCGGCGCTACATCGACGGGGTGTCGTCTTTGTGGTGCAACGTCCACGGGCACGGGCACCCGCGCATCGACGCGGCGCTGCGCGACCAGCTCGGGCGCGTGGCCCACTCGACGATGCTGGGCCTGAGCCACCGGCCCGGAATCGAGCTGGCGCAGCGGCTGGTGGAGCTCGCCCCGCCGGGGCTCACGCGCGTCTTCTACTCCGACTCCGGGTCGACGGCCACCGAGATCGCGCTCAAGATGGCCTTCCAGTACTGGCGCCAGCGCGGCGAGGAGCGCCGCGCCAAGTTCGTGTCCCTGCGGATGGCCTACCACGGCGACACGATCGGCTCGGTGTCGGTCGGCGGCATCGACCTGTTCCACTCGCTCTACCGCCCGCTGCTGTTCGAGTCGCTGCACGCCGAGCCGGGCGACGCGGCCGACATGGAGCGCCTGCTCTCAGAACACGAGGGCGAGGTGGCGGCGGTGATCATGGAGCCGCTCGTGCAGGGCGCGGCGGGCATGCTGGTGCACCCCGAGGGCTACCTGCGCGCGGTGCGCGAGCTGTGCGACCGGCACGGCGTCCTGCTGATCCTCGACGAGGTCGCCACCGGCTTCGGGCGCACGGGGCGGATGTTCGCCTGCGAGCACGAGGACGTGGCTCCCGACCTGCTCTGCCTGGCCAAGGGCATCACCGGCGGCTACCTGCCGCTGGCGGCCACGCTCGCGAGCGAGCGCATCTACGAGGGCTTCCTCGGGCGGGTCGAGGAGTTCCGCACGTTCTTCCACGGGCACACGTACACGGGCAACCCGCTCGCGTGCGCGGCGGCGCTGGCCACGCTCGACGTGTTCGACGAGGAGCGCACGCTGGAGCGGCTGGCCCGCAAGATCGAGCTGCTGGAGCAGCTGCTGGAGCCGATCGCCGCCCACCCGCAGGTGCGCGCGGTGCGCCGCCGCGGCTTCATGACGGGGATCGAGCTGGCGGAGCACCCGGTCCCCGCCCGCATCGGGCACCAGGTGACCCTGGAGGCGCGCCGGCGTGGCGCCGTGATCCGGCCGCTGGGCGACGTCGTGGTGCTGATGCCGCCGCTGGCGATCTCCGAGGGCGACCTGACGCGGCTGGTGGCGATCACGGCCGAGGCGATCGCCGCGGCAACCGCGTCGTCCGCACTGGCCGCGGCGGCCTAGCCCTCGTAGGGCTCGAAGTCCTTCTTACGGGCCCCGCAGACCGGGCAGAACCAGTCATCCGGGATGTCCGTGAAGGCCGTGCCGGGCGGGATGCCGCCGTCGGGGTCGCCTTCCTCAGGGTCGTAGATGAACCCGCACGAGGTGCAAATCCACTGTTGGGCTACTTCGGTGCTCATTTCGAGCGCGGAACCTTAGCGCTAGGCTGCGCGCGTGCGGGTGGACGGCCCCCATCCCAGTGAGGAGCTCAACGAGGGTGCCGTGACGGAGCCCCGTCAGGCCGCCTCGATCGTCGTGCTGCGCGACTCCCCGGAGGGGCCCGAGGTGCTGCTGGTGCAGCGCAACCCGGAGCAGCGCTTCATGGGAGGCGCCTGGGTCTTCCCCGGCGGCTCCGTGCACGACGGCGACGCCGACCACGCGGCGGCCGCCGTCCGCGAGCTCCAGGAGGAGGCGGGCGTGGCGCTCCCGAGTGGCCATCCCGTGGTGGCGTGGTCGCGCTGGATCACCCCTCCCGAGGTGGTCGTCCGCTTCGACACCTGGTTCTACGTGACCGAGGCGCCGCCGGGCATCGAGGCCACGGTGGACGGCAGCGAATGCATCGCGGCGCGCTGGCTCCGTCCGGCGGCTGCGCTGGAGGCACACCGCCGCGGCGAGCTGATGCTCGTCTTCCCGACGATCAAGCACCTGGAGGCCCTGGGGCAGATGGGCTCGGTCGCGCAGACGCTCGAGAAGGCGCGCACCCGCGAGGTCGTACCGGTTCAGCCGCGGGTGGTCGTGCGGAACGGAACCGCGGAAGTGCTGCTCCCCGGCGAGCCCGGCTACGAGCAGGCATGAGCGCAACCCGCGCCCTGCGCGGTTGTTCACACAGCAGGTGAGGCGCGGCGTTTCAACACTCGTCGCGGTGGTCGCGTTCCTCTGCGCCACTGGCGCGGTCGCGGTCGCCGCCACCCAGATCGGCACCGACGGGGCCGACCGGCTCTCGGGCACCTCGGCCCCGGACCAGCTCTACGGCGAGGGGGGCGACGACCAGCTGCTCGGGTTCGGCTCCAACGACTACCTGGAGGCCGGTCCCGGCAACGACGCCGTGGAGGGCGGCGACGGCATCGACCTCGCCATCGCCGGGACGGGGAACGACCGCGTGGACGCCGGTCCCGGCAACGACGTGGTCTACGCCGGCGCCGGCACCGACCTCGTCCTCGGCGGAACGGGCGACGACACCCTCTTCGGCCAGGCGGATCCCGACCGGCTCTTCGGCGGCTCCGGCAACGACACGATCTACGCGAGCCTCGGCAGCGACTTCGTGGACGCCGGCTCCGGGAAGGACCGCATCTACTCGGACGAGGGCGACGTCACGATCAGCGCCGGTCCCGGCAACGACCTCGTCAGCGCCGTCGGCGGGCGCATCGTCGTCGACGGCCGCAGTGGGAACGACCGGATCCGCACCGGCCCCTTCGACGACCAGGTCACGGGCGGCTCCGGCGCGGACTCGATCGACAGCGGCGCCGGCAACGACACGATCAAGGTGCGCGACAAGAAGCGCGACCGGGTCGAATGCGGTCCCGGACAGGACACAGTCGTGGCGGACGCCGTGGATCTGCTGAGCGGTTGCGAGGTTGTTCAGACGCGCCGCGCCCGAATCGGATAGAACCGCACCATGGCCAGCACCGGTCTCACGGTTGCTGTGACCGGACCGACGGGCGACCTCGGCCTCTCGATCGTCGACGCGCTGGAGCGTTCGCGAGCGGTCAAGCGGATCGTGGGGATGGCGCGCCGGCCCTTCGACCCGGCCGAGCGGGCGTGGCGCAAGACGGAGTACCGGCAGGGAGACGTGACGGACAGGGCCAGCGTGCGCGCCCTCGCGAAGGACGCCGACGTGGTGGTGCACCTGGCCTTCGCGATCCTCGACGCAAGCGACTCCACCCGCGAGCTGAACGTGGAGGGCTCGCGATACGTGTTCGAGGAGGCCGTCAAGGCGGGCGCCGAGCGCATCTGTTACGCCTCGAGCGTCGCCGCCTACGGCTTCCACGACGACAACCCGGACTGGCTGACCGAGGAGATCCCGGCGCGCGGCTCGCGCGAGCACCCCTACTCGCAGCAGAAGGCGGAGGTCGAGCAGGTGTTGGCGGCCACGCTCCTGAACCGCCGGCGCACGATCGCCTACGTGTTCCGGCCGTGCATCGTGGCCGGCCCCGAGGCGCGCACGATGCTGCAGGAGATCCCCTACTTCCGCCTCGGCGAGGCCATGCCCGACATCGTCGTGCGGCTGCTCGGCTCGCTGCCGGCGCTGAAGCCGGTGATCCCGGATCCGGGCGCGCGCTTCCAGCTGGTGCACTCAGAAGACGTGGCGCGCGCGTTCGTCGCCGGCGTGCGCGGCGTGGGCGAGCCCGGGCCCTACAACCTCGCGGCGGGTGGGACGCTCACGTTCTCCCACCTGGCCGCGGCGCTCGGCTGGTACTCGGTGCCGGTGCCCAAGCTGGCCGTCGAGGCGACGGCGGAGATCGCCACGCGCCTGCCGCTGACGCCGGACTCGGTCGCCTGGCTGCACTCGGTGCGCAAGCCGGTGCTGATGAAGACCGACCGGGCGCGCACGCTGCTCAAGTGGCGCCCGGAGCACACGGCGCGCCGGACGCTGGAGCAGATGGTCCGGGCACAGCGCGAAGAAGTCCTCTCGTAAGCCGGCCAGCGTGCCGCGGGGTCCGGGGGCGCGAGCCCCGGGTCGGCTACAGCGCCCTGCGGTACAGCTCGGCGTAGTCGTCCTCACCCATCTCGCGCGGGTTCAGCAGCGTCGTGCCGTCGCCCATCGCGCCCTCCACGAGCGCCGGGATGCCGTCCTCGGGCACGCCCACCTCGGACAGCCGCGTGGGCAGCCCCAGGCGCGCGATCAGCTCGGTGAGGTAGGTGGCCAGCGCCGGTCCCACCTCCGGCTCGTCGACGTCGAACAGGTCGGCGATGTCCCGATAGCGATCCGCGATGTCCGACCCGCCGGCGGCGTTGTGCTCGATGACGTGGGGCAGGTGGATGGCGTTCGCCACGCCGTGCGGCACGCCGAACTGGGCGCCCGCCGGGTGCGACATCGCGTGCACGGAGCCGAGCGCGATCGTGATCGCCAGGTTGGCGGCGACCAGCATGTTGCCGCGCGCCTCCTCGTCCTGCTCGCCGCGCTGCACCGCGCGCTCGAGGTTGTCCCGGATCATCCGCAGCGCGTGGAGCGAGCGGGCGTCCTGGTGCGGGCTCCAGTCGGTCGACACGTAGCCCTCGATCGCGTGCGTCATCGCGTCCATGCCGGTGGCCGCTGCGATCGCGGGCGGCAGCGTGCGGGTGGTCTCGGGGTCGAGGATGGCCAGCCGCGGAAACAGCGGGAAGTCGGCGATCTCGATCTTCACCT
Source organism: Thermoleophilaceae bacterium (assembly GCA_034664105.1). Taxonomy (GTDB): domain Bacteria; phylum Actinomycetota; class Thermoleophilia; order Solirubrobacterales; family Thermoleophilaceae; genus JACVRW01. The sequence continues at coordinate 31,287 of JAXDIH010000148.1, forward strand.
TGCGCTCCGGATCCTTGATCACGGCGGCCATCGACACCTCGCTGCCCGTGCCCGCCGTGGTCGGGATGCAGGCCAGCGGCGCTATCTCCAGCGGGCGCCCCATGCCGTCGTCCTCGCGCGGCATCAGGAAGAAGCCCTCCTGCTCCGCCGCGCCACCGCCGTGCGTGAACACGGCGTCGGCGACCTTCGCGGTGTCCATCACCGAACCCCCGCCGACCGCCAGGAACGAGTCGGCGCCCGCCTCCTTGGCCGCCGCCGCGCAGCGCTCGACCACCTCGGTCGAGGAATCCTGCGGGACCTGGTCGAAGACGCCGGCCACCTCGAGCCCGCCGTCGGCTATGCCCGCCTCCACCCGCTCGACGAGGCCCGTGCCGCGGATGACCTCGTCGGTCACCAGGAAGATCCGCCGCGCGCCCTCCTTCTGGAACTCGAAGCCGGTCGACTCGAGCAGGTCGCGCCCCGCGATCACACGGGTGGTGGAGGCGTACTGGTAGAAGTCCTTGAAGCCGCGCAGCGGGGCGGCGCCGAGCGCGGAGCCGGCCTCCATCAAGAGGCCTCGAGCAGGTCCTGGCGCCCTTGGTCCTCCAGCAGCTTCTGGTAGCGCGGGAAGACCGGCTTCACCAGCGGGACGAGCTTGAGGATCTTCGCCACCGGTCCCCTCGCCTTCATCTGCCCGCGCGCGAGGGCGACCGTGACGTTCACCTTGCCGAGCCAGAACCGATGGGCGGTGTCGGCGTCCATCGTCATGACGACCTCGGGCTCCATCGCCGAGTCGCCGAAGTCCACCTGGCCGTCCTCGCCCTCGATCAGCTTCACGGTGATCTGGGACTGCGGCTCGCGGTACTGGTACTGGACGATCGTGTTCGCCTTCTGGAACTTGGGCGCCAGCTCGTCGTCCTCGGCGAGGTCCTCGAACAGCTTGCCGATCGTGGCGTAGACCTCGTTCGCGTCCTTGAAATAGGCCATGGGCGGGAGTCTACGGCCGCGGGAACGACGTACCCACCACTCTGTCCCAGGCCCGGTCCGGCAGCAGAGCGCGCTGGGCCATGAACAGGCGCGCCGAGGCGGTCACCGGGTAGCGCGTGCGCGGGCGCCGCGCCGTCACAGCCCGCTCGATCGCCTTGGCGACGGTCTCCGGCCCGCCGCCGAGCTTGCCGAGCGCGCTGTCGTACACCCCGGCGGTGCTCGCCGACACGGCGGTGTTGAACTCGGCGTACGGACCGTCGGCGTGCGAGACCGAGCCCACAGCGGTCTCGGCGAAGTTCGTCTTGATCAGCCCTGGCTCGATCACGGACACGTGCACGCCGAAGCCGCGCACCTCGAAGCGCATCGCGTCGGAGATGGCCTCGACGGCGTATTTGGTGGCGTGGTAGATGCCGCCGCCAGGGAAGGTCAGCTTGCCGCCCATCGAGCTGACGTTGACGATCCGGCCCCGGCCGGCGGCGCGCATGCCCGGCAGCACGAGCTGGCTCATGCGCAGCAGGCCGAAGACGTTGGTCTCGAACTGCCGGCGCACCTCGTCGAGCGGGACCGTCTCGACCGCACCGCTCTGGCTGTAGCCGGCATTGTTGACCAGGGCGCCGACCGGGCCCTCCTCCGCCTCCACGGCCTCGACCGCGGCCCGCATCGAGTCCTCGTCGGTCACGTCGAGTGCCAGCGTGCGGCAGCCCACCTGCTTCAGGTCCTCGATCGACTCGAGCCTGCGCGCCGTGGCGTACACGGTCAGCCCGCTCCGGGCGAGCCGCTCCGCCGTGGCCCGTCCGATTCCCGTGGAGCAGCCGGTGATCAGGACGGAGGTCCTGGCGTTCGCCATGCGGCAAGCCTCCTCGGCGGACGACGGCAGGTCAAGCGCGGCGGCGCACGAGCAACGTCTGAGCGCCGCGACCGACGCGTCCGCGCTCGTCCCAGAGCACGCTCTCGGCGAGGCCGACGCCGTCGAGGTGGGTCACCGCGTCGACCCCGACCCAGTCCCCTTCGGGCGGGCGCAGCAGGTGGACCGTCAGCTCCGTGTTGATGAAGAGGTACTCGCGCCAGTCGAGCACGGCGCTGACGCCATTGCCCACGTCGGCCACCACCATCAGCCGCTCGAGCGGCGATGGCTCCTCCCCCTCGACCAGCGCCCCGCGCATCCGCATCCAGACCAGGGCCGGCCCCTGCTCGAGGAAGCCGCCGTGCACGAACCGGTAGTCCATCGCGGTGTGGTAGCCCTGCTCATCGCCGGTGGGGAAGAAGTCGCGGTCGCGTCCGTGCTGCGGGCCGGGCGGCGGCGGATCCGACGCCGTGCTCTGGTCGCCAACGGTCACGCGCCAGGCGCTGGCCCGCATCACGTCGCCGTCCGGTCCGGTCAGGAAAGCCTCCAGCAGCTCCACGCTGCGCCCGGGCCGCACGACGCTCGCGCGGACGGTCAGCGGCGCGAGCGGCACCGGCCCGAGGATCTCGACCGTGATCCGCCCGATCCGCATGCCGTCACGCGGCTCACAGCGCTCCAGCGCACGCGCCAGCAGCGCCGACGGCGGCCCGGCGTGCTGGGCGCCCGGATCCCACGGCCCGCGGGTCAGCTCGCTCGGGATGAACCGCTCGCCATCGAGCGAGTAGAAGGGGCCCGTCACGGCGGCGACCCTATAGCGTGCAGGCCCAATGCAGGCGGTCACATTCCAGGCACCCGGCGAGGTGCGCATCGAGGAGCGGCCGGAGCCCGAGCTGATCGAGCGTGACGACGCCGTCGTGCGCGTCGAGGCCACCGGCGTGTGCGGCTCCGACCTGCACATCTACCACGGGCGCGTGCCGATGGACCCGGGCTTCACTCTGGGTCACGAGTTCGTCGGCACGGTCGTGGCGGCTGGCGACGGCGTGACCGAGGTCGCCGAGGGCGATCACGTGCTCGGGTGCTTCTGCTCGGCCTGCGGCAAGTGCTTCTTCTGTCGCCGCGGCGACTTCCACAAGTGCGATGAGGGGCGCGTCTTCGGGCACGGCAAGACGCTGGGATCGCTGCAGGGCGCCCAGGCCGAGCAGGTGCTGGTGCCGCACGCCAACCTCACGCTGCGACGCGTGCCGGAGGGCATGTCCGACGACGCCGCGCTGTTTGCCGGCGACGTGATGGGCACCGGCTGGCACGCGGTCGACCAGGCCGGCATCCGGCCGGGCGACACGACCGCCGTGCTGGGCCTGGGGCCGGTCGGTCTCTGCGCGGTGCAGGCGGCCAGGGCTTCCGGTGCCGCGAAGGTGATCGCGATCGACAGCGTGCCCGCCCGGCTCGAGATCGCCGCCAGCTTCGGCGCGGAGCCCGTCCACCTGACCGAGGACGACCCGCGCGCGGCCGTCAAGGCCGCCACCGAGGGTCGCGGAGTGGACGCGGCCATCGACGCCGTCGGCCATCCCGACGCGCTCGACCTCGCCGCCCGCGTCACGCGCAAGGCGGGCACCGTCGCGGCGATCGGCGTCTACGCCGAGCGCATCCAGGTGCACATGGGCGTGGTCTGGATCAAGGCGCTGACCCTCAAGACCGGCCACGCCAACGTGATCGGGCACGTCGACCGCGTGCTCGCCATGATGGCCGCCGGTGTACTCGACCCCACCCCCCTCGTGACCCATCACATGCCACTCGCCGACGCCTCGGAGGCCTACGCCGTGTACGACCGCCGCGAAGCGCTCAAGATCGTGATGAAGCCGTGAGCGTGGAGCGCGGCACCAACGCCATGCTGGTGCGCCGGCGCGAGCTGCTGGCGCAGAGCGCCGAGCCGATCGGGTGGAAGGTGGGCTTCAACGTCTCGGCCGTGCAGGAGAAGCTCGGCATCGACGGGCCGCTCGCCGGCTTCCTCACTTCCAACGGGCTGCTCGAGGACGGCGCCGAGTTCTCACTGGACGACGGGCCGGTGATCGTCGAGTCGGAGGTGGCCGTGGAGCTGGGCGACGATGCCCGCTCGATCGTCGCGCTGCTGCCGGCGATCGAGGTTGCCGACATGCCCGACCTCGACCAGGACGTGGAGACGATCCTCGCCGGCAACATCTTCCACAGGGCTGTCGCGTTCGGGCCGCGCGTGGCGACGAACGAGCCCGGCGGGGGCCGCATCCTCGTAAACGGCGAGGTGGAGCACGTGCTCGCGCCCGGTGAGACCGGCGCGC
>JAXDIH010000149.1:0-3911 GCA_034664105.1 Thermoleophilaceae bacterium
GCACCACGCGGGTGGCGTCGCGCTGCTCGCGCAGGTAGGCGGACAGGTTGTTCGCGGCGCGCTCGTCGAGGTCGTACTCCGCCGCGAGCTCGGCGGGATCGCGGTCCACCGCCTCGCGGGCGAAGGCGCCGATGGCGAGGCCGAGCTCCTTCGGGCGGCCGACACTGTCGCCGCGCCAGAACGGCACGGCGCCCGGCGCACCCGGGGCCGGCGTCACGATCACACGGTCACGGGTGATCTCCTCGATGCGCCAGGTGGAGGCGCCGAGCAGGAAGGTCTGGCCGGGGCGGGCCTCGTAGACCATCTCCTCATCCAGCTCGCCCACCCGGCGGCCGTCGGGCAGATGAACTCCGTAGAGGCCGCGATCCGGGATCGTCCCCGCGTTGGTCACCGCCAGCTGGAGCGCTCCCTTGCGTGCGCGGATGGTGTCGTCAACGCGGTCCCAGACGATGCGCGGCCGCAGCTCCGAGAACTCCTCGGAGGGATAGCGGCCGTCCAGCATGTCGAGCACCGAGTCGAGGAGCTCGCGCGACAGCTCGGCGAAGGGATAGGCGCGGCGCACCATGTCGTGCAGCTCGCCGACCTTCCACTCGTCGCCCGTGGCGGTGATCGCGACGATCTGCTGGGCGAGCACGTCGAGCGGGTTACGGGGCACCACGGTCGGCTCGATGTCGCCGTCGCGCATCCGCTTGACCACCACCGCGCACTCGACCAGGTCGGCGCGGAACTTCGGGAAGATGCGCCCGCGCGACACCTCACCCACCCCGTGGCCGGCGCGACCGATGCGCTGGAGTCCGGCGGTCACGGACTTGGGCGACTCCACCTGGATGACCAGGTCCACAGCCCCCATGTCGATGCCGAGCTCCAGCGAGCTCGTGGCAACCAGACAGGGCAGCTCGCCGGACTTGAGCAGGTCCTCGACGACGAGCCGCTCCTCGCGCGCGAGCGAGCCGTGGTGGGCGCGGGCGATGTAGGTCGGCTCGTCCCCGTCGTCCTCCTCGGCGGCCAGGTCGTTCAGCCGCACGGCCAGTCGCTCGGCGCCACGGCGGCTGTTCACGAAGATGATCGTCGAGCGGTGCTGCCTGACCAGCTCCAGCAGCTCCGGGTAGATCGCCGGCCAGATCGCGCGGGCCGGCGGGGCGGGGGCGGTGCCTCCCAGGCCGTCGCCGACGAGGTCGCCGCCGCCGGCCGCGGTGCCCATCCCGCCGATGGCGGGCTCGGTCACGTCGTGGGCGCCCGGCTCGCTCATGTCGTCCACGGGCACGTGGATCTTGAGGTCGAGCGGCTTGCGCACGCCCGCGTCGACGATCCGACAGTCGCGCCCGGAGCCCACCAGGAAGCGGCCGACCTCCTCCAGCGGGCGCTGGGTGGCCGACAGGCCGATGCGCTGCACCGGGCGCTTCGCCACCTGCTCCAGGCGCTCGAGCGTGAGCGCCAGGTGGGCGCCGCGCTTGGTGCGCGCCACGGCGTGGATCTCGTCGATGATCACCGAGTCGGTGTCGGCGAGGAACTCGCGCGCCTTGGAGGTCAGCATCAGGTAGAGCGACTCTGGTGTGGTGATCAGCACGTCCGGCGGCTTGCGCAGCATCGCCTGGCGTTCCTTCTGAGGCGTGTCGCCGGTCCGGATCGCGACCGAGATGTCCCCGCCGATGCCCCTCAGCGGAGCGCGGAGGTTCTTCTCGATGTCGTAGGAGAGCGCCTTCAGGGGCGAGACGTAGACGAGCCGCCCGCGGCCGGGCTCGGCAACGAGGCGATCGAGCGCCCAGAGGAACGCGGCGAGCGTCTTGCCCGAGCCCGTGGGGGCTGACACGAGGACGTTCTCGCCGCTGGCGATCGCGGGCCAGGCCTGCGCTTGAGCGGCGGTTGGGCGCTCGAAGGACCGCGTGAACCAGTCACGTACCTGCGGGGTGAACGATGCGAGCGGATCCGAAGTCAACCGACCCACGAATGTATCGCGTGGACGGTGCCTTCTGGGCATGGCGTCTGGGTAGGCTGGCGCGATGATGCGATTCGGGACCAGAGGCGCCGTGGCGCTGTGCGCCGCAGCGGCGCTGGCGGCCGGCGGATGCGGCGCTGACGACGCGAAGGACAAGGCGAACGATCTGCGCGATCAGGCGACCGACGCGGCGCAACAGATCCAGGATCAGGCGTCGGAGGTGCGCGACGACATCAAGAACGGCGCCTCGGAATCGGAGATCCGCCGAAAGCTGCGCGAGCTGGAGCGAGACGCGCGCGGCAAGGGCGAGGATGCGCGCCGCGAGGCGAAGCGGCTGCGCAAGGAGCTGGAGAAGCAGCTGCCGTAGGGGACCGGGGGCCGACACCGCGCCCGGGCGCAGCAGCGGCCCAAAACCACTCAGCGCGGCGCGAACTGCTCCGCCACCGCTTGGTGCAGCTGCACTCCGATCAGCAGCCCGATTGCCGCCAGCGCTCCTACGGCGCCGATCTCCGGTCCGGCCAGCAGCGCGGCCGCCGGGATCGCTGCCGCGAACGGCAATGCGGCCGTCCAGCGGCCGATCAGCAACCCGGCGAACGAGCCGAGCATCAGTGCGAGTAGGGCGACCAGTGCCATCAGAGTCCCTCCGGGTGACGGACGCGGTAGCCGCGAGCGGACCGCATCGTGTCGCTCCAGCGGGTGCCGGAGCGCTTGCTCGAGCTCGTGTCGAAGCGCCTTCCGTTCACGACCATGTAGGCGTGGCCGGCGTTCGCGTAGATCGTGACCCACTTGCCCTTCCCGGCCTCGCCCCAGCTCATGAAGCCGGTCGAGTCCAGCGGGCTGTCCAGCAGGCCGGCGCCGTGCAGCGCGTAGGAGACCGATCCGGAGCAGTCATAGCCGGAGTCGCGCCAGCGCCCGTGGCCGCCGCCGTACCTGTACGGCTTCGTGGCGATCTCGTCAGCGGCGGCGATGATCTCCTGGACCTCCGGCGGGACGGCCTCCGGCGGCACGTCCTGCGCTACGTCGGTCTCGCCAGCCTGCGTCTGCACCAGGCGCTGCTCCGGCGGCGTGGCCTTGCCGTCCACGGTGCGCTGCTCGGCCACCTCGAAGCTCCGCACGCTGCGGGCCGTGGCCGGTCCGAACTCCCCGTCGGCCGCCGTTTGGTAGCCGGACTCGTCGAGGTAGCGCTGGAGGACCTCCACGTCGCTGCCGCTCGCGCCCTTGCTGAGCGTGCGGCTGGCGTACGGCGCCGCCACGGCATCGGCAGCGGGGATCAGGCCGATCGCGGCCGCGGCGACTCCAGCGCGCAGCGTCAAATGCATGCGTAGGTGCTCCTATCTCTTCTTCAGCGCCTACGGGGTTAGCTGACGGGCTCGCGCTAGAAGAGCAGCGCTACGCGGCCAAAACCGCGATTCGCCCCGAAAGGCTGTGGGTCCCCCGTTCCCGGCCGCATGGCGGCGCGGAACTCGGCTATGGCTCCTTACGAGCGGGGCACGTTAGCAAGACCCCCGGCGAGCTCGCGCGCCCGGACGAACACGGCGTCCAGCATCGGCTCGGTGAGCCTGCCGGTGAAGGTGTTCTGCTGGCTGGGGTGGTAGGTGCCGAGCAGAACCGGCCCGCCCTCGATCGGGTGCTCGGCACCGTGCCCGAAGCGCGGTCGCGGGCGCAGCCCGTACAGCCGGCAGGCCGCGTCCCAGGCGAACCCGCCCAGGCACACGATCACGCGCGGCTGGATCAGCTCCAGCTCCTCCGCGGCGTAGGGCAGGCAGTTGTCGCGCTCCTCCGGCAGCGGCTTGTTGGCCGGCGGGGCGCAGCGCACGGCGGCCGCGATGAAGGCTCCCTCGAGGCGCAGCCCGTCGTCCGCGTGCACCGACGTGGGCTGGTTCGCGAACCCGGTGCGGTGGAGCGAGGCGAACAGCCAGTCGCCCGAGCGGTCACCCGTGAACACGCGGCCGGTGCGATTGCCACCGTGCGCGGC
>JAXDIH010000150.1:0-4150 GCA_034664105.1 Thermoleophilaceae bacterium
CGGAGCCGTGCACGGCTGGCCGCGCATGCGGCTGCCAGGCGCGCTTGCAGGCGCGCCAGGCCAGAGCGCTTGTCCGGGTCGGTCGATCGCACGCGTCCATGCATCTGATCGGCCTTTCGGGGGACCTGCTTGAGAGGGACCGGCGCATGCCGGACCGGTGCCCGAGTTATGACTACCCGAACGAGGGCTCTGAAGGCGGGGTCGCGCGTGATTGAATCGGCCCATGACCGCGACGCTTCCGCCCGAGGTGCAGCAGATCTTCGACCGCTTCATCACCACCGAGTTCACCACCGTCGACCGCCGCGGCCAGCCGATCAGCTGGCCCCTTACGCCCTACTACCAGCCGGGCGACCCGTGCATCGACGTCACCACTGGGCTCGGCTATCCCAAGAAGGCCAAGGACGCGCGCGCCAACCCAAGGGTGGCGATGCTGTTCTCGGACCCCACCGGCAGCGGGCTGGACGGCGCCGCGCAGGTGCTCGTGCAGGGCACCGCTGAGGTCGACGACCGGGATCTGGATGCCAACCGGGAGCGCTACAAGCGCGAGCTGGCCGTGAAGCTGCCGGCGGCCCAGCAGGAGATGCCGCCGAAGATCTTCGAGCCGCTGCTCTCGTGGTACCTCACGCGCATCTACATCCACACGCGCCCGGAGCGCATCTACGTCTGGGGCGACGGGGATCCCTCCCGCGAGCCGCAGCTGTTCGACGCCCACCTCGAGGAGGTCCGCTCCGGGCACGACGAGGAGCCGCCGACGCAGCTTGCCGACACCTCCGGGGGCGTCGTGGCGTGGGACCAGCGCATGGAGGAGCTGGGTGACCGCTACCCGCAGGCCGTGGTGTCGCTGGTCGCGCCCGACGGCTTCCCCTTCTCGGTGCGCGTGCCGATCGAGGTCGACCGCTCGGCCCAGCGGCTGCGGCTCGGCGGCGCCCCGGTCGGAGTGCCCTGGCACCCCGGGCTCGCCTGCGTGACCGCCCACGACCACTCGCCGGACTTCACCTGGCAGCGCAACTTCCAGGTGCGCGGCGACCTCATCGAGGAGGACGGCGCCTGGGCGCTCGTCCCGCGCAAGCTGGTCGGAGGCTTCGAGCTGCCGCCCGGCGGGCGCATCGCGCGCACGCGCCTGAACATGAGCAAGGCGCGCCGGTATCGCAAGGTCGCGAAGCGCGAGCTGGCCGCCCGCGGGCGCTGAGCGAACCGCCCCCCAAATGCAAATCGCCCCGGCCGAGGCCGGGGCGATAAGAGAGACGCGGACTTCACGCTTGAGGTGCGCGCTCGACAGCCGAAGCTGACGTGCGGCGCGGCGAGCCTCACAACCTCTGGCTTCGCTCTTGGCGTTCCGTCCGCGTCTCGATCATCAATAAACCAGTGGTGCAACGGCTAGTCAAGGCCGCCCGTGAAAACGATCCCGCACCTTGCGACTTTTCGTGAATATTGCCGCCTTCGGCCCCCGCTCATATGCTGTTCGGATGGGAGCCACCTCAGAGCAGCGCGACGGTCGCACCGTCAGGGCCGAGCGCACGCGCCAGGCTCTGGTCGACTCGCTGCTGGGACTGCTGGACGAGGGACACCTGACGCCGACCGCCGCGGCGATCGCCGCGCGGGCCGGGGTCTCCGAGCGCTCGGTGTTCCAGCACTTCCCCGATCGCGAGGGGCTGCTCGAGGCCGTGGCCCGCGAGCAGTACGAGCGTGTGGTGCCCACGCTGCACCCCGTCGACTCGAGCGTGCCCCTGCCGGAGCGCATCGAGCAGTTCACCCAGCAGCGCGTGCGCCTGTACGAGTTGATCGGGGGCGTGCGCCGCGCCGGTCTGCTGATCGAGCACGAGTCGTCCTCGGTGGCGGGCTGGCTCGCCACCGCCCGCCAGGCGAAGGCCGCCGAGGTCGAGCGGGTGTTCCGGCGCGAGCTGGACGCGATCCCCGCCGACGAGCGCGAGCCGCTGCGCGCCGCGCTGATCACCCTGTGCTCCTGGTCCGCGTGGGACAGCTGGCGCACGCACCAGGGTCTCAGCGTCGCCCGCTCCCGCGCGGCCATGGCCGCCGGGATCGGCGCCCTACTCGGCCAGCGCTGACTCGAGCTCCGCGATCGCCTGGTCGGCGTGCTCGAAGAGCACCGCCGTCATCCCGAGCGCCCGGGCGGCCTCGCAGTTGAGCTCGATGTCGTCCACGAACAGGCAGTCCTCGGCTCGGAGGTCCCCGCCGAGCCGCTCGAGCGTGAGCTCGTAGATGCCCGGCTCGGGCTTGCGCATCCCGACGAAGGCGGAGTCGACGACCAGCTCGAAGATGTCGTCCAGCTCGGGCAGCTTGGCCCTCCAGAGCGGCTCCCACTCGCGCACGTTGTTGGTGAGCAGCGCGGTGCGCAGGCCGCCCCGGCGGAGCTCGCCGACGAACTCGATCATCGGCGTGTTCGGCTCGATGCGCTCGAAGTAGAGCTGGCGCAGGCGGTCCATGTCGAAGGCGTCGTTCAGCTGCTCGGCGAGCCGGCGCGCGAACTCCTCCTCGGTGATCTCCCCGCGCTCCAGCGGGAAGAGCGGGTACTCGCCATATGCCTCGGCGGCGGCCTGCATCGCGCGGCCGAGGTCCTCCAGCGAGAACGGGGCCTCCTCCTCGTACGCGCGGAACCCCGCCGTCAGCGGCGTGGTCAGTACCCCGCCGAAGTCGCTGATCAGCGCCCGGATCACGCCGCCACGGGCGGGACCACACGAACCATCAGCTCGTAAGCGCCGATGCCCTCACGCCCGTCGAGCCGCCAGCGGAAGACGGCGGCGTGGACCTGGAGCGGGTCCAGCTCGAACGAGGATCCGGCGATCACGAGCCCGGAGCCGCGGCGCGGGTACTCCTCGCCGGGCAGCCACAGCTCCAGGCCGGCGCTGCGCTGGCGGCCGCCCCCGTCGTACACGGTCGAGATGCGCGCCTCCTCCACCTGGTGCAGCTCGCCGTCGATGAAGAGCCCGGCACGCACCTCCTCGTCGCCGTGCCCGGGGGCGTCGCGCGGGCGCCGCGCCAGCGCCAGCAGGCCGTTGCCCTCGTCCACGAGCACGGAGATGCTGCGCAGCGCCTGGAGCTCCTCCCAGCGCGGAGCCACGTCGGTGATCGAGAACGTGCCGAGGCAATCGACCTTCGTGCCGTCCACCTCGCCACTCACCCGGCAGATGCGGGCGGTCACTCCGTCCAGCTTGACCTCGGGGCTGGTCGGCTCGAGCCGCAGCGACAGCCGGTCGGCCAGCTCGGCGCGCCAGCCCTCGCCGTCCTCGGTCACCTCGGGCCCGTCGGCGTGCATGGCCGGCTGGCGCCCGCGGAACAGCAGCGTGGCAGCCGATCGCGCCGTTCCGTAGAGGTCGCGGTCGGGATCGAAGAACGAGAGCGCGAACGCCTCCACGCTCACCGTTCGAGCCGCCCGGAGGGCGCGTCGTACTCCGTGGCGCTGCCCTCGACGTCGTAGGGCTCCTTGGTGACCCGCAGAGAGGCCCGCCGCCCCAGGCGGCGCGCGACGATCCCTCGGATCACGGAGCGGGAGGGCGGCAGCAGCAGGAGCAGGCCGACGATGTCGGTCAGGAAGCCCGGGGTGATGAGGAACGCGCCGCCGAAGATGACGAGCACTCCGTCCATCACCTCGCGGTGCGGCATCCGGCCGGCGGCCAGGGCCTCGTTGAAGCGGCGCCAGACCGTCCGCCCCTGGGCGCGCAGCAGCATCGAGCCGAGCACCGAGTCGGCCGCGAGCAGGACGATCGTCCAGAGCGCGCCGATGGCGTCGCCGACCTTGAGGATCACGTACAGCTCGGCGAGTGGGACGACGATGAAGAGCGCAAGCAGGGCCAGCAGCGGCATGGCTATCTGACCCTACTATCCTCGTTCTCATGCCGACCGTCGACGACGTCCAGGAAGCCCTCACCAACGTAATCGATCCCGAGCTCGGGCTCGACTTCGTGGAGCTGGGGCTGATCTACACCGTGGAGGTCGAGGGCGGAGACGTGTTCGTCACCTTCACGCTCACCTCGCCCGGGTGCCCGATCGGGCCGCAGGTCTCCGAGCAGATCGAGGAGTTCGTGAGCGAGCTGGACGGGGTGACCGCCGTGTATCCCAAGATGACGTTCACACCCGCGTGGACGCCCGAGCTGATGAGCGAGGAAGCCAAGTTCGCTCTCGGCTACTGAGA
>JAXDIH010000160.1:0-14106 GCA_034664105.1 Thermoleophilaceae bacterium
CCGCTCGTCCACGAGTGTCAGCCGGCGCCCGTCCACGTCGATCACCGCGCCGGGCCAGGGCGGGTACCAGAACGCCCTCAGCTTGCGCGCCAGGTCGTCCCCGGGACGCACCATCCGCAGCTCCTCGAACTCCGCCAACGACACGTAGCGCCCCTGGCCCTGCGGTGTCCGCGGCAGCTCAACGCCGTCCAGCGCTCGCTGCACCACTCGCTCGAACAGGCCCACCAGGTGCTCCTGGCTCTTGAGGTCGAGCGAGAAGGCCGTCTCGGCCTCCTGGTCGATCGGGAAGCGCTCGACCTCGACCACGTCGCCGGTGTCGAACTGCTCGTCCACGAAGTGGCAGGACACGCCCCAGCTCGGCAGCCCCTCCAGGACGGCCAGGTTGTAGCCGCCCACGCCCCGGAAGTCCGGCAGCGGAGCCGGGTGGAAGTTGAGGCAGCCGATCCGGCCCAGTGAGATCAGCGGCTCGCGGATCAGGTTCCAGAACAGGAAGGACACGACCAGGTCCACCTCCTCCGGCGGCTCCGCGTACAGCTGCTCCTCGGTCACCTGCGCCAGCCCGTGTCGGCGGGCGGCGAGGTCCAGGCGCTGCTGCTCGTGCGTCAGCCCGTCCGGCTCCCGCGCCACCACCGCGACCACCTCCGCGCCGCTCGCGACCAGCCAGTCGAGCGCCCGCACCGCGGAGCGCTTGCTCTTGCCCATGAAGACGACCCTCATCGCGCGAGCAGATCCTCGTAGACGGCCAGCGTCCGCTGCGCGACGGAGTCCCACGAGTAGGGCCCGGCCGCGGCGGCGCGGGCGCGTCCGGCCAGCCGCTCCCGCTCCGCGGGGTCGGCCAGCAGCTCGCCGATCGCCTCGCTGAGGGCGGCGGGGTCCCCGGGGGCGACCAGGCGCCCGGCGCCGTGGTCCTCCACCACCTCACGGAAGCCGCCGACGTCGGACAAGATCATCGGCTTCCCGAACGCCAGCCCGGCGAACAGCACCCCGGACACGTCCACGGAGCGGTGCGGCAGCACGAGCAGGTCGGCCCGCCGGAAGTAGGCCGGCAGCTCGGCGTCGCTCACGTAGCGCGGCACGAAGCGCACGTTCGGCGGAGCGTCGAGCGCCGCGGTGTCGACGCCCAGCGGTCGGCCCACCACCCACAGCTCCGCTCCCTTCACCGAGCGAAACGCGTCGACCAGCACGTCGACTCCCTTGTACGGGCGCACGACCCCGAAGCACAGCACCACGGGCCCCTCGACCGCTGCCAGCTCCGGCGGCAGCGGCCGCTCCTCGGGCTGGCGTGTGAGGTGCTCGAACGCGCCGTGCGGGATCACGTGGACCTTCGGCCCGCCCCCGAGCAGCTCGGCCCCGTGGCGCGTGTGCACGATCACCGCGTCCATGCGGTCGGCCAGCCGGCGACCGGAGCGACCGCGCCTGATCACGTTGTGCATCGTCAGCACCTGCGGCCGGCCACGCGGCAGCAGCCGCGTGGTCACGGCCTCGAGCCAGAGCCACTGCCAGTGCACCACGTCCGCGGCGTGCGCCCGGCGTCGCACCCGCAGCGTGTCCGGCACGTGCTCGGCGAGCTTCAATGCCCGGCGCAGCCGCGGGTGCCCCGCCGCCGGCCCGGTGGCCAGCCGGTAGAAGGACCGCGTTACGTCGTATCCATCCGGCACCGGCGCCGGGCCGTGCACGAACCGGGAGGTGATCAGCTCCACGCCCGCGCCGCGGCGCGCCAGGGCACCGGCCAGGGCGTGGTCGTACGGCAGCACGTCCGCCGAGGGATCGATGAGCTGGACCCGCATCGAGCGGACATTGTCGCGGTCAGGCGATCAGACGCCGCTCAGGCGTGCGGGAACACGCCGCCGCTGACGCCGTAGACCTCGCCCGTCACGTAGCCCGACTCCCCGCCCGCCAGGAACGAGACGAGGGCCGCCACGTCCTCGGGCTGGCCGACCCGGCCCACGAGCGAGCGCTGCTCGGCGTACCCGCTGAAGAACTCGTCGGGATAGATGCGCCGCAGGAACTCGTTGTAGATCAGCCCCGGCGCGACCGCGTTGACGCGCACGCCGTGCCGTCCGACCTCGGCGGCGGTGACCCGCGTGAGCGCCATCACGCCGGCCTTGGCGGCGGAATACGCGGCGCCGTGCTCCGTGCTGGTCTCCCACGCGGCGATCGAGGCGATGTTCACGACCGATCCCGACCCCGCGGCGATCATGTGCGGCAGCGTCTGACGCATGCAGTTGAACGTGCCGGTCAGGTCGACGTCGATGCAGCGCCGCCACGTCTCGGGCTCCATCTCGGCGACCGGCTCGATCGTGTTGACGCCGGCGTTGTTCACGAGCACGTCGATGCGGCCGTGGTGCTCGGCCGCGCGCGCGACGGTTTCCCCGACCGCCTCGTAGTCGGTCACGTCGAGCGTCAGCGCCAGGAAGTCCCTGCCGTGCTCCTCCGAGAGGGCGGCCGCGGTCTCGGCACAGCGCCGCTCGTGCGCGTCGGTGACCACCACGTCCATCCCGTCGGCAGCCAGGCGCCGGGCGATCGCCCCGCCGATGCCCACGCCGGCGGCGGCGGTCACCAGCGCGACCTTGCGTTCGTCGGTGGCCATGGCTAGCGCACCGCCGGCGCTTCGAGCACCGGGAGGATCTCGGTCGCGATCTGCTCCATCCGGCGCAGCCGGCCGCCGGAGAGCAGCGCGAAGGTGATGCGGTCGATGTCCAGGGCGGCGAGGTCGCGCAGCCGCTCGGTGGACGTCTCGAGGTCGCCGGCAACGGCAACCGAGCGGACGAACTCGTCGCTGACCACCTGCTTGTGGTCGGCGTGCAAGGACAGGTGGTCCGACAGGTGGTACTGCTGCTCGGCCGCCTCGAACTCAGGCCGGAAGCGCTCCCACGCTGGTGGCATCCGCTTCCAGGGATAGAAGGTCGCCGCCTGGCTGGTGGCCCACGCGCGCACGTCGTTGAGCGCCTTGTCGCCGTCCTCGTCGACGCTCATCGTCACCACGAGGTCCACGACGATCTCGCTGCGCTCGCGCCCGGCGCGCTCGAGGCCCTCGTAGAGGTACTGGAGCTGCCAGTTGCAGAAGTCGGGATCGGCGGCGCCCATGAGGATGACGCCGTCGCAGGTCTCGCCGCAGAGCCGGAGCATCCCCGGCTGGGCCGCGGCGAGGTAGATCGGGATCTGTCGCGTGGCGGTCGTCATCTGCACCTTGGTGCCGCTGACCTCGACCTCCTCGCCGGTGAACAGCGCCCGGAAGTCCTCGATGCCCTGACGCAGCTCACCCAGCTTCGACGGCCGCCCGCCCGCGCCGAGCACGGCCGACCAGCCCGCGCCGACCCCGAGCATGGCCCGCCCGCCGGTGAGCTCGTCGAGCGCCGCCATGGCGTTCGCGGTGACCGTCGAGTGGCGGGTGACCATGTTGGTCACCGCGGGCCCGATGTGCAGGCGCTCGGAGTGCAGCGCCGCCAGGTACATCGCCGCGTACACGTCCTTCATGCCGAGCTGGAAGTCGATGTACCAGAGCGCCTCGAAGCCGTGGCGTTCGGCGGCCTCCGCCATCCTCCCGACGTTCTCGAGCGGCTCGCGCGGGCTTACTCCCATCGATAGCGCCCAGCGGTTCATCCGTGTTCCTCCCGCGTATCGCTCCTGAGCCGCTCAGCGGCGTCCTTGACTGCCTCCACGATGCCCACGTAGCCGGTGCAGCGGCACACGTTGCCGGCCAGGTACTCGCGGATCTCGGGCTCCGTGGGTTCGGGGATCTCCTCGAGCAGGGCCTCGACCGTGAGCACGAACCCAGGCGTGCAGAAACCGCACTGAAGGCCGTGCTTGGCGCGGAAGGCCTCCTGGACGGGGCTCATCGCGCCGTCGTCTCCGACGCCCTCGATCGTCCTGATCTCGCTGCCGTCCACCTGCACCGCGAAGGCCGTGCACGACCGTGCCAGCACGCCGTCGATGCGCACCGTGCACGCGCCGCAGACGCCGTGCTCGCAGCCCACGTGGGTGCCCGTGAGGCCGAGGTCGTCCCGCAGGAAGTCGCTCAGCAGCCGCCGCGGCTCGGCCGCCGCCGACCGGCGCTGGCCGTTCACCACCACGGTCACGACACGGAGGTCATTTGTGCCCTCAGTGCTCATCTCTGCCTCCCGCGGTCGCCTGCACGAGCGCTCGCTTCACGAGCACGGCTGCGACGCGCTGGCGGTACCTGCCGGACGCGTGCACGTCGTCGGTGGGGCTCAGGTCCGCGGCCGCGGCGCGGCCCACGTCCTCGAGCAGGGTCTTGTCGTCGAGACGCCCGCCGGCCAGCATCACCTCGGCCTGGATGGCGCGTACCGGCGTGTCCCCGATCCCGGCCATCACGATCGCGGCGGACTCGATTCGCCCGGACGCGTCGGTCGCGACGTTCACCCCCGCCGCCACGAGGGCGAAGTCACCGTGACGGCGCGAAACCTCGAGGAAGGCGTGTCCGGAGCGCAGACCCGGGGGCGGCTGCGGGATGCGCAGCTCCACGGCGAGCTCGTCGGGCTCCACGCTCGTGGTCAGGTAGGTGACGAACAGCTCGCTGGCGGGGATCGTGCGGCTGCCGGCCGGACCCTGCACCACCAGCTCGGCGTCCAGGGCGAGCGCCACCGCCGGCAGCTCGGCCGCGGGGTCGGCGTGGACGAGGCTCCCCACCACCGTGCCGCGATTGCGGATGGCCGGATGGCTCGCCCAGCGCAGAGCGGCCGGCACGAGCGGCGCCACGCGGTTGACGTCGGGGGACCTGAGCACGGCGCTCTGGGTGGCCCCGGCGCCGATGCGCAGGCCGTCCGCGTCCGCGCGCACGTAGTTCAGGTCCGCGATGTGCGCGATGTCCACGAGCACCGTGGGGCGCACGAGGCGCATGCTCATCATCGCGACCAGGCTCTGCCCGCCGGCGAGCACCTTGGCGTCGTCCCCGTGCTCCGACAGGACGGCGACCGCCTGGCCGGCGCTCCCCGCGCGCACGTAGTCGAACGGCGCCGGCTTCATGGCGCGGGCAGCTCCGGCGCCACCGAACCGAGGTCGGGACCGGGTGCCGGCCCGAGCGCCGACTCGATTTGCTCGCACACGTCCAGCAGAAGCCCCTCCTTGCCCACCGCGCCGACAAGCTGCAGTCCCACGGGCAGCCCGGAGACGTTCCCGCACGGTATCGAGGCGGCGGGACACCCGCTCACGTTGAACGGCGCCGTGAAGGGGAAGGCACCCCAGAGGCGGTCCACGGGAGTCCCGTCGATCTGCTCCGGCCGCTCGCGGATCGGGAACGCGGTCGCGGCCGTTGTGGGCGTGGCGATCAGGTCGAAGCGCCCGAAGAAGTCGACGAAGCGCTCCCGGAAGGTGCGCAGCTGCATCCGTGCCGTCGCGACCTGAACCGGGGTCACGTGAGCGCCGGCCTCGATGCTGCGCCGGGCGTAGCGCGACAGCGCATCGGCATCCTGGTCGAGCAGGTGGTGGCGGTGCTGCCACTCGTCGGCGATCACCAGCGTGCCGAACGCGTCGTTCCAGCCGTCGACCGGGAGCGGGGTCTCGATGACCTCGTGGCCGAGCTGCTCGACGTGGCGCATCGCCGCTTCCACGACCTGCATCAGCTCGGGGTCGACCGGGCGGTCCTCCGGGCGCGGGCACCACGCCACCCGCAGACGCTCCGGCACCGGGGCGCTCGGGATCGCGACGCCGGCCAGCGCCTCGAGGAACACGCGCGCATCGGCAACCGTGCGGGCGAGCGGGCCGGCGCAGGCCAGGTCGGTCATCGCGCGGAAGCCGTCGTCGTCGGCCACGAACCGGAAGGACGGCTTGATCCCGAAGACGCCGCAGAACGCGGCCGGGATGCGAATCGAGCCGCCCCCGTCGGATCCGAGCGCGGCGGTCGCCATGCGCGCCGCGACCGACACGGCGGCACCGCCGCTCGACCCGCCGGCCGTTCGGGTGCGATCCCAGGGGTTGCGGCAGTCGTCGCCGAGCATGTTCTCCGTGGTGGCGGCCTGCCCGAACTCGGCCGTGTTGGTCTTTCCGACGAAGACGGCGCCCGCGCGCCGCAGCCGCGCGACCGACCGCGCGTCACTGCTTGCCACCTCGTCGCGGTAGAGCACCGATCCGAGGGTGGTGACCACGCCTTCCACGTCGAACAGGTCCTTGATCGAGACCGGCACGCCCAGCAGCGTCCCGTCCGTGGAGTGGCTCATGTAGGCCCGCTCCGCCGCGGCCGCCTGCTCCAGCGCCAGCTCCGACGTCACCTCGGTGAAGGAGTTGAGGAGGGGGTCGTGGTTGCGGATCCGCTCGAGCGACTGCTCGGCGACCTCGACCGGCGACACCTCACGGCGGGCGTAAGCGCTCAGCAGCCGAGCGATCGGCCAGGCCGTGGGCGTGTCCTCGCTCATGCGGCGGACTCGCCGGCCGAGCGCGACTCGAGGTAGCCCCGGATGGCGGCGGCCATCGCGGCGGGGGCGTCGATCTCCATCAGGTGTCCGGAGTCCGGCAGCTCCTCGTAGGCGGCGGACTTCAGCTCCGCGAGCATGATGTCGGCGGCGCGGCGCGGGCAGAACGTGTCCAGCTCGCCGCCAACCACCAGCACGTCGCCGTCGATGTCGCGCAGCCGCGGGGTCAGCGGCTCGTCGCGCAGGCGGGCCATCGCCGCCGCGGCGCTGCGATAGCCGCGCCCGTCGCCGATCGCCTCGAGGCGGCGGTCCGCCACGGCGTCGACGTCAGCGTCGGGAGTCGCGATCGCGGCGGCGGTGTCGTCGCGCAGGGCGGCGAGGATCGCCGCGCGGTCGCCCTCACCCACCAGCTCGATCCGCTGCCCGTAGAAGTCAGCCGCGGCTCGTCCGACCGTGGACGAGGTCCCGAGCACAACCAGGCCGCGAACGAGGTCGGGGCGCTCCGCCGCGGCCCACAGGGCGATCGTCCCGCCCAGCGAGAACCCGACGACAACCGCAGGGCCGAGCTGCTCGAGCAGTCCGACCAGGTCCTCGCCGAGTTGCGCGACCGTGCCCTGCGGCGCGCCGACGGTCGTCTCGCCGTGGCCGCGGAGGTCGTAGGCGACGGTGCGCCAGTCGCTCTGCGCCTCCTGGACCTGCTCCCAGCAGCGGCTGTCCTGCGCGAGCCCGTGGATCAGCACGACCAGCTCGCCGTCCCCGCGCTCGCGGTATGCGACCGTGATGTCGCCGACCTTCATTCTCGAGACAGGATCTGCCACCCGTCTCAGTCTCACGGAGCGATCGGCGGAAATCAAGAGAGTGACGTCGCTTTTCCTGCACAGCTGACCTCACCGAGGGCCAGGACCTTGTCCCCGGTGGCGGTGAAGGTCTCGAACGAAGCGCTGGCCGGCCCCGTGCGCCACGCCCGCGTGACGAGCGTGTCGCCGGGCATCACCACGGCCGACATGCGGGCGTACATCCCCACGACCGGCGCGCCGGTCTCGGCCTCCAGCCAGGTTCCGACCACGCGGCCCGCGATGCCGTACGTGCACATCCCGTGGAGGATCGGCCGCTCGTAGCCGGCGGCCCGGGCCACCTCCGGGTCGATGTGGATCGTGTTGAGGTCGCCCGAGAGCCGGAACAGCGCCGCCTGCGAGCGGGAGGTGGGCACCTCGGCCTCCAGGTCGGGAGGGCCTTCGAGCTCCGGGGCCTGGGGGCCGCGGGCTCCGCGCTCGCCCCCGAAGCCGCCCGCGCCGAGCACGAACACCGAGCCGCGCGAGGTGAACAGGGGGCCGTCGGCGTCGGCGGTCTCCGTGTCCCAGACGAGCACGGCCGCCGAGCCCTTGTCGAGCACCTCGACGAGCTTGCGCGTGGTGGTGACCGATGCCCGGACCGGTACGTCGCGGTGGATCGTGACCCGCTCGTCGGCGTGGAGGGCGTCCTCCGGGCGCATCGCGACGGCCTCGAACTGCGCTTCCACGAAGCGAGCCGCCGGCGTGGCGGCGAAGCCGGGCAGGAAGCGCGGCCCGTGCTGCTCGTAGAGGTAGGGCAGGTGCTCGTCCACGTTCGCGCCCACGCCCAGGGCGTAGATCGCGAGGTCCCGCTCGGTCCAGGACCACTCCAGCGGCGCGAGCTCAAGTCCCACGAGCTCGTTGTCGATCGGGCGTGCGGTCACGCCGATCCCCCGGCGCGCGAGCGCGCCAGCTCGACGAAGAACTCGAGCGCCTGTGGGTTGGCGGTGGCCGAGCGGCTGACGACCGCCTCCAGCGGCTCGCCTCCGAGGATGCGCTTGACGGGCACTTCCAGCACCTTTCCGGTCAGCGTGCGCGGCACCTCGGGCACGGAGATCACGTCGTTGGGCACGTGGCGGGGCGAGCAGTCGGTGCGCAGGCGATCCGCGATGCGGGCGGTCAGGTCGTCGTCCAGCTCGGCGTCGCCGGCCAGTACGACGAACAGCGGCATCCAGGAGCTCGCCTCGCCGTTCGGCACGTCCACGACCAGGGCGTCGGCGATCTCGTCGAAGTCGAGCACCACGCCGTAGATCTCGCTGGTCCCGATGCGCACGCCGTGCCGGTTGATCATCGAGTCCGAGCGGCCGTGCACGATCACCGAGCCGCGATCGGTGATCTCGGTCCAGTCGCCCTGGCGCCAGACGCCCGGGTACGCCTCGAAGTAGGCCTCGCGGTAGCGCGTCCCGTCGGGGTCGTTCCAGAACCCGAGCGGCATCGACGGCATCGGCTCGGTGATGACCATCTCTCCGACCTCGCCGACGATCGCGCGACCCTCGGCGTCCCAGGTCTCGAGGCTGATGCCGAGGCCTCGGGCCTGGATCTCGCCGGCGACCACCGGGCGGATCGGGCAGCCACCCGCCAGGGCGCAGCAGACGTCGGTCCCTCCGGTGGTGGAGGAGACCCAGGCGTCCTCCTTGACGTGCTCGTAGAGCCAGCGGAAGCCCGCCGCCGGCAGCGGCGAGCCGGACGAGCCGAGCGCGCGCGCCGAGCTGAGATCGTGGTCGCGGCCGGGCTCCAGGCCGGCCGCCATGGAGCCGGCGATGTAGGTCGGGCTCGTGCCGACGTAGGTGAGCTTGGTCTCGGCGGCGAGCTTCCAGAGCGTGTCCGGGCCCTGGTGGGCCGGGCTGCCGTCGTAGGTGAGGATCGTGGCGCCGGTGAGCAGGTAGCTGACCAGGATGTTCCAGACCATCCACCCGGTGGTGGTGAACCAGAAGGCGCGGTCACCCGGGTGCAGGTCCACCTGGAGGTGGGCGTTCTTGAGGTGCTCCAGCAACACGCCGCCGTGGCCGTGGACGATCGCCTTGGGGCGGCCGGTGGTGCCCGAGGTGTAGACGACCCAGAGCGGGTGGTCGAAGGGGACCTGCTCGAACTTCAGCGGCTCGGCCGGCCCATCGACGATGTCCCGCCACAGCACGGTGGAGGACAGGCCGGTGGCGTCCGGCAGCCCGTCGCCGTCGGTGAGCAGGATGGTGTGCTCGATCGAGTCGACGTCCTGCTGCAGCTGGCGCACCACGTCGAGGCGGTCGAAGTCGCGGCCGCGGTAGCGGTAGCCGTCGACAGCGAACAGCAGCCGGGGCTTCACCTGCTCGATGCGATCGATGACGCTCTTCGCCCCCAGGTCGGGCGAGCAGCTCGTCCACACGGCGCCGATGCTCATCACGGCGAACAGCGCCATGATCGCCTCGGGCGTGTTGGTCATGAACGCGGCGACGCGATCCCCGCGGCCGATCCCGAACCCGCGCAGGGCGGCGGCGACGCGGGCGGTGCCGGCCTCCAGCTCGGCCCAGGTGACGTTGCGCAGCGGCTGGTCCTCGGAGGCGTGGACGATGGCCACGTCCTCGGAGGGGCGGTCGCGGAAGATGTGCTGGGCGTAGTTGAGCTCTGAGCCCGGGAACCAGCGCGCGCCCGGCATCGCCCGGCTCGCCAGGACCTGCTCGTAAGGCACCGAGGCCTGGACTTCGAAGTAGTCCCAGACGTCGGCCCAGAAGGTCTCGAGCTCGTCCACCGACCACTTCCAAAGCTCCTCGTGGTCGGCGAACTCGCGGTCGTGCCGCTCACCCGCCCACTTCATGAAGTGGGCGACATGCGTCTTCGCCGCCTCCTCGGCGGGCAGTTCCCAAAGGACTGGCGGCACCCAGCGATTGTTGCGGCCAAACCGTCGCCCTGTCAAGAGACCGACGTCGCTTTTTTGTGTTTACTGTCTTGAGACCGGATAAGCCGAACCACCGTCAGGAGTCTCCGAACATGCCCGAGGCAGTCGTCGTCGCCGCAGGAAGGTCCCCGATCGGTCGCGCCAGCAAGGGTTCGCTGGTGGACGTGCGGCCAGACGACCTGTCCGCGTCCGTCATCTCCGCCGTGCTGGAGTCCGTGCCCCAGCTCGACCCCGGTCTGATCGAGGACGTGATCTGGGGCTGCGGGCATCCCGCCGGGGAGGCCGGCAACTGCATCGCCCGCCACGCCGCCGTGCTCGCGGGGCTGGATGCGCCGGGCGTGACGGTGAACCGCTACTGCTCCTCGTCGCTCCAGACGGTCGGGATGGCGATGCACGCCATCCGCGCCGGGCAGGGCCGCGCCTTCGTCGCCGGAGGCGTGGAGACGATCAGCCGCTTCTTCAACGGCATGGCGGACGACGGGCCGCCGAACCCGCGGTTCGACGAGGCCCGCGAGCGCAGCGCGCGCAGGGCGGAGGGCGGCGCGGACACGTGGACCCCGGCCACCGGCCTGCCGGACGTGTACCTCTCCATGGGCGAGACGGCCGAGAACGTGGCGCAGGTCGAGGACGTCAGCCGTGAGGAGATGGACGCCTTCGCCTACCGCTCCCAGCGCCGGGCCGCCGAGGCCCAGGAGCGCGGCTTCTTCGACGGGGAGATCATCCCGATCGAGCTGCCGGACGGGACGACGTTCACCCGCGACGACTCGCCGCGCCCGAACACGACTATGGAGAAGCTGGCCGAGCTGAAGCCGGTGTTCCGCCCCGACGGTCGCGTGACCGCCGGCAACGCCTGCCCGCTCAACGACGGGGCGGCCGCGGCCGTCGTCGTCGACGAGCAGCTCGCCGCGGACCTCGGCCTGACGCCGCTGGCCCGGATCGTGTCGACGGCGGCGTCGGCGGTCGACCCGGAGATCATGGGCCTCGGCCCCGTCGCGGCGAGCCGCATCGCGCTCGAGCGCGCCGGGATGACGATCGCGGACGTGGACCTGGTGGAGATCAACGAGGCCTTCGCGGCCCAGGTGATCCCGTCGGCCCGGCGGCTGGAGGTGGACGAGGACAAGCTCAACGTCAACGGCGGCGCGATCGCGCTCGGCCACCCCTACGGGATGACCGGCACGCGCATCCTCACGACGCTGATCCGCGCTCTGCGCGAGCGCGACGGCACGATCGGCCTGGAGACGATGTGCGTCGGCGGCGGCCAGGGCATGGCGATGGTCGTGGAACGGCTCAGCTGAGCCCGCCACGGCGGCTCAGCGCCAGTCGTCGACTGAGGCGATGCCCCTGTTCACGGCGTCCACGAGGGTGGTGCCGTTCTCGAGGGTCGCGCAGAGCATGTTCCAGGTCGGGGTGGTTTCCCCGCCGATCACCGTGACGCTGATGTCCTCGGGCCGGTACATCTTGATCAGCTCGTCGGGGTCGGCCTTCAGTATCGACGCGTAGGGCTCCTCGCCCAGCGCGGCGAACGGGCGCAGGGCCGTCTGCGACCACTGGTTGTCCCAGTACTCGCGGGCGGTCATGCGGGCGTTGTCGACCAGCCAGTCGAGCAGCTTCGCCTTGGTGTCGAAGCCTCGCTTCACGAGCTCGCGGGCGGCGAGCGGGTCGAGGGCCAGCATCGGGCCGAGCCAGGGCTCGCAGGCCCGCAGCGAGGCCCGGAACTTCTCCTCCCACTCGTCGCGGATGCCGGTGCCCCACTGGTTGTACCAGCCGCCGGTGAACACGCTCACGGTGCTGTCGCTGGCCTGGAATCCGTGCTGGACGTGGAACGGCTCCCAGGGGGAAGCCTCCTCGTTCTCGGCGTACGCGGCGCTGAAGGTCCAGGGCGAGCCCTGCGAGCCCATGTACGTCTCGCCCGGGACCGACCCGCCCTGGAGGTTCTGGGACAGCAGGCCGTGGGCCCGGCCGATCGTGACGTTGGCGTGGTTGTACGGGCCGAAGGCGCCGATGCCGTAGTTCATCCCGATCTCGTTGCGGATCGGGCCGTTGACGAGCGTGATCGCGGCCAGCGAGGTCGTGCTGCTCTGGCGCGCGGTGACGCCGGCGGCGGCGATCGCCAGGATGACCGGCAGGTACTCGGGCCGCGCGCCCGCCATGACGGCGTTGACGGCGACCTTCTCCACGTTGAACTCCCAGAACTCCCGGTACAGCGTGGGGCGCATCCGCCCGACGCGGTCGTCGGGGCTGCGGCTGGTGCCGGCGAGCATCGCCGCCACGCGCTCCTCGGTGGGCAGCACGATCGGCATGTAGTCGGTCCAGGCGTTGTCCATGAACAGCTGCTGGAGGTTGTCCTCGCTGTCCGGCTCCAGCAGGCGCGGTGCCGAGCGGTCGAACGACACGCCCTTCTGGTCCCGCGCGTCGAGCGGACGCGTGAGCCCCTCGATCACCTCCTGCATGAACGGGCGGCCGTTCACCGGGTCACCGCCGACGATGTAGTCGAACAGCTCATCGGGCGACAGCCCGATCAGCGGCTGCGGCACGAAGGCCTGACGGGTGCCGGGCATGCCCTTGACGCGGGCGGCCGACCGGGCCAGGCGCGCGAACGTCTCGGTGTGGACGGCGACCGTCGGCACGCCGTACTCCGCCTCCAGAGTTGTCGCAAGCCCGACGACCGTCGGGCTACAGGTGCTTCAGAGACCTACCCCGAGGATCGCGGCGTCGCCGTCGCGCTGGATCTTGGCGCACATCTCCGGGTCCTCCGCCCAGGACTCGCTGGGCTGGATGATGCGCGTCTCGACGCCGGGCAGGTGCTCGCCGAACCACTTCTGCAGCTGCAGGGCGAAGGCCTCGGAGTTGTCGAACAGGCAGTCGACCAGGTACAGGACCCTGCCCTCGAGTGTCGAGAGGCGGGGTGCGAGCGGCTTGCCCTCGACGTGCGGCGGAAAGCCGCGCGGGTCGTGCACCGTGAACGTCTCGGCCATCGTCATTCTCCGATCTGCGGCCAGGAACCGTCGTCGAGA
Organism: Thermoleophilaceae bacterium; assembly: GCA_034664105.1. Taxonomy (GTDB): domain Bacteria; phylum Actinomycetota; class Thermoleophilia; order Solirubrobacterales; family Thermoleophilaceae; genus JACVRW01. Next base: position 13,085 of record JAXDIH010000160.1, read on the forward strand.
TACGCCCGGGCGGCCTTGGCGGCCGTGGCACCGTCCCCGGCCGAGCTGGCCGCCTGGCTCGGCGACTCGCTTCTGAGAGTACCCGCGGCGAAGAGCCCCGGGAGGTCCGTGCGCATGTGGCTGTCGGTGCGGACGGATCCGTCGTCGTCCAGCGCGAGCAGGTCCTGGACGAGCTCGCTGTTGGGCTCGAGGCCCACGAACGGGAAGATCCCGCCGAGCGCGACCTCCTCGACATCCCCCGTCGCGGAGTTGCGCACGCGCGCCGCGCTGATCTTCTGCTCGCCGAGGATCTCCTCCACGACGGTGTCGAAGCGCACCGTGACCTTGGGGTTCTGGACGACCTCGTCCCGGTAGACGGGCTGCGCGGTGAGCTCGCTGCCGCGCTCGAAGATGATCACCTCGGACACGGGGCCCACCAGCGTCAGCGTCTCCTGGAGCGCGGAGTCGCCGCCGCCCACGACGCCCACGACCTGGTCGCGCATGAGCGGGGCGTCGCAGCTGGCGCAGTGGCTCACGCCGCGGCCGGTCAGCCGCTCCTCGCCCGGTACGCCGAGCTGCTTGAGCCGCGAGCCGGTGGCGAGTATCACCGCGCGCGCCTGGACGTCACCTTCCGGCGTCCCGACGCGCCAGCCGCCGTCGAGCTGTTCGAGCCGCTCGACCTCGGAGGCCCGGAACTCGGCCCCGGCCTCCTGTGCCTGCTCCTCGGCGATCGGGCAGAGCTCGTAGCCCGGCACGCCCTCGGGGAAGCCCGGCATGCCGTCGATGCGGTCGATGGTCACCAGGTGGCCGCCCGGGGACAGCCCGGTGACAACGAGGGTTGAGCGTCCTAGTCGCGCGGACAGCATCCCGGCCGTCAAGCCGGCGATGCCTCCGCCCGCGATCACAACGTCGAAGTCATCCATGGCTCTCTAGACGCTATCAGCGCCTCTACCTGATCTCAACGTACGGACCCCCTGAACGACCTGTTTCCATCCTTAAGGACATGTTTAGCTACCGGATTCACGCAGAATTCGCTTGACACG
>JAXDIH010000164.1:0-12514 GCA_034664105.1 Thermoleophilaceae bacterium
GATCAAAGCGAGGAGCCCTGAGAGAACCCTGAGCCCCGGCCAGTAGCTGGCTGGGAGTCGGTCAGGCGGGCGGCGGGGCCCAGCGGTTGCGCCAGCCCGGGAGTAGATCGAGCCGCCCGCCGGATGCGAACCGCTCGAGGGGGCGGCCAGAGGCACATCAGCGCGCCGACGACGACGATCGACCCGCCGAACCAGATCCATCCCACGAGCGGCGAAACGATCAGGCGGAACTCGGCCGGCGGGCCGTCGCGGAGATAACGAGCGACCACCGTTGTGACCAGGAATCCCTCGAGTTGCGGATTGGCGTCGGGAAAGCTGCGATCGGCGCGGGCGATGTAGGGCTCCAACGACGAGAGGTCGGGTTGGACCGCCGTCCAGATGTCGCGTCCGAGACCCGCCCGCATCCCGAGCTCACTCGTGGAGTCGCCCTTGAAGAACCGCCCGATCCTGCCGAGTCCGCCCTGGTCGAGCGAGGGGTAGTAGCCGCGGCTGGGCCTGAGGGTGGCGACATGGCGTCCGTGCTTCGTTACCTCGAGCACCGCGCCCAGGGTGACCTTCTCGCTCGAGCGCGCGCTGGTGGCTCTCACGTAACGGACCTCGTAGTCGCCCACCCGTGCCGACTGGCCCGGCCGGAGCCGGGCGTCGCGCACGTGTTGGAAGGACGAGGAGGCGGCAACGCCGACGAGGAGGATCACCATGCCGACGTGGACGAGGTAGCCGCCGTAACGACGGCGATTGCGCCGCACGAGCGAGAGCAATGCAACCGCGGCCGGCTCCCCGGTCAGCGCACGCCTGGCGCGGGTGCCGAGCCAATACTCCTGGGCGACGCTCGTGACCGCGAACGCGGCCGAGCAGAACATCACCAGCGCCAGCGGCTTCCGCGCGATCCCGCCCACCGCGACGAGCGCGACGAGGACGAGCGCCGCTGCGGCCAGCGGCGCGGCGAAGATCCGCGGGAGCCGGGCCGGCGTCGTGCGCCCCCACGCGAGGGCAGGGCCCACTCCCGACAGCAGGACGAGCACGAGCCCAAGCGGCGTCGTGTAGCGATCGAACCACGGCGGACCAACGCTCGCCTTCGTGCCGGTAACCGCTTCGGAGATCAGGGGGAAGAAGGTGCCCCAGAAGATCACGAAGCAGAGCCCGACGAGCACGAGGTTGTTGAGCAGGAAGACAGTCTCGCGGGAAACGAGCGAGTCGATCCGGGGCTGGGATCGAAGCTGGTCGAGCCGGGTGAGAACGAGCGCGGCAGCGCCGAACGAGATCAGTGCGATGAACGCCAGGAAGGGCTTGCCCAGCGTCGAAGCTCCGAACGCGTGGATCGAGTCCAGGATCCCCGAGCGCACCAGGAACGTGCCCAGCACAGCGAGGACGCCGGTCGCAAGAACGAGCGAGACGTTCCAGACCTTGAGCGCTCCGCGCTTCTCCTGCACCTGGATCGAGTGCAGGAAAGCTGTGCCGGTCAGCCACGGCATCAGCGACGCGTTCTCGACCGGATCCCAGCCCCAGTACCCGCCCCAGCCGAGCTCCGCGTAGGACCACCGTGCGCCGAGCAGGACTCCGAAGCCGAGGCATAGCCAAGCCGTCAGCGCGAAGCGCCGCGTAGAGCGGATCCACTCCGCGTCGAGCTTCCGCGCAGCCAGCGCCGCGACGGCGAACGCGAACGGCACCGTGAACAGCGTGTAGCCGGAGTACAGCATCGGCGGGTGGATCATCATGCTCGGGTGGCGGAGCAGCGGGTTGAGTCCGAGTCCCTCCATCGGCGCGGGGTGCTGTAGGACGAACGGCTTGGCGAGGAAGATCAGCAGCACGGTGAAGAAGGCGGCGAACCCGAGCAGCACGGCCTGGGCATAGCCCGCTAGCTCTCGAAGGCGGCGCCGGGTGAGGAACAGCACGAGGCTCGACCAGAGCGAGAGCAGCCATACCCACAAGAGCAGCGAGCCCTCCTGGGCGGACCACGGTGCGGCTGCCCGGTAGAACGGCGGCGTCGTGGTGCTCGAGTGCTCGGCCACCATCCGGACGCCGAAGTCGGAGCGGAGGAAGGCGGCCTCGAGAATCGCGAAGGCGAGGGTCAGGAGCCCAGCGGTCGCGTACACCGCGCGCCGCCCCGAATGAGTCCAGCGCGGCAGGCCCCGAAGAGCGCCATAGAGCGAGGCCCCGAGCCCGTAGACCTCCGTCACAAGCGCCGCGCTCAGCAGGACGGGACCGAGGCTCGTCATCTCAGGAGCGCTTGTCGGTCGCGAACTTGGACGGGCACTTCGTGATCAGCGAGTCCCGCTCTCCGACGAACTCCGCGCCCCGCCGGCGCACCGTCACGATCACCTCGCGGCCCTCTCGGAAAGGCTCGGGCACGGCGCCCTCGTACAAGACCCGAACCGAGGTTCGTCCATTACGGTCGCGTACCCGGAACGCCAGCGGGCCGCCGGTGTGCCGCACGGAGCCGGTCACCACGGTGCCGCTGAGCTGATACGAGCGGCCGGGGACCGCGCTCGTCGCGAGCTGACTCGGCCTCATCGCCTGGCTTCCCGCGGCGAAAGTCGTGTAGACGAGGGCACTGGCCAGCAGCACCGCAACGCTCAGCATGACCGCGAGTCGGACCTTGCGCCGGCGACCGGGGTCCACCGAGCCCTAGCCTCCCGGCCCGGCGGGTCGCGGGGTCATGGCCGCGGCCGCGGGCCGATTCGCGCGCGCATGGGTGAGCCGGGGCGGCGGCCGCGCCCGTTGTCCCGCGAGCGTGAATCCGCAGAACATGAGCGCGATCCCGATCAGCTCGCCGAGGTACATGAACGAGTACTCGCCGGCCCGGGACAGGCTCGTGGAGAGTGCGAGTACGAGTGCACCGCCCCCAATCCAGAGGTTCGCCCTCACCCGCCGGCGGCGCGCGATCGAGTACAGCGCTCCGCCGACGAGGAAGACCGTGCCGAACGAGTTCAGCACGACCGCCCACAAGAAGGCGTGCCCTCCGAGCGCGCCGTTTGCCGGCGGCCTGCCGGAGGGCGTGGCGGCGAGCGTCTCCGCGTGCACCGGAGCGAGCAGAACGCTGGCCACGGCGGCGAGGGTCGCGACGGCGAGCGCCCCGACGAGCACGTCACGCGCTCGGCGGGGGAGTTGGAGCCACGCGGACCCCGCGCCGAGGTACCCGACGGCCAGGACTCCTCCGGTCAGGTAGTACGCGCGGAAGAGCCCGGGGCTCCAGCCCGACCCCTGCGCGACCGCTTCGCTGGCCGCCGCCACGGCGAACAAGCCGAAGCCTCCTGCCCAGAGCAGCTTCTGGCCTGCCGGGCGCTGGCGGTAGGAGCGCGCCAAAAGGGCGCTGAACAGCGCCGCGGTCAGGGCGGCGGCGATCGGTAACAGAGCGGCTGCCACCGCCGGGGACGATCCGCTCGAGCGGCTGCTGATCGCCGTCACCGGAGCGGCGCGCGGTACGACGGTCAGGTATACGAAGTCCCGGCCACCGAACATCCCCTCGTGGGATGCCACGAACACATAGCGGCCCGGCGGAGGCGCGCGCGTCGGCGCCAGCACGAGCGATGCGTGCGCCCGTCGCCCCACCGCCAGCGGGATCCGCTCCCCCTCGCTCAGGTTGAACAGCCGGTAGGCACCCGGGCTGTCGACCGCGGCCGCGCGGATCAGCAGGGAGCGCACCTGGGTCGCGTGGACCCGCAGCGTGTCGCGGGGGTAGGGGCTCTGGGGGTCACCCCAGGCGAACAGCTTCACGGGACCGCGAGGCGTATTCAGGAACGGCCCCGTGATGTCGTGTGCAAAGCGTGTCTGGTAGGTGTATTTCACCGGCCCTTCGCCCAGCCCGGTGACCGCGGGGACGAGCGGCAGCGAGACGAGGACCAGGGCGATCACGCCGACGCCGACGCTGATGCGCGTCCTTGTGTCGCGCCGTCGGCGGACGCGCGGGCGCGGACCTTCGAGTCGGATGAGGCGCCGCCGTTGCGCTCGGTAGAGCAGGGCCGCCGAGGCGAGAGTGCTCACCGGCAGCCAGGCGAACTCGACCCTCCAGCCGATGCCGCGGAGCGGCCCCTCTCCGAACGGCGAAAACGCCAGCGGAATCGCCGCCCAGGCGAGTGCCGGGCCGATGGTCAGCAGGAGCGTCGCGGTGAACGGGAAGCCGGCGAACAGCCAGCCCAGGCCCGGAAAGCCGAGCATGCCCATCGGTACCTCGTATCCCGCGAGCGCAGCGGGCTTGCGCCTGCGCACGCGTCTCGGGATGCTCCCCGTATAGGCGGCTGGGGCAGCGTTCAGCCGCCGGCGTCCCGCCTCCCGATAGCCCGCCGTCATGCGCCAGGTGGCCGACGCGTACGCGGAGAAGCCGCCGAGCACGGCGAGCGCGGCGGGCACGAGCACGCACGCCTCCCACGGCTCCAAGCGGGCGACGGCGGCGCCGAAGCTGCGGCCGTGGGATACCTGGTCGGCTTCGAGCACGGCGAACGCGATCCCGGCCGCGTAGTACACGGCCATCCCCGCGCCGACCGCGAATGGGACCGCTCGGGCCGCGCGCCTCGGCCACGGTACCCCGGCGTACTCGCGCACGAGCGCGAGCGCCAGCCCGACGAGGATCACCATCAGCCCGCCGAGCATGTTCAGCTGTGCGTGCAGGTTGACGATCACGTCGCCGGCATCTCCGCCCCGGTCGAGCAGCTCGCCGACCGCGGGAAAGGCCTGGACGGGACCCTGCAGGGTGCCGACGGCGAGCGCGGCACAACCGGCGAGCACGAACGGGCGCACCGGGCTGCGCGATCGGAGGAAGGCGCGGGCGATCACGAACAGCAAGAGCCAGAAGCCGGCGAGCATCGTCACGCCGGCTGCCATGATCAGGTATGGGTGGAGCGGCGTGGCCTCCTCGGCCTGCTCCGGCGTCAGCCCCCCCACGGCCACTAGGTGGCCCTCGTGCAAGCCGAGATAGAGCGCGACGCCGTAGAAGGCCAGCGATCCGCCGAGCAGGACGTAGAAGCATGCGTCGGCCAGTCGACGAGAGGGCTGCGTCCCGCCGAGCCGCGGCACCAGATACAGGAGCCCGCCCGCGACGAGCATGGTCAGCCCCGTGACGAGGTTGATGTGAGCGTGGCTGATCGGGTCGATCCACTCGCCCGCGTGGCCCGCCCGGTACAGCCAGTCGGCGTTCGCCGGCTGCACCTGGATCACGCCCTGAACGGTGCCGACGGTCAGCCCCGCGGCTCCCGTGGCGAGAAACTTCCAGAGGTGGCCGGCGGGCTTCGGCACTCGGACCAGCCGTGCCTGGAACGTGGTCAGGAAGACGTTGGCGGCAAAGCACCAGTAGCCGACGCCCATCACGCCGGCGCCCATTCCCACCGGCGCGCGGTACCAGTTGCCCATGTGGGCTTTGGCCGCCTCGTAGGACCAGCCGTGGGACACGAGCCGCCCCATCGCGATCCCGTTGCCGACGAAGGCCACGTAGAAGAGGAAGAGACCTGCCGCGGTGAACCAGAATGCGCACTGCGCGAGGCCGTTGCTGGCCAGCGGGCGCCCGACGATCCGGGGCAGCGCGTACCAGCAGACCCCTGTCGCGATCAGCGTCCCGCCGCCGACGATCATCAGGTGGGTGTTCGAGAGGTCGCGGACGAGGTGGCCGGCGTAGCCCGCCCGGGCGAGCCAGTCGGCCGCCCAGGGTAGGTTCTTCACGACCATGTGCAGCCCCCCCAAGACGAGGAAGCCGGCACCGGTCAGGAAGTACTTCGGGAGCTTCGCGTCGTGAGCAGCTAGCTCGAGCTCGCTGAAGGGCTCCCTGCGAAACGGAGGCGCGCGACCGGGGAGCACGCGGTACAGCACCGCCATCACGACGGCGAGGTCGGCCAGGAAGGCCAGGAATGTCAGCGTGCTGAGGTGCTGGACGTACACGACCCGGGCTCAGCGGAGCCCCGGCTCGATGAAGTAGATCGTGAGCGCCACCGCCAGGTACAGCAAGATCATCACGGCCAGGATTACCCAGGCGCGGACCGCCGCCCGGCGCGAGTGTCGAGCGCCCGCCGGCGCGCCGATGTCTCGGTAGCCGACGAGCGGGCGCCCCGGTAACAGCCTCCGCCGTCGCCGGGCCATCAGAAGACCTTCTCCATCACGAGGCTCCTCTCCAGCCGGATGTCGCCGCCCACGTCGGCCAACATGCGCTCGAACGTGTAGCCGCGCTCGACGAAGGCCTCGAGCTGCACGAGCGTGTCCCATGTCGTGTAGCAGTGCACGCGCACCCCCTTGTCGGCGTCGGTGCGGAAGAAGACATCGAAACCCTGGCACCCCGGGTAGTCCTGAACATGGGCCTTGAGCGCCTGCAGCGACGCGTACAGCGCAGGCCAGTCGTCGTACGAAACGTCCGCCACGCTGCAGGTCGAGTAGACGACGAACGGTAGGGCGGCCGCCATCAGAATTTCTGCCCCGAGATCAGATGACCGATGACCATGACGGCTCCGAAGACGACGATCACAGCGCTCAGGAGAAAGAAGAACATCGTCGCTGGGCCTGCCGCCTCGGTCGTGTAGCCGGCCCAGCTGTCGAGCGGGCTGATTCCGGTGATCTGCCGGGTCGACCGGTACTGCCTGACCCAGGCCAGCAGCACCACGACGAGCACGATCACGAAGCCCCACATCCAACCCAGCGAGGTCCAGTCGTAGTGCCAGGTGGCGTCGCGACCGTGCGGCACGATCTCGTGGGCCTGGAGGTAGTGGTAGTAGTTCTGCGCCGTCTGTGGCGAGTCACCGCTCGGCATCGACACGGTCCCATTCCTCCTCGTCGAACGCCCAGTCAGGCGTGTAGTAGTCCTCCTCCTCGATGGTCAGCGGGATCCGGGCCGCCTGCTCGAGGTTGTGGAAATGGCCGGCCTTCCACGCGAGCAGGAAGCCCAGAAGCGCGAGGCCCGCGAAGAGGAAGAACGACTCGAGCATCCAGTCGGCCATGATCCAGCGGGACTGGTCGCTTTCAGGCTGGTCGTGCGCGAGCGCCGCCGCCGGCGAGGACAGGATGACGGCGAGCGTGAATACGGCCGTGGCCAGGCGAATCCTCATTGCTGCCCCGGCACGGTCGGGGGGATGTCCCGCTGGGACGACACTGGCAGCTTGTCCCCGCGGCGCTTGGCGTCGGCCCACGCGCGGTTCAGCAGGCGGTCGTAGATCTCCCGTATGCCGGTCGCCGCGTCCGTGAGGCTCAGCGACGTGCCAAAGTCCCTGACTACGAGGCGGTCCGTGGGGTTCAGGCCGGGGAACACGAGCCGCGCCTCCTTCACGAAGGGGTCGGAGCTCTGCTTCTTGGAGAAGGAGGCGTTGTCGGCCAGCTTCTGGCGAGATTTGACCCACTTGAGCAGCTCGGCGGACGGTTGCCACGTGATGTAGTCCTTGGGCTGGGGAACGACGTCCTTCGCGAGCGTCTTGTTGGGGATCGTCTTCACGAACAGCACGACGCGCCAGATGTCGTCAACCGACAGGCGGTCGCCGAAGTTCTCCATGCCGGTGCCGGTCCAGCCGCGCAGGATGCGGTAATAGAAGTCACCCGGTCCGGTGTCTCCGCCGCAGCAGGCGTCGTCCTTGTCGGTGAAGTCGGCGGGCGGGGGCGAGAGGAACGACGCCCCCGGTCCCTTGCCGTCGCCCTTTGTGCCGTGGCATCCCACGCAGCGCTGGAGGAAGATCTCCTTGCCGCGCAGGAGGTTGGCCTCGGTGACCGGCAGCGGATCGGCGGAGAGCCAGTAGCTGCGGTCGATCTGGGAGAGGTTCGGCGCCTCCTCGAGCTGGTTGGGCGGCGGCTCGACCTCCTTTTGCGGGACGATCTTCTTATTTGCTCCCTCGAAGCCGCGGTAGGGCTGGGGGAAGCCCTGCACCGTCAGGACGACGCTCTTGGCGTAGAGCTGGCCGGCGTAGCGCAACAGACCGGACTTGCCGCTGCGCCTTTCGACAAAGGCTGTCAGCTGCTCCACCTGGCTATTCGAGAAGAGCGACTTCATCGGAGGCATCAGCGACAGCGGATCTGTGAACCGCGCGTCGTAGAAGTGCGCGGCCTGCCAGTCGTCCGGGTGCCAGCCGGATTCCTGGGAGAGGTCGGGACCGGTCCGCTCGGTGCCCAGGATGTTGGGCGACTGGTCGCTGCCGTAGAAGTCGCCGGGCTGTGAGACCTTCGGGTAGAGGAAGTAGAGCGCCTCCCGTACGTCTTGTGGCCGCGAGTAGCCGGAGTGGCAGACAAAGCAGTTATTGGAAGCGAATAGGTGGCGCCCGCTGCTCGCTTGGTCGCTCAGCGGCGCCCAGTCGTCCGAGGCGGGCGGGTCGAACGTGCTCACCGGCAGCCAGACGACCACGAAGACGACGAACAGGAACACCAGCAGGCCGCCGGCGCCGGCGATCCACGGCGTGATCAACATCTTCTCCGTCGGGTGCGCCGACCACCCGCGCGGGGTCCGCTGCTCTTCTCGGCTCGTGTCCTGCTCGTCCATCGCTCAACCTGCCACCGGCGGAGCGACCGCCTCTGCCACCCTCATCGTCTCGCGCCGCCGGCGTTCGTAGGTATTCGTGCGGATGGTCATCCCGATGTTCACCATCTGGACGATTCCCGAGATGACGATCATCGCCCCGAAGATGCCGCGCGCGATGTAGTAGGGGTGAAGCTGATCGAGGACGTTCACCTCGGGAATGCCATCCTGCCAGCTGAAGCCCTGCTGGAAGCCGGCAAGCGTCAACACACTGAAAAAGCCGGTGAAGCCCACTGTGACCAGCCAGTACTGCCACTCGGTGAGGGTCCGGCTCCAGAGCGGGCGAGCGTAGATTTGGGCGACGATGTAGTCGATCACGCCCATGCCGAGGATCGTGAAGGCGCCGAGGAGCGCCAGATGAGCATGAGCGACCACGAAGTTGGTGAAGTGCTGCAGCTTGTTGAACGGCTGCAGCGCCTCGAAAGCCCCCTGTACGTTCACTAAAAAGTAGAAGAAGAACGCGGTTATGGTGAACCGCATGGTCATGTTCGTGAAGAACTTGTCCCAGTTGCCTTTCATAGTGCCGAGAATGTTGATGGTGAAGGCGAACACCGGGATGAGAAGCGCCCACGACGAGACCTCGGCGATCGTCTTCAGCCAGGCCGGCGTCGGCGACTGCAGGATGTGGTGGTCGCCGACGCCGGTGTACAGGAACGCCATGCCCCAGAAGCTGACGAGCGAGAGCGTGTAGCTATAGAGCGGCGTATTGGTGATCCGGGGGACGATGTAGTACGTGATCGCGATGAGCATCGGCGTAAGCCACAGGCCGAACAGGTTGTGGGCGTACCACCAGTTCAGGATCGCGTCGTCCAAGCTGTTCACAAGCGCCCCCGAGGGCGCGCTCCAGATATGTCCGGGCCGCCAGATCACGTTCCCAATGGCGTAGTCCACCGCCAGCCAGATCGGGCTCGCGATGAAGAACCAGACGGAGACGTAGATCGGGCGGATCGTTCGGATCGCGACGGTGGCGAGGATGTTCACGATGTTGGCCAGCCAGATGACCAGCAGCGCGATGTCGACCGGCCAGATGAACTCCGCGTATTCGCGGCCCTGGCTGTGGCCCGTCAGTAAGCCGATCACGCCCAGCAGGAACATGACGTTCCAGGCCCAGGCCGTCCAGACGCCCAACCGCTCGCTCCACATCCCTCGCGTGCCGCACAGCCGCGGGAGCATGTAGAACAGCGCGCCGAAGTACATCATCGAGAGCCAGGCCAGGATCACTCCGCTCACATGCGAAGGCCGAACGCGGCTGAACGCGAGCCATGAGACGTCGCCGAACGCCTCCGGAGTCACGAACTGCGTCGCGAGCACGAGCCCGAAGAGGTCGACGACGGTCAACCAGACCACCGAGGCGAGCAGCCAATGGCGCGCGGCTCGGTCCGGGTACGGCATACGGGCCGCCGTGGGCGGCGTCGTAATGGGGGCGGGCGCGCCGAGAACTGCTGCGCCGGCCGGTGGGACCTGCTCCCTCATGCCCTCCTCGCGTGGTGGGGGACAGTGGCCGGCGGACGATGTCACGGCCCAAGGGCGCGGTCGGCGCAGATGACAACAACGTCATTTCGTTGTCATCTGCGGCTCACGTCGCATAGGCTCGGTTTCGGCAAGCCATGCAGATCCTGGTCATCGAGGATGAGCTACGGATCTTGGCCTTTCTGGTGCGCGCGCTGGAGGCCGAGGGGTTTGGCGTAACTCCTGCCGACAACGGCCCCGCCGGCCTTGCCCGGGCGATCGGGGGCGGGTACGACCTGGTCGTCCTCGATCTCCTGCTGCCGAAGGTCAACGGACTCACGGTGCTCCGCGAGCTCCACCACCGGCACCCCGAGCTGCCGGTGGTGATCGTGTCGGCCCGGTCCGATCTGCGCACCAAGCTGCGGGGCTTCGAGCTCGGCGCCAGCGACTACGTCGCGAAGCCGTTCGCCTTCGACGAGCTGCTCGCTCGCATTCGCGCCCAGCTCCGCGCGCACGCATCCGGCGACGGCACCCTGCTGGCAGCCGGTGATGTCGCGCTCGACCTGACCCGGCGCCAGGTCCGGATCGGCGCGCGCCTCATCGACCTCTCGGACCGTGAGTTCCGCCTGCTCCACCATCTGATCCAGCACGCCGGTGAGGTCGTGAGCCGAGAGAGCATTCTGTCGGCGGTCTGGGGCTACTACTTCGACCCGAGGTCGAATGTCGTGGACGTCTGCATCCGCCGGCTGCGCAGCAAGCTTGGTGAGGAGGCACCAATCGAAACGGTTCGCCATGCGGGTTATCGCCTCACCGCGGCGTAACGCTCTGGACTACGCGTGGATCGCCTTCGTCGCGGCGAACATCGCCGCGATGGTGGCGTGGCCGCGCTGGGAGACGGTTCCCTTCCACCTGATCTGGACGAGCCTGACCTTGCTCTACGGCCTGAGGGTCTGGCGCCCGGCGCCCACCGCCACGGTGCTGGTGGTGTTCGGGCTCGTCAGCGGCGGATTGATCTCCGCGGATGCGTCTAACGGGACGCAGGACTGGGGAGAGCTCTTCGAGGTGCCGCTGATGTCGGCCATGTTCCTGGCGATGGTCTGGCACGCTCGCAGACGGCAGGATGCCATCCGCGCGCTCGGAGAGCTCGCTGACGAGAGGGCATCCCTGCTCACGAGCCAGGAGCAATTCCTTCACGACGCGTCCCATGAGCTACGAACGCCGATCACGATCGCGCGCGGACATCTGGAGCAGTTAGAACGCTCCAGCCACGAGTCCTCCCCGGAAGTGGCGGTGGCGCTGGACGAACTCGAGCGCATGGCACGCATCGTCGAGCAACTCCTGGTGCTCGCCAAGGCAGAACGGCCGGATTTCTACGACTCCGTGGCACAGGTCGACGTCGAGCAGCTCCTCGAGGAAGTGCTTATGCGCTGGGCAGAGGTCGCGCCGCGGGCCTGGCGGCTCGGGGAACTCGCGACCGGCACGCTCCGGGTCGATCCCGATGCCCTTCGGATCGCGCTCGATGCCTTGGTGGAGAACGCAGTCGATCACACCGGACCCTCGGATGTGATCGAGATCCGAAGCCACCCTCGCGGCAGCGAGATCGCGATCGAGGTTGCCGACGAGGGGCGTGGCGTGCCTGCGGCCGTCCTCGGGGAGATCTTCGATCGGTTTGCCCGCGCCGACGCAGACCGCACTCGTGCAGGAGGGGGCGTCGGACTCGGACTCGCGATCGTCGAGGCCATGGCGAAGGCGCACGGCGGACGCTGCAGCGTCAGCTCGTCGGCTGCAGGGTCGGTATTTACCCTGATACTTCCCGGCTTCCGGCCGGCCAACGAGGACCGTGGACAACGGGGTTTGGCGAAGCCGGTGGCCCTCCTGCCCTCTCCACCGACCGAGCAAGCGCTTACGAGGGGATGAGAGGATCCGCTGTCCTCCAAGGCGCGGCGTCGGACCGCCTGCTCGCGTTCGGGATTCCCACCGAACCGCCCCACTGGCGTTACTCGAGCGGCTCACGCTGTCGCCGAGCGCCAGCCCCGGGATCCTCGCCGACGTCGCGAGCCAAGCCCGGCCCTAGCCACGACGGCGTGCACCAAGGAGGCCGGTGCGCTGGTGTCGCCGCGTTACGCCCCCTTTCGCAGCCCGTACACGACCCATAATCGTGAGATCCCTGGTTCGAATCCAGGCGGAGCTATCTCGAGGAACCCGCCGGTGGAGACGTCGCGCTTTCTGGTCGCCCTAGACCAGCAGGGTTGGGAGACGCTTTGTGTTGCGTGCGCCCGATGAGCTGATCGATCAGCTCTCCGGCGGCGCGGCTCCAGACGTGGCGGCCGTCCGTCAAGAGTTCGCTGCACTGTGCGCCGGGCTTTCACCCGGCCACTCGTAACCACCGCAGCGCGCCTCCGCAGCCGCCGTCCGGCCGACCGGGCCCCCCCGTACTACCGCGTCAGCTCCACCCCGGCCCCCGCCCGCATCGCCCGCTCCAGCACGTGCGCCGCGAACACCGCGTCCACCGAGCCCACGCCGAGGTTCACGGAGACCACGCGCCGACCGGTCGCCCCTGCCAGCTCTGCCTCGCCGTCCGTGTGCATCGGCGCCGGC
>JAXDIH010000166.1:0-41877 GCA_034664105.1 Thermoleophilaceae bacterium
GCAAGCCGGTGCTGGTGGAGGGCCCAGCGGGCGTCGGCAAGACCGAGCTGGCCAAGGCCGTGTCCCGGGCCACCGGGCGCGAGCTGATCCGCCTCCAGTGCTACGAGGGCCTCGACGAGGCCAAGGCGCTCTACGAGTGGAACTACCGCAAGCAGCTGCTGCGCATCCAGACCGAGGCCCGCGAGGCCGGCTGGGAGCAGGTCAAGGACGACATCTTCGGCGAGGACTTCCTGCTGGCGCGCCCGCTGCTCACCGCGATCTCGTCCGAGCAGCCGGTGGTGCTGCTGATCGACGAGATCGACAAGACCGACCAGGAGTTCGAGGCGATGCTGCTCGAGGTCCTGTCCGACTTCCAGATCTCGATCCCCGAGCTGGGCCGGGTGGACGCGCGCACGCGCCCGCTGGTGCTGCTCACGTCCAACAACTCGCGTGAGCTCACCGAGGCGCTCAAGCGGCGCTGCCTCTACCTGTGGCTCGACTACCCGACCGTGGAGCGCGAGCTGGAGATCGTGCACCTGCACGCGCCCGAGCTCGACGAGCGGATCGCGCGCAAGCTGGTCGAGGTGGTGCACATGGTGCGTGCCCTCGATCTCAAGAAGCCGCCCTCGATCGCCGAGTCGATCGACTGGGCGCGCGCGCTGCTGCTGCTCGGCGCGGAGGACGTGGACGAGGCCATGCTCAAGAAGACGATGTCGATCATCGTCAAGCACCGCACGGATCTCGACCTGGTCGCCGAGCGCGTGGGCGTGAAGCTCGGCAACGGCATCCTCGGCGCTCAGCGCGCCGGCTGACCGTGGGCACTCCCGGCCTGTACGGGGGGATGCCGCAGCCACCCGGCCCGCCGGGCATGGCGCCGCGCCTGCTGGAGTTCGCCGACGAGCTGCGCCGCGAGGGCGTGGCGGTCGGTACCTCCGAGCTGCTGGACGCCTTCCACGCGCTGAGCGCGGTCAGCTGGACCTCCCAGGTGGACTTCCGTGAGGCGCTCGCCGCCACGCTGGCCAAGTCCCAGGAGGACCGCCACGTGCTCGATGTGCTGTTCGACCGCTTCTTCTTCCGCGCGGTCGAGCGCGAGGCCGTCAACCGCGGGCTCACCGAGGAGCCCTTCCAGGGCGCCGAGGGGCTCGACCTCGACGCCCTGCGCGAGCGCATCCGCGACGCCCTGCGCGCCGGCTCGGACGGGGAGATGCGCGACCTCGCCAGGCTGGCGATCGCGGCCTTCGGACGCCAGGGCGAGGGCTCCGGGGTGATCGGCGTGGACGTGCAGCGGATCAGGCGCACGCTGGGGCTCAAGGGCGAGCGGCTGGGGGCGGAGCTGCCGGACCCCGACTCGGTACCGCGCGACGCGCTGGCGGAGTTCGAGCAGCACGTGCGGCGCGAGCTGGAGCGCCAGATGATCGAGCGCACGCGTTCGCTGCCGCCGGCCAAGCCGCTGCGCGAGTTCGACCGCAGCCTGCCGTCGAACCCGGCTCAGGACCTGACGCAGGTGCATCGCGTGGTGGCGCAGATGAAGCGCCGCCTGGCCTCGCACGGCCGCGAGCACCGCGGCCGCCGCCGGTCCTGGCAGGTGGACGTGCGCCGCACCATGCGCGCCTCGCTCCAGACCGGCGGGGTGCCGCTCGACCTCAAGTACCGCCCGCGCCGCCCGCGCCGCCCGGAGCTGTACGTGCTGTGCGACGTGTCCACCAGCGTCACCAGCGCCAGCGTGTTCTTCCTGTCCGTGCTGCACGCGCTGCACGACCAGTTCCGCAAGCTGCGCTCGTTCGTGTTCGTCGAGCGGATCTCGGAGGTCACCGACGTGTTCGAGCGCGAGCGCTCCTTCGAGGCCGTCTCGCGCAAGATCGCCACCGACGCGGGCGTGGCCGACGTGTCCGGCTACACGGACTACGGGCGCGTGTGGCTCGAGTTCCTGGAGAAGGTCGTCGACGACCTGGACCCGCGCTCCACGGTGATCGTGCTCGGCGACGCGCGCACCAACGGCCGCGAGCCACACGCCCAGGTCCTGGCCCAGGTGGCCGAGCGTGCCGGGCGCACGTTCTGGATCAACCCCGAGCCGCGGCTCTACTGGAACTACGGCGACTCGGTGATGGCCTCCTACGAGCCCTTCTGCGACGGCGTCTTCGAGTGCTGGACGACGAAGCAGCTCGAGGTGTTCGTGAACGCGATCGCCGACATCAAGACGTACTGACCCCGCCGGGACTGCGCGGGGCCGCCCCGCCGTAAGAGAGGCATGCGGCGGCGCGACTTCCTGGCTGGATTGGCGGTCCTCCCCTTCCTGCCGGACGCCTGCGGTCGCCCTGGCGTGGCCGCGCGGCGGCGGCGCGCTCCGCTGGCCGTGGCCACGGCCGACACGGAGTCGCATGTGGTCGTGCTGAACGCGGCGACCGGGCGCGTGCGTGCCCGGATCGCCACCGTCGAGGAGCCGCGCAGCATCGAGTGGGCCGGCGGCAGCCGCACGGTTGTGGCGCACACGACCTCGGGCGCGGTCTCGCTGCTGGAGGGCGAGCCGGTGCGGATCCGCCGGGTGCTGCGAGGGATGGGCGAGCCGCGCTACACGGCTGTCGCCCCCGGCGGCGCGTACGCGTACGTGACCGACTCCGCGGGCGGCGAGGTGGTGGTGATCGACCTCGAGCGCGGGCGCGTGATCGGCGGCGCCGAGGTCGGAGCGCTCGCACGGCACCTGACGATCTCACCTGACGGCCGCACGCTCTGGGTGGCGCTCGGCAAGCAGGCGCCGGCCGTCGCGGTGGTCGACCTCGCCGACCCGCGCCGCCCGCGAGCCCGCGGCCTGCTGCACCCTCCCTTCCTCGCCCACGACGTGGGCTGCTCGCCCGGCGGGCGCCGACTCTGGATCACGTCGGGGGACCGCGATCGGCTGGCGCTCTACGCCCCCGGCCGGGCGCAGCCGATCGCCGTCCTCCGCGCTGGCACGCCGCCCCAGCACGTCAGCTTCGGCGGCGATCGGGCCTACGTCGCCAGCGGCGACGACGGCTCGCTGACGGTCCACCGCATCGGCGACGGCCACGCCCTCGCCCGGACAGCGGTCGCGAAGGGCTCCTACAACGTGCAGCACGGCGCCGGGCGCGTGGTCACGCCCTCGCTGGACGACGGGACGGTGACGATCGTGGGCGAGAGCGGCGACGTGATCGCTCGGACCAAGATCGCACCGGCGGCGCACGACGCCTGCCTGATCGCCACGTAGGGCGAATGGCATCCCGGAAATTGGGCATACGGGTCTCACACCAACTCAACAAATCGCCGATACGGTGGTTTGAGACCCGATGGAGCGCATTCGCATCGACATATCGCAGGATCTCGACGGCGACGCCGTCGTGCACGCCTGCTTCGACCTGAGCCAAGAGCAGCTCGCCGCGGCAGCACACGCCGTCGCGGCCGGTGCCGCGGAGCGCTTCAGGACGACCGAGATGTCGGCGGACGACGTGGTCGAGTTCCGCGAGCTGACCGCCCTCGCCGACGAGCTGGGAGAGCTGACCGCTGGGGCCAGCACGGTCGTGCTCAGGCCGGCGCGCCTATCGGCCTTCCGCGACGCTCTGACCCGGTTCGTGGAGACCCGCGAGCAGGCCGAGTGGATCCGCGAGGACGACCGCCAGGCGCTCGCGCTGCTGCGCGAGATGCTCTTCCCGCTGGAGCAGCTGAGCGCCGAGGCCACGCACGCCGCGCTCTCGCCCGCGGATGCCCGCTCGCGCTGGTAGTCCAGCTAGACTGCGGCGCGACAAGCCAGGGGGGCTCGCGGGCAGCGGGCTGAGATAGCGCATTGACGGAGAACGTCGCCCGGCGCTGACCCTTCGAACCTGTGGGGTAATGCCCGCGGAGGGAGCAATGCAGACAGAGACAGAGGCTCCCGTGACGGAGCTTCTTTCGTTTCGGAAGGTCACCCGGCGCTACGGGGCGCTGACCGCCCTCGCGGGCATAGACCTCGACCTGCGCGCGCACGAGGTCACAGCGGTCGTCGGACCCTCCGGCTGCGGCAAGTCGACCCTGCTGGAGCTGGTCGCCGGCCTGCAGGAGCCCGACGAGGGCGTGGTCGACGTGCTCGGCGCCGCCGCCGCCGCCGACCGCCGCCCGGCCTGCGCCTACATGCCCCAGCGCGACCTGCTGCTGCCCTGGCGCGACGCGTTGGCGAACGCGGCGCTGGCGCTCGAATGCCAGGGCGTTGCGCGCGCGGAGTCGCGCAGGCGCGCCGCGCCGCTGTTCGAGCGCTTCGGCCTGACCGAGTTCGAGCACGTGCGCCCGGCGGCGCTGTCGGGGGGCATGCGCCAGCGCGTCGCGTTCCTGCGCACGCTGCTGCAGGGTCGCCCGGTGCTGCTGCTGGACGAGCCCTTCGGCGCGCTCGACGCGATCACCCGCGCCGATCTGCGCGAGTGGCTCGCCGGCGCGCTCGCCGACGACCCGCGCACGGTCCTGCTGGTCACCCACGACGTGGAGGAAGCGGTCTTCCTGGCCGATCGCATCGTGGTCCTCTCCCCCCGCCCCGGGCGGGTCGTGGCCGACTTCCGGGTCGACCTGCCGCGGCCGCGGTCGGTCACCGACACGAGCTTCGCCGCCCTGAAGGCGCGCGCGCTGGAGGCGCTGACCGCGTGAGGATCGCGCTGGCACTGACCCTGGTGTGCCTGTTCGTGCTGGCCTGGCAGGGCATCGCCTCGCTGGAGTCGGTGGATGACCTCACCCTGGCCTCTCCCGTCGAGACCTTCCACGCGCTGCGCGACGACTGGGGCCTGCTGATGGACAACGCCTGGGTGACGCTCGTGGAGGTGGTCCTCGGACTGGCTCTGTCCGTCGCCGCGGGGGTGCTGTTCGCGGTGTCGATGCACGTCGTGCGGCCGCTGCGCGACGCGGCCTACCCGCTGCTGGTCGGCTCACAGGCGATCCCGATCGTCGTCCTGGCGCCCCTGTTCGTGCTGGCCTTCGGCTACGGGATCGGGCCCAAGCTCGCGATCGTCGCCCTGATCTGCTTCTTCCCGATCACCGTCAACCTGCTCGACGGCCTGCGCTCGACCCCGCCCGAGCTGCTCAAGCTGATGCGCAGCATGGGGGCTTCGCGCCTGCGCACGCTGCGCTCGGTCGAGCTGCCGGCGGCGCTGCCCTCGCTGTTCAGCGGCCTCAAGGTGGCGGCCACCGTTTCGGTGATCGGCGCCGTCTTCGGGGAGTGGGCCGGCGCCGACGAGGGGCTCGGCCGGCTGGTCCTGCTGGGCAACAACCAGTTGCAAACCCCGCGCGTCTACGCGGGGATCGTGATCCTCACGCTGATGGCGGTCGGCCTGTTCGCGCTGGCGGCGCTAGCCGAGCGCGTAGCGGTCCCCTGGAACCGAAAGGACGTAGCTGCATGAAACGAGTCGTGCCCCTGCTGATGCTCGCCCTGCTCGCCGGCTGTGGCGAGAAGCACGATGTGCTGGAGCCGTCCGGCTCGAAGCAGGTGACGCTGATGCTCGACTACTTCCCGAACGCCGACCACGCCGGCATCTACGCGGCCCAGGCGGGCGGGCACTTCAAGGAAGCCGGGCTCGACGTTGAGATCCGCCAGCCGGCCGACCCTGCCGCGCCGATCAAGCAGGTGGCCGCGGGGCGGGTGGATCTCGCCGTCTCTTACGAGCCCGAGGTGCTGCGCGCCCGCGACCAGGGGCTGAACGTGGTGAGCGTCGGGGCGATCGTCCAGAAGCCGCTGACATCGATCATCTCGCTCCCGGAGGCGAAGATCCGCAAGCCCGCCGACCTGAAGGGCAAGACCGTCGGCACGGCCGGGATCGACTACCAGTCGGCGTACCTGCAGACGATCCTCGACGAGGCCAACCTCCAGCGGGACTCGGTCAAGGAGCGCAACGTGGGCTTCAGCCTCACCCCCGCGCTGCTGACCGGCAAGGTCGACGCGGTGCTGGGCGCGTTCTGGAACTACGAGGGCACGGAGCTGAAGCTGAAGGGCAAGCGACCGCACATCATCCGCATGGACCAGGCCGGCGTGCCGCCCTACGACGAGCTGGTGCTGGTGGCGAACGGGGACGCGCTGGCGCGCGACGGCGACAAGCTGCGCGCCTTCATCGGCGCGTTGTCGCGCGGCGTGCGCGACCTGCGCGCGAACCCGGACAAGGCGATCGAGGGGCTGCTCGAGGCCAACCCCGACCTGGACCCAGAGCTCCAGCGCGCGGCGGTGAAGGTCACGCTGCCGCTGTTCGTCGCGCCCGAGGGCAAGCCGTTCGGCTGGCAGGACCCCGCGGAATGGGACGCGTTCGGAGCCTGGATGCAGGAGAAGAACCTGCTCAAGCAGCCGCCGGACGTGCGCGCCGCATTCGACAACGGGCTGCTGCCCGGGTCCGGGCTATGACTCGTCGAGGTCCAGCGACAGCGAGTTGATGCAGTAGCGCTGGCCGCCGGCCCCGGGGCCATCCGGGAAGACGTGGCCCAGGTGGCCGCCGCAGCGGGCGCAGTTGACCTCGGTGCGGGTCATGCCGTGGCTGTGGTCGGCGTGCAGCTCGACCGCGTCCGCCACCGCCGGCTCGGTGAAGCTGGGCCAGCCGGTGCCCGACTCGAACTTCGAGTCGGAGCTGAACAGCTCCGCGCCGCAGGCGCCGCAGCGGTACATGCCGTCGGCCTTGGAGTACGTGTAGGCCCCGGTGAAGGGCGGCTCGGTGCCCTTCTCGCGGAGGATGTGGAAGCGATCGGGCGACAGCTCCTCCCGCCACTCCTGGTCGGTCTTCTCGAGCTTCTCGGCCATGCCTCAAAGGTACCGACGCTGGAGCGCGTAGATCCCCGCCAGCGCGGCGTGCTCCCCGTAGGGCGCGAAGAACACCCTCACCTCTTCCTCCGTCGCGCGCCGGCCGAGCCCGGCCAGCTCGCCGACCAGCTTGACGTAGGCGAGGTCGAGCGCCGGCAGCATGTCGTCGCGGCCCTGGCCCTCGAAGGCGAGCACCTCGATCGTCCAGTTGCCGATGTTCGGGATCGTCTTCAGACGCCGCCAGGAGGGCTCGTGCGCGGTGAGGTCGGCGCGACCGGAGGCCACCTCCCGCGCGGCCCGTACCAGCGCGATCGAGCGCTTGGGAGCGAGGCCGCACGCGTCCAGCTCGGCGGGGGCGCAGCCCGCCAGCCGCTCGGCCGAGGGCGGCGTGCTATGCGTGCCGCAGTCGCTTTGCGTGCCCAGGCGCCGCACGATGCGGCGCTCGATCTGCGCGGCGGCGCGGGCCTGGATGAGCTGCTCGCAGACCGCCCAGGCGAGCGCCTCGAACGGCTCCGGGCGCCGGCGCGGGCGCAGCCAGGGGCGCCACCGGATGACCGGCCCGACCAGCGGGTCGCGGCGGAAGCGGCGGTGGAAGTCGCCGAGGTCGTGGTCGGTGCCGAGCGCGAAGCGCATGCGCTCGACGGCGGCCAGCCCCACGGCCCGGCTGGGGGCGTCGGCGCGGAAGCGCACGGCCCCGCCGGACACCCAGGCGCGCACCACGGCTGCGGCGCCCTCGGCGTACACCACCCGCACGAGCGCGCCGCCCTGCGCGCGCAGCACGCCGTCGCGCCCCGCCGTGGGCAGCCGGTAGGCGCCCACGGGAGCTACGTCGACTTCGACTACGGCGGCTATCGGTCTTTGAGCAGGTGGATGTCGACCAGGAACGAGCGCGACGCGGCCACCTCGGTCCGCCGGCCGCGGCCGCGGCTCCCGCCGAGCCGAAGCGACTGGGCGGCCCGCGGGCGGCGCAGCACCCTCACGAGCAGAAAGCACGCCACGCCGAGCAGGAAGCCTCCGGTCGCGGCCGCGACCGCCATCGGCAGCGACGCCGGTCGGGCGCGCTCGATCGTGCGCGGCTCGGCCAGGACCGGCAGCGGCCGGACCTCGGCCTCGTGCTGGCGGTCCGGAAGTCCTTGTGGCTCAGGCACTCGGCGAATATACCCGTGCCATCGAACGGCAGACTCAGAGCTCTCGCTCGTAAACCCGGTATTTCTTGTCGATTCGTCCGCCCAGGGCCTCCATGCCGCGGTTCAGGCCCTTGTTCGTCTCCAGCACCCAGCCGCCCTCGCCCCACTTGATGCGGGTGACCTCCGACATGGCGAAGTGCTCCATGTAGAAGCCGGCGGCCACACCCGTGTGCTGGTAGGCCGGCTTGACCCCGAGGAACCCGATCCGGCAGCGGTCGATGATGCGCTTGCGGCGCAGGTAGTGCCACCACCCCAGCGGCAGCAGGCGCCCCTTCATGCGCGCCAGCACCTGGTTGATGTCCGGGACCGTGATCGCCACGCCCACCGTCTCCCCCTCGGGATTCTCGGCGACCATGAACCAGGGCCGGTCGAAGACCAGGTGCAGCTCCTGCGCGTAGGCGTCCAGGTCCTCCTTGGTGTACGGGACGAAGCCCCAGTTGCGCGCCCAGGCCTCGTTGTAGAGCTCCCCGAAGGCGTCGAGGTCGCGCCGCAGGCCGCGGCGGGTCATCTTGCGGATCGTGATCCCGTGCTTGGGCTCGAGGTCCGCGGCCAGCCTGCGGATCACCGGCAGGATCTTCTCCTTGTTGGCGATGACCATCTCCCACATGAACAGGTCCACCGCCTTCTCCATCCCAGCCTGCTCCAACAGGACCCGGTAGTACGGCGGCTGCCAGGGCTGGCGGATCATCGGCTCGATGTCGAAGCCCTCGATCAGCACGCCGACCTCGTCGTTCATCGTGAAGTCCATCGGGCCGACCATGCGGTCGCGACCGTGCTCGCGCAGCCAGGCGGCGGCCGCGTCGAGCAGGGCGGAGACCACCTCCGGGTCCTCCTCGAACTCCAGGAAGCCGAACATGCCCCAGGCGTTGTCCTGGGAGTCGTTGAAGTGACGGTCCACCTGGGCGCTGACGCGGCCCACCACGCGGCCGTCGCGCCACGCGAGGAACAGCTCCGCTTCGCCGTGCTTGAAGAACGCGTTGAAGCGCGGGCTGAGGAACAGATGCCGCTCGAGCTTGAGCGGGGGGATCCAGGGCGTCCCGGTAGCATGCAGCCGGAACGGCAGGTTCACGAATTGGCGCCTGTCCGCGCGAGAGCGGACCGGTCGGGCCTCAACTGACACGGCGCGCCACCCTACATGCCCACGGCCATCGATCTATTCGAGAAGACTCGCCGGCACGAGCGGCTGGAGCAGCTGCGCGCCGCGCGCGAGCACGACCTGATGCCGTATTTCCGCGTCGTGGACGCGGAGCCGGGGCCGATTGCGCTGATGGAGGGCAAGGAGCGGATCACGCTCGGCTCGAACAACTACCTCGGGCTGACGACCGACTCGCGCGTCAAGGCCGCCGCCCAGGCGGCGCTGGACCACTACGGCACCGGCCTCACCGGCTCGCGCTTCATGAACGGCACCACGCCACTGCACCTGGAGCTCGAGCGGGAGCTGGCGGATTGGATGGGCTCGGAGGACGCACTCGTCTTCACAACCGGCTACCAGGCGAACGTGGGCGCGATCGGCGCGCTGCTCGACCCGGGCGACACGGTGATCTGCGACTCCGGCGACCACGCCTCGATCCTCGATGCGGTGTCGCTCTCGCGTGCCCGGGTGCGGCCGTTCAGGCACAACCGGCTGGACAAGCTCGAGACGATGCTGTCGCGGGCCGAGTCGGACGGCGGCGGGGTGCTCGTGGTCGTGGACGGCCTGTTCTCGATGGAGGGCGACCTCTCGCCCCTGCCGGACGTGGTCGCGCTGTGCCGCGAGCACGGCGCCCGCCTGATGGTGGACGAGGCGCACGGCGTCGGGGTGCTGGGCGAGCGCGGCGCCGGTGCCTGCGAGCTGTTCGGGTGCGAGGACGAGATCGACCTGCGGATGGGCACGTTCTCCAAGGCGCTGGCCTCCTGCGGCGGGTTCATCGCCGGGCCGCACGACGTGATCGACTTCCTGCGCGTGCAGTCGCGCGCGTTCATGTTCACCGCCAGCGCGGTGCCGGCGGCGACCGGCGCCGCCCTGGGCGCGCTGCGGATCATCCGCTCCGACGAGGGCGCCGAGATGCGGGCGCGGGTGCTCGACAACGCGCGCTACCTGCACGAAGGGCTGGGCGCGCTCGGCTACGAGGTGATGGAGCCGAACCGGCTGCCCGACGGCTCCGACCTGATCACCCCAATCGTGCCGGTGAGGGTGGGCGACGACTGGAAGGCCGTTCTGCTCTGGAAGGCGCTCTACGACGCCGGGGTCTACGTGAACGTGGCGATCTACCCGGCGGTGCCGCGCGGCGGAGCGCTGCTGCGCACGTCGGTGATGGCCACGCACGAGCGCGAGCACCTGGACCGCGCGCTGGAGATCTTCGAGCGGGTCAAGGTCGAGGTCGAGGCCATGACGCCGCCTGATGTGGGTCTGACCAGCGCCGGCTAAGCAGGCCGCGCTCGGCTGCGCCGCCCCGCCACCGCCACCAGCCCCGGCGGCAGCCGGCCGTCCGTGGACAGCCAGGAGCCGGCCAGGATCAGCAGCAGCCCGACGACCACTCCCGTGGTCACCGACTCGCCCAGGAACGCCACGCCCAGTGCCAGCGCCACCACCGGGTTCACGTACGTGATGATGCTCGCCCGGCTGGGCCCGATCTCCGCGATCAGCCGGAAGAAGAGGAGGAACGCCAGCGCCGTGCAGATCAGGCCGAGCACGGCGACCGACTCGAGCGCCTCGTTCGACGGCATCTCGCTCGGGAAGCCGACGATCGCCGCCGGCAGCAGCAGGATCGACGCCATGCCCAGCGCGCCGGCGACCGGGCCGAGCGGGTCGCCGGACGTGAGGTGGCGCTTGGCGATCAGCGGCCCGCAGGCGTAGCCGAACGTCGCCGCGAGCACGGCGACGGCGCCCAGCAGCTGGGAGCCGCGGGTGCCGATGTCGATGCCCACCAGCGCCACCACGCCGGCGAGTCCGATCAGCATCCCGATGAAGCGCGTGCGCGTGGGCTGCTCGCCCCTGTCGAAGCGCAGCGCCAGGAACGCGATGACCAGCGGAACGGCCGCGATCAGGATCGCCGCCAGGGAGGACGAGACGCGCTGTTCCCCGAACGCGATCAGCGGGAAGGGCAGCGATATCTCGAACAGGGCGAACGCGGCCAGCCAACGCAGCGGCAGGCCGCGCAGGGCGCCCGTGCGCCAGGCGATCGGCAGCAGGACCAGTGCGGCAAGCGCTACGCGCGACCAGGCCATGAAGCCCGGCGACAGGTCTTCCACGGCGAGCTTGATGAACAGGTACGGCACGCCCCAGACGACCGAGGCAGCCGCGAACAGCCCCCATCCACGCGGGGTCATGCGATCGCTCTCGGCAGTACGGCGGTCACCGCGGCAACCACGATAACCAGGACTAGCGGGCGGGCAGCAGCCCGCGCAACCACCCACGCCGGCGGCGCGCCCCGCCAGGCTCGCCCGCGATCTGCGTGCGCAGCACCTTCATCACGGAGGCGGTGCGCTCGAACGGGTCGGCGATGGCCGTGCCGTCCATGCCGATCGCCGCCACCAGACGGCCCTGAACCTCGGCCAGCAGGACGTCGCCGGTGGGCGGTCGCTTGCCGTCCAGCTCGGCCAGATCGGCTATGCGCTGGCGGTCGGCGTCGGTCGAGAGCTTGATCGTGATTGGCTCGTGCATAGTAACCACCTTTCCCGATTAGACGGAATTGTAACACCGTCTATCATGGATAGCTAGTTATGGCCCCCGGATCCTCCGTGCCCGAGAAGACAGCGCCGGGACCGCTCGAGCTGGTGCAGCGGTTCGTGAACAGCGTCCACCTGGAGACGGGCGAGGACGAGCTGGCCGGCCCGGACGAGCTGCGCGCCTGGCTCGCCGAGCGGGAGCTGATCGGCCCCGATCAGCCGGTCGGCAAGGCGGACCTGGACAGGGCGATCGACGTGCGCGAGGGCCTGCGGGCGCTGCTGCTGGCCAACAACGGGCAGCGGCTCGACGAGGAGCGGGTGGCGCGGCTCGACCGGGCGGCGGAGCGCGCGGGGGTGCGCGTGGTCTTCAGGCCGGGGGCCGATCCGCGGCTGGCGCCCGAGGCCGAGGGGGTCGACGGAGCGATCGGTCGCCTGCTGGCGATCGTGGTGGGAGCGGTGGAGCAGGGTCACTGGGAGCGCCTCAAGGCGTGCCCCCGCGACGTGTGCCAGTGGGCCTTCTACGACCAGTCCAAGAACCACTCCGGCCGGTGGTGCCTGATGGAGGTCTGCGGCAACATCGAGAAGGCCCGGGCCTTCCGCGAGCGTAAGCGGAAGGCGTAGCGCAGCCAACCGGCCGACGTTCCACGGGGGCCTGGGGGCGTGAGCCCCCAGATGCGCCGCCAACCGGCCGACGCTCCACGGGGGACCGGGGGCGCGAGCCCCCAGATGCGCCGCCAACCGGCCGACGCTCCACGGGGGACCGGGGGCGCGAGCCCCCGGATGGCCTCACTCGATCGTGTGGACCTTGAACAGGTTCGTGCCGCCCGACGAGCCCGCCGGCAGACCGGCCGTGATCCCGATCGTGTCGCCCTTGCGTGCGAAGCCGACCTCGCACGCCGCGTTCGCGCAGGCGTCGATCAGCTCCAGCGTGGCCACCGGCTCCTCGTTCAGCCGCGGGTGCACGCCCCAGAGCAGCTGGCAGCGGCGCACCACGTCCCGGCTCGGCGACAGCGCCAGCACCGGCGCCTTCGGCCGATAGGCCGAGATCAGCCTCACGGTCGCGCCGGTGTTGGTCGGCGACACGATGCACTTGAGCCCGAGCTGGTAGACGGCGCCGACCGCCCCGAAGGCGATCGCGTGGTACTGGTTGTTCGCCTGCGGGCCGCGCTCGGCCAGCCAGCGCCCGTAGGGCAGCTCGCGCTCCACCGTCCTCGCGATCGAGGCCATCATCTCCACGGCCAGCACGGGATGGTGGCCCACCGCGGTCTCCTGCGAGAGCATCACCGCGTCCGTGCCGTCGAAGATCGCGTTCGCCACGTCGGCCACCTCGGCGCGCGTGGGGCGGGTGGAGTGCACCATCGACTCGAGCATCTGCGTCGCGGTGATGGTCGGCTTGGCGCGCCGCCCGGCCACCGCCAGCAGGCGCTTCTGCACCAGCGGCACCTCCTCGATCGGCAGCTCGATGCCGAGGTCCCCGCGGGCGATCATGATGCCGTCGGCCGCGTCGACGATCTCCTCGCCGTTGGCGGCCGCCTGCGGCTTCTCGATCTTGGCGATCAGCGGGACCTCCACCCCGCGCTGGGCGAGGTGCTCGCGCACCGGGTCGAGGTCCTCGCGCCGGCGCACGAACGAGAGCGCGAAGAAGTCGAGCTCCATCTCGAGCCCGGCGTCGATCAGCGCGATGTCCTCCGCGCTGACCGCGGGCAGCGACACGGTGACGTTGGGCAGGTTGAGGCCCTGGCGCGAGGCGACGCTCCCGCCCACCTCCACCTTCGTCACGACCTCGTCAGCGCTCACCTCGTCCACGCGCAGCCGCACCGCGCCGTCGGCGAGGTAGCAGACGTCCCCGGCGTCCACGAGCTCGGAGAAGCCCTGCCAGGCCACCGGCAGCCGCTCTGACGTGCCCTCGATGTCGGCGGGCGTGAGCACCACGCGTGTGCCGCGGGGGAGCTCGGCCACGCCGCCGGCGACCGGCCCGAGCCGCAGCTTGGGTCCCGGCAGGTCGCCCAGGATCGCCACCTCGCGGCCCGCGCGCTCGGCCGCCTCGCGGATCCGCCCGGCCGTCTCGGCGTGCTCGTCGCGGGTGCCGTGCGCGAAGTTCAGGCGGGCCACGTCCATGCCCGCGACGATCATCGCCGTGAGCACGTCGGGCTCACGGGACGATGGACCGATGGTGGCGACGATCTTCGTGGAGCGCATGGGAGCCACTGGAACATACCTACGCGGGCACTCGGCGCTTGTGAAAAACGATCAAGGAACGGCCACAGGCGGAAAAGCCCGCTCTTAGCGAACGGGTGGCCCGTTGTTCGGTTGACGGTCGCGGGCAGGGCGGCTTTGATTGGCGCCGGCCTTCGACGGTTTGGACCAGTACGCGAGAGGACTGGCGCTGGCGGCGGGTCGGGTCCCCGACCGCCTGCAGAAGCCCACCCCTCGCGCCGCAGGTTCGATGTCGTCCCGGAGGCCACCGGGGAACTGCATTCGTTTTTGAAACGCACTTGATGTGCGGGGAGGTCTGATGGGCAACTCTGCCACGGTCAGCGCTGGTCAAGAGCAGCATCTGCGGGCGCTGGAGTACGCGAATCGCGTACGGCTTGCGCGCGCACGGATGAAGCGCAAGATCACCGCGGGGGAACTGTCCGCGACGGAGGTCGTCCTCAATTGCCCATGGCAGGCGCACAGCATGTCGATCAGTGACCTGTTGATGAGCCAGAAGCGCTGGGGGCGGACTCGCTGCAGACGGTTGCTCGTATCCCTGGGCGTCCCGGAGAACAAGCAGGTCGGGACGCTCACTGAGCGCCAGCGCCTAGCGCTGGCCGCGGTGTTGAACGCGAAGAACGCCCCGGCGGGCGTGGAAGAGGACACCGAGGCGCTTGCCGGGGAGGCACGCGTCCCGGCGCTCTCCGCCGCCTGACGGAGCCGAGTGGGCTAGGCGGCCGGGCAAGCAGCCCGGCCGCTGCGCCCGTTCACCTGAAGCCCAGCCCGCCGGAGCGGCGCTTGAACAGCTCGCGCATGGCGTAGAACGCGCCGCCGAAGACCGCGGCGCCGGCGAGCAGCAGGACCCAGACCTTCACCGGGCCGAGCGCCAGCGCGACCACGGTCACCACGGCGAATGCCGCGACGCCGGCCAGCAGAGCCGAGTGCGAGCGGTAGCCGGCGAGGTGCTCGCGGAGGGCCAGCTCGCCACCGCCGAGCGAAGCCAGGACAAGGCCCGCGGCCACCCGCTCCTCGCCCCCGTCCCGCCCGCTCAGGAACCCCCAGACCATCACCACGATCCCGATCAGGATCACCAGCTCGGACAGCGGAAAGCTGCCCCACGGCGGCGGCGGCCGCTCGGATGAGGGACCCCGGCGGCGCGGCGCGGGCGCGCCGCGGGCGGCGTCGCGCTCGGCCCGCGTGGTCAGGCCGCCGCGCTTGCGGCTCCTACGGCCCATGTGAGGTGGCTAACGGGCAGCCGGAGCTGATGACGACGCGCCACCAGCCCATCAGCATGCCGATGAAGCTCCAGCGCGGACGCACGTGCCAGTGCTTGCAGCCGGGCTCCCCGATGTCCTCGTTCGCGACCCGCACCCACTTGTGGGCGGCCGGGTCGAGCAGCATCTCCTCGATCAGGCGCCGGTACTGCTCCTCGCTGTAGGTGCGCTCCGACAGCGCCCTGCGTGCGTGCTGCACGCGAGCGGCCAGCTGGTCGCGCACCTCCTCGAGCTCGCCGAGCGAGAGCAGTCGCGGCCCTCCGCGACCTGGCACACCGAGTGAGAAGTCCTTGCGCGGCCAGATCGAGCAGAACAGCTGCGCGAGCTCGTCCTCCAGGCGGGCGACCTGGTCGAGCAGAGTCCGGCGAGCGGCGCGCTCGGACGGAAGCGTCCGCGTAACTGCCGGCGGAGCTTGCTGCAGCAGCACGGGTCAAGTGTAAAGCGTCTCGGCGGCTATCCAAAGCGCTTCCTCGACCGCGATCGGCGGCACGCCCTTCACCCGCAGGGCACACAGCCGCATGCGTTCGGTGTCCCAGGTGACGCCCGCGTCGTGAGCCACGTCGCCGAGCACGATCGCCACCGGGCGCGCCTCGTCGGCCGCCACCAGCTGCCGCGCGGACAGCGGCCGCACGCCCGCCAGGCGCTCCCCGGGACGCGCCAGGCGCAGGCCCGGAGGCCCGACGAGCTTGTCCGCGTCGAGCGCGAACACGGGCACGCCGGTCTCGGCGATCGCGATGGTAAGCGCGTCGTCCACGAGGTTCTCGCTCTTCAGGCCGCCGTGGCGCAGGCGCTCGACCGCGATCCGCTCGACGGGCGTGCGGTCGGTGTCGGGGTCGATGCCAACCTGGCGCGAGAACACCCGGTAGGCCCAGGGCACCGCGTCCTGGCGCATGTGGATCACCTTGCCGCCGGTGTAGCGGTCGGCCAGCGCGCGGAGGCGCTGCTTCACCTGAGGCGGGGTCTTGCTCGGGCGCGCGTCCAGCGGCGTGTGCACCAGCCCTAGCTCGGGGAAGTCCTCGGCGAGCTCCTGCTCGACCCACCCCTCCTCGAGCTGCAGGTCCATCAGCGCATGAGGCGCTGCGCCTGCCGGCGCAGGTCGTCCTCCGTGAGGTTGCCGAGCCTGGTCGCCACGACCCGCCCACCGGCGCGCGCGAAGATGGTCGTCGGGCACCCGCCCACGCCGTACAGGTTGGCCACCGCCCCGTCCGGGTCGATCCCCACGGGCTGGCGCCAGCCGCGCTCCCGCACGAGCGCGCGCACCTGGTCACGGTCCTTGTGCGTGAAGAACACCGTGGCGAAGTTCACGCCGGGCAGGTCGGCCATGATCCGCTCGGTGCGGTCCACCTGCGGGTAGCAGTCGGCGCCGCGGTCGAAGACGAACGTGAGCACGAGCGGCCGCTTGCGCAGCTCGCAGACGTTGACCACCTCGCTGGAGCGCAGCGTGCAGGCCGGGCGCGTGCCGATCTGCTTGGAGCACTGGTCGGCGCGCTGGCAGACGTTGGCGTCCCCCTCCAAGTGCCCGAGCGCGGACGGGGCGGCGAAGGCCTTCACGATCGAGCCGTGGCGCGGGCCCTCGAACCCCTTGCCCTCGTTCGGCAGCGTCTGCAGGAACAGCAGGATGCCGAGCCCCATGATCGCCACGATCCCGACCGCCCAGGCGTACTTGTTGCCCGGGCGCGGCACCTCGGGGCGCCGCGGGCCCTCCGGGTGCGTGCGGTCGCGCTCGGCGAGCTGGTCGCCGATCTCCGCGCGGCGCTGCTCCCCGCCCAGGTCCTCGAAGCGGTCGTCGGTCACGGCGTATCGGGGTGCGCGCGGCCGGGGCGCGGCGTCCGCAGCGCGCGCAGGTGCGGGCGCGGGTCGAGGTCGCGGATGCTGAACGCGCCGTGCTGCTCGGCCCAGATCAGCGCCGCGGGCAGCACCAGCAGCACTCCCACCAGCGACACGGTCAGGTCCACCACCGTGACGATGCCGAAGTCGCGCAGCATGCGGATGTCGGAGGCGATCAGCGCGGCAAAGCCGGCGATGGCGGTCGCGCCGGACGCCAGCACGGCTGCTCCGGTCGACGCGTAGGTCAGCTCGATGGCGCGTGCCGGGCCGGCGCCGGCGGCCCGCTCCTGGCGGTAGCGCGACGAGAGCAGCACGCTGAACTCGGTGGAGATCGCGATCACGAGGGCACCAAGGGTGACGGACATCGGGTTGAGCTTGACCTCGAGCGGCCCCGGCAGCAGGCCGAGCACGAACAGCACGCCGCCCGACCAGCCGGTGGCGAGCGCGATCGGGATCAGCGGGATGGCCGCGTGGCGCACCGACCGGCGCACCACGAGCAGCACGAGGAAGACGCCCGCCAGCGCGGCCAGCAGCGACAGGCCGCGACGCCACGGCGAGGAGAGCGCGGCGTTGGCCTCCGCCGCCAGCACCGGCAGGCCCACCACGCTGGCCTCCACACCGCGCGGCGGGTCGAGCCGGCGCTTGATGTCGTCCACCACGCGCTTCTGGCGGTCGAGCGGCATCAGGCGGATGCCGAAGGCCAGGTTGGCGGTCTTGCGGTCGGCGGTGATCACGCCCTGGGAGAAGTAGGGCGGCACGGAGTCGAGCAGCCGGCGCACCTGGCCCTCCCCCGAGCCGGATGCGCTGAACAGGTCAGGCAGCGAGAGCGCGGGGCACAGCTCCGGCGCGTTGCGCGTCTGGGTGCAGCGCTTGCCGGCGCGGTAGCCGTGCGCCTTCAGCACGCGCTCCTGGAAGCGCGTCATCCAGGCGATCACGTTCGGCGCCGTGATGTCGCTGGCGCGGACCGTCACGTCGATCTCGCCCGACACGCCGGTCTCCTTCTGGAGCACGTTCACGTCCTTGAGCGCCTGCAGGTCGGCCGGCACCAGCTCGCGCACGTCGGAGGTCACCTCGCTCTGCGTGTCGAGCGCGAGCCCCGCGATGGCTAGTGCGAGGGCTATCGCCAGCACGCGGCGCGGCCGCGACAGCGACATGCCGAGCGCCTGCCAGGACCGGTCGGCGAGCCACTCGCGCCGGTCGGCCACGCGCGGGTGCGCCCCCAGCGCGGCGACCCGATTGCGCACGCCCGGCAGCAGCGGCGGAGCCGCCTCGGCGCGGCCGCCGAAGCGCACCAGCGCCGCGAAGCCGGCGCCCACCGCGCAGGCGAGCGCCAGGCCGATGCCGACCACGAGCAGAGCTCCAAAGCCGCGCACCATCGGGATCGGGGACAGCAGGAGCACCAGGAAGCCCACGGCGGTGGCCACCCCGGCGGTGAGGATCGTCGGGCCGCCCGCCGCCGCGGCGGCCACGGCGGCCGCCCGCGGGTCCCCGCCCCGCGCCCGTTGCTCGTCGAAGCGGGCGTGAAACTGGATCGCGTAGTCCACCGCCAGCCCGATCAGCACCGGGAGCACCGCGATCGATGCCATCGTCAGGCTGCCGCCGGCCAGCGACAGCGCCCCGAACGTGAGCGCGGCGGCCGCCAGCGCGAGGGCCAGCGGCAGCAGCCGCAACCTGGTGCGGAACACGAGCGCAAGGGTGGCCGCCATCACCAGCAGGGCCGCGCCCAGCAGGACGAAGATCGAGCTCTGCACCGCGTCGGCCAGCCCCTCGCTCACCACCGGCACGCCGGTGACCACGTAGTTGGCCCCGTGCCGGGGCCGGAACGCGCGCTCGCCGGTCGCCGTCTTGAACAGCGCGATGGCGCGCCGGCGCTGGGAGTCGCTCAGGTCCGGCTTCAGCCGGATCGTGATCATCGCCGCGTTCGACGAGGGGAACAGGTACGCGAAGCGCGACTTCGGCACGCCCGGATCGCCCGCGCTGCTGTCGAAGACCATCGCCGAGACGAAGTTGGGGTCGTCGATGCGCGGGATGTCGGTGATCCCGTAGCGCAGGCCGAGCTGGATCACGTACTGGGTGAACTGCACGGTCACGGCCTGGGACGCGGCGCGCGCCAGGCGCTCCTGCTCCGCGGGCGGATCGCCGCGACGCCGCGACAGCTTGCGGGCCGCTTGCGCCGCGGCGTCGGCCTGACGCTGGGCGGCGGCCTGGCGGTTGGCCACCTCCTTCACGATCCCGTTGACAGCCGTGTTGATGAAGGTGGCAGGGCCGAACACGACCCTGGCCGGCTTCAGGTCGGCGATCTCGCGGCAGACCGGAGGCAGTGAGCCGAGCCCCTTCTTGGTGTCCGGCACGTTGCCGGACAGGCAGCCCTCGAGGGCCAGCACGCGCCCCAGGTCGTCGGTGAGCACGGTGTTGGCCAGCTGACCGCGCACCAGCACCACGACGGCCTCGTCGCCGAAGTCCTGCTTGAAGCGATCGGTCGCCCGGAACGTGGCCGAGTCGCTGTCCACCAGCGTGTCGGTCGCGGCGCTCGGCTCCAGCCGCAGGGCCAGCGCCGCCCCGCCGAGCGCGAGCAGCGCGGTCGCGGCAAGGACCATCAGCGGCCGGCGCGTGACCGCGCGCACGATGCGCTCGAAGCCGTGCCCCTTACTCACGCGATGAGCTTAGAAGGCCGCTAGGGGAGCGGCTGCAATCGCGGATATGCGCCGCTCTGGCCGATCAGCTCGCCGAGCGGCGCCTGCGCCTCGCAGGGCGGTGCCGCGTTGCGGCTGTGCGTCCCGCCGTACACGAACTTGTTCACGCGCGTGACCAGCAGGGCGGGCCAGTACGGATCGACCGGCGCGGGGGCATCCGGCACCGGGTTCGCGGTGCACAGGTAGCTGCCGAACACCGGCAGCGGACGGCCCTGGGCGAGCCGGTCGTAGGCGCCCGGCGCGGTGTACGGGTTGCCGCGGTTCGTGGAGAGCCGGTTCGGGAAGCCGGCCATGATCTCCGGGTTCATCGGGTTGGTCACGCGCAGCACGTGCAGCTGCCCGTTCTTGCTCAGCGGGCCCTTGCCGGGCTCGTTGAGCGACGGCCCGACAAGCTGTGTCGCGGCCGAGTCGTTCGCGAGGAAGGAAGCGATCTCGCGCTTGTACAGCCCGAGGTAGTCGACGATCGGCGTGAGCTGGCGCAGGAATGGGTCGAGCCGGCGCAGGACGGGCCGCGTGTTGTCGAGCACCTGCGAGGTGGCGGGCAGCCCCGTCCGCGCGGCGGTCACGAACGGGCCCAGGTCCTTGAAGAAGCCGCGCAGGTCGGGGGCCAGCTTGTCGAGGTCCACCAGGGTCGGCGAGATCTGCCGGGCCGCCGGCCGGAGCTGGTCGATCAGCGGGTTGGCGTCCTTGGCGAACGCCGTGGCCCGCTTGGTCGTGGCGCGGCCCTCGCGCAGGAACGTCGGGAACACGCGGAACGTGTCGGCCAGCTGCTCGTCGCGGCTCCCGATCGCCGTCCAGACGCGGTTCGAGTTGGCGATCAGCTCGCGCAGCTGGTCCTTGCGCTCGCTCAGCGCCGTGAAGACCACGCCGGTGTCGCGCACGAACGCCCGCGTGGCGCCGGACTGCACGCGCAGGACCTTCAGCACGTCGTCGGTGTTCTCGGCGAACGGCGTCAGCAGCGCCAGCGCGTCGCTGATGGCGCCGGCCTGGCCGCGCACGGCCTGGCCCTGCTGATCGAGCCAGGTGCTGAAGCGCTCGCGGGTGACCGGGTCGAAGGTGCGCAGGATCTCGTCGAGCTCGACGGTCTCCGCCACCTGGCCCCTGGCCAGCTCTCCGCCGTCGGGAACCATCCGCGACTCGTCGCCGCCGCCGCGCGTGCCGCCCGAGCCCGGGGAGAGCTCCACGTAGGTCTCTCCCAACAGCGTCTTCTGGCGCAGGATCGCGTGCGTGTCCTTCGGCAGTGGCGCGTAGCGGGCGTCGATCTCGAGCTCGGTGTCGGTCAGCCCCGTCTGCTTGTTCGGCTTGGTCGTCTTCACGCGGCCGACCTTGACGCCGGAGATGCGCACCTCCGCCTCCTTGGCCAGCTGGGTCGCCTCCGGGAACGCGATATTCACGCGGTAGCCCTCTGGCTTGAGCGGCACCGAGCCGCCGAAGCTCAGCCACAGGAACACGAGGATCCCGAAGCACGACAGGGCGAACGCCACCATCGTGAGGATCCGACCGACGCTGGGGGCCTGCTTGATCACTTCGTGCCA
Organism: Thermoleophilaceae bacterium; assembly: GCA_034664105.1. Classification (GTDB taxonomy): domain Bacteria; phylum Actinomycetota; class Thermoleophilia; order Solirubrobacterales; family Thermoleophilaceae; genus JACVRW01. The sequence continues at coordinate 21,085 of JAXDIH010000166.1, forward strand.
CCCCCAGGGAGGCAGATGTCGTCGAACGGCGGCAGGTTCAGCAGCTGCACGGCGGTGCCGAGCTGCGGGCTGCCCGGCAGCACCGCCGAGTTGAGGCTGAAGTAGGTCGAGCAGCCCACCATCACGACGCCGCGCCGGACGGGGCCGTGCGCGTCCTGCTGCGCCCACAGGGTGGCGCCGTTGTGGGCGCTCCAGGAGCTCCAGAAGAGGAACGGCTGGACCGAGCCGGGCGGGTTGTACGCGAGCGTGTTGAAGAACTTGTTCAGGACGCCGAAGCTGCGCGTCAGGCGCGGCGTGGCCGGCGCCAGGTTCTGGGTGGCGCTGCGCAGGTCGCGCACCGTGGGCTGCACGTCACGCGCGAACGGCCGGATCTGGTTCTGGATGATCGGGGTGGTCTCGCGCAGGAACGGGCGCGTGCGCCGCAGCGCTGGGGCCAGCTTGCGCGCGAAGGGCCGCAGGCGCGCGAGCCCGGGGCCCAGCTGGGCGGCGAGCTTCTCGGCCTTCTGCAGCGTCGTGGTGGTCTGGGACAGGGCCGGCGGGAACTCCCGCAGCGCGGCGCGCAGCGACGACTCCTCCGCGGCGAACGACTCGAAGTTCTTGTTGGCCGAGTCCACGAACCCGGCGAGCTGGTCGTCGCGCTTGCCGAGCGCGGTCGAGATCTCCTGGAAGTTGTGGATCACCCGCGAGATGTTGTGGCGACGCGCGATCAGCTGCCGCGAGATCTGCTCCGCGTACCGGGCCGTGGGCGCGAACCGCTTGAACACCTCGCGCAGGTCCTGCTCGGCCGTCTGCGTGTAGCGCTTGTCGGCGCCGGTCGCCTGGTCGTCGAACGCGGTGCCGCCGGCGGTCAGGAGGATCTCCAGGTACGCCCGCGTATCGCCGTCGAGCTGAGCCAGGATCTCGTCCGCGTTCACGTCCGGCAAGGTGTTGTTCACGCGCACGCGACCGCCCTCCGGCAGCGCGCCCGCGTTCTTGGTGCCCGGGTCGAGCGCCAGGTACATGTCCTTCAGGCCGGTCTTGGGGCGCAGCAGGATGGTGGCGTCGCGGTAGATCGGCTTGTGCTTGTCCTGGATCTGCATGGTCACGACGGCGCGGCCGTTCTCCAGCTTCACGTCGCCGACCTCGCCGATCTTCACGCCCGCCACGTTGACCGTCTGGCCCTGGCCGGGCACGACCGCCTGCCCGGTCGGCAGCTCGGCCTTGACCTCGTAGAAGTCCGTACCGATCACCGGCACCCAGGCGGGCAGGTAGAAGCGCTGCTGGGACAGGATGTAGGTCGTCACCGCCAGCGCCCCGACGAGCAGGCAGATGAGCGCCACGAAGACGCGCATCTGCTTCTTGATCTGCCGCATCATGGGCCCGCTCCGATCGGGGCGGCGTTCAGGTCCGGCGGCTGCTGCTTGTAACAGGGCGCGTTCGGCTTGTAGGGCGGCTTGGCCGTCCGCGCCGGCCGGGTGCCCAGCGGCGGCGCGACCGCCGAGCCGAAGAGCGGCCCGGGGCTGTTCACCTGGCGCACCGGAGGTGTCTGCACCCGGTAGGCGCCGCCGCCGCTCATGAAGCGCGTGTACGAGCCGTTGCCGTCGAAGTTCTGCGACTCGCCCGCCAGGCCGACCAGGGTCTGGAAGAACTCCTCGTAGTTGCGCAGGCCGGTGGAGAACGTGCCGTCGTCGATGCGCGTGTCCCCGGTCGGGAGGATCACGTTGAGCTGGCAGCGGTTGAACAGGTCGATGGCCGGCAGCAGCTTCACCTGACCCTGGGTGAAGCGGGCGAAATCGTCCACGGCCGGCTGGAGGTCCTTCACGAGCCCCTGCAGCTCGCTCGGCCTCAGGAGGGCACGCGTCTGGGTGATCCACGGGAAGGCGGCCTTGATGGTCGCCGGCGTCTCGCGGACCCCCGGGATCATCTCCAGCGCCCACGCGCGCGTGGGTGGGAAGGCGGCGTTGAGCTTGTCGAGCGCCGGATTGGCCGCCTCGAGCAGGCCGGGCAGCAGCCGTACGGTCTCGCGCAGGTTGTCCTGCTCGGCGGCCAGCGCGCCCGTCGTGGTGTTGAAGTTGGTGATCAGGTCCTTCAGCGAGCCCTCGTGCCGGGACAGCGCCGCGAAGACCTTCTGCTGGCCGCCGACCAGCTTCGACAGGTCGTGCAGGTCGGTGCCGAGCAGCGCCTGGTTGACCACCGCGGAGCCGCGCAGCGCCTCGGCGGAGTACTGGAGCGACTGATTCAGCGCCTGGCCGCCGGTCTTGCCCCGGACCTCCGGGCTCTGGTCGTCGTCCTCGCCGGGCAGCGGCTTGGCGTTGAGCGCTCCGCCGTACCCGATCAGCAGCTTCTGCAGGTTCTTGCGCGTGTCGGCCTGGAGCGACCCGAGCACCTGGTCGAGCTGCACGGGGGCCGACGTCTGGGACGCCGGGATCGTGTCGCCGTCGCCGACCTCCGGGCTGCTCGGCGTGCCCGGGTGGATGTCGAAGAACAGGTTGCCCTCGAAGAAGATGCGCGGGCGCACCTTGATCGTGGCGTCCTTGTGGATCGGCAGCGCGTCGTCCTTGAGCTTCATCGTGACGACGATCGCCGGGGAGTCGCCGCCGACCGGCTCGACCTTGGACACCCTGCCCACGTCCACGCCGGCGATCCGCACGGCCTGGTTCTTCTGGATCGGAGGCGCGTTCTCGAAGGTCGCCCTGAGCTCGAACGGCTTCGTGAAGGGGATGTCCTTCGTGAAGGCCAGGAACGTGCCGATCAGGATCAGCACGATCGCGATCAGACCTGCCCCGAAGGGGCCGATGCGATCCTGCGCGACCCGCCTCACGGCTGCACCCCCGCGGCGCTCGCCTTCGAGCGGACCTGACCGTCGGTCTTGGTGCTGGTGCGCTCCTTCGCGTTGCCGATCACCGTCACGCCGGACTCGTAGAGCTCGTTGCCCGCCTCGCACTCCTTCGTCTGTCCGGGCGCCGCCGTGTTCGGGTACGGGTTGTAGTGCAGGTGGTTGATCGGCTGCGGCCCGTTGGCCGGGGCGCTCGAGGGGGAGCCCTCGTTGTTGGGCCCGTACACGTCGTCGAGTGGCGCGTTGCGGAACAGCGCCTGGGTGTCGGTGGGAGCGGAGACGGCCTGGAAGCGCTGCCAGGTGCCGTTGGTGTCGCCGTCCGAGAGCAGGCTGGCCGCGTTGCGGAACCACAGCGTGGCGTAGTTGCAGACGGTCTGCGCGGGTGTGAGGAAGCGCAGCGTGGGCCGCAGCGAGGAGGAGAGCCGGGTCAGCTGGTTCACGCCCTGGCGCACCAGCGGGTCCTCGGAGAAGCTGGCCAGCGAGTCGAACACGTCACCCAGGTCCTCGTTCGCCGGGATCGTGCGCGGGAGCACCTTCGTGCCGGCCTGGAAGGCGTCGGCGAGGATCGGCGCCGAGTGCGGCAGGGTCGCGACGCCGGGGCGCAGCTCCTTGAAGAACGCGGCGTTGTTGCGCAGGAAGGGGCGCTGGAGCGGGAAGTCGTGGATGGCGACCTGCTCCGACGGCGGGCTCTCGCTGATCGTCTCCTGGATGAAGGGACGGGCCACCAACGCGAGCGCGGTGAACGAGCGGTCGAGGCCGATGAACAGCGACGCCTGCTGCTCCGCCACCGGCGCCACCTGGGTGGCGGTGTCCGCGAGCGAGCGGAAGAAGCGAGCGAGCTGCGTGTTGGGATCGGCCAGGTTGCGGAGGACCGGCTCGGCGTCGCTCAGCAGCGGAACGAGGGCCTCGATCGCGGAGTTGAGGTCCTGGCCCCGGCCGGCCAGCCCCCCGCCGTAGCCGTCGAGCGAGTTGCGCGACCCCACGCGGGCGCGCTCGTCGAACATGTTGAAGAACTCGTCCAGCTCGACCGGCGTGCGCACCTGCCGCACCGGGATCGTCGACCCCGCCGCGAGGGTGCGCTCGTTCGCCGAGCGGCGACCGGGCTCGACCTCGATGTACTTGAGCCCGACCGCCGAGCGCGGGCGGACCAGCAGCTTGGACCCGACCGGGAGCGGCTCGATCTGCTTGTCGAGCTTCATCGTGACCCGGGCGTAGGTGGAGCCGTCGGCGCGCCGCTTGGGGACGATCTCGGAGATCACGCCCACGCGCGCGCCGCCGATGCGCACCTCGAAGCCCTTCACGAGCTGGGCGGCGTTGGGCAGGTTGGCCTTCAGGTCGTACGTCGGCACGAACGGCAGCCCGGAGTTCGCGTTGTACGAGAGGAAGACCGCGACGATCGTGACCAGGACGGTCACGGCGCCGACCAGCACGGGGCTGGCGGCCAGTGCCGACCCGCCGCCGCGGCCCCTCACTGGCCCTCACCCCCAAGCAGGTAGTCGAGCATCGGCTCGCCCTTGCCGAACGCCCGCGAGCCGCTGTGCGCCTGGGTGCGCAGCCGCTGCTGCGAGTCCTTGCGCTGGCGCGCCTGATCCGGGGTCTCCGCCGTGCCGAGCAGGCCCTGGAGCAGCGTGCCGCTGGGCGCCACGCTGCCGGCGGAGCCGCCCTTGGGCTCGGGCGCGTTGCGCGCCGCCAGCGTGTCCGCGCTGGCCGACGAGGTCTCGAGCGGGTTGTAGAAGTTCGCGTTGCACTGGCTGCCGCTCGGCGTGAGCCTGTACTCGGAGCAGACGTTGGCCACCAGCCCGGCGCGCAGGTAGTGACCGAGCGAGTCGAAGCCGTTGATCGACAGGGTCACGTAGTAGAGGAAGTCGTTGATCCGCTCGACGGCGCCCGTCTCGTCCAGGCTCTTCGTCAGCTGGTCGAGGCTCAGCGCCGTGGGCCCGATCTGCTTGCCCAGCTGGTTCAGGTCCTGGATCAGCGGCCGGGCGCGGATCAGCGCCGGGCGGCCACGCTCGAGCGCGTCGCCCAGGCTGGGGAATGACGCGCGCGACGCGTCCGCCAGCGTGCCCTGTGCCTCGATCAGGCGGCCGAGGGCGGGGGCCGCCTTGTTCACGTCGGTCAGGAGCGGCGTGCCCTGGTCGGTGAGGCTGCCGAGGTCGACCATCAACAGCCGCAGCTGGCGGAGGAAGTCGGGCAGCAGCTGGATGCTCCGGCGGGTGTCGACGCTGCGCTCCGCTGTGGCCTCGCCGGTCTTGTTCGCCTGCACGATGAAGTTCGCGAAGTGCTCGCGCTCGCGGGCCAGCGGGGCAAGCGCCTTGTCGGAGTCGCGCGCCAGCCGGGTGAGCACGTTGTTCTGCTTGGCCAGGATCGCCAGCACGTCGTCGGTCTGCTTGAGCGCCGGATTGGCCCTGTGGATGACCTCGTTGAGGTCTCCCCCGCGCCCCGCCAGGCCCGTGCCCAGCTCGCTCAGCAGGATCGCGAAGCGCTGCCGATAGGGCAGGCGCATGATGTCGTTGAGCAGGTCGATGTCGACCGGGGCGCTGTTGTGGTCCACGGACAGCAGCCGCTCGCCCTTGCCAGGGCCGTCGTCGATGCGCGCGAGCTGGGGGGCGTCCGCCGAGCCGGGCTCGCACTCCACGAAGCGCTCCCCGATCAGCCCCTGCAGCCGGATCTTGCAGGTGGCGTCGCTCTTGAACGGGGTGAAGTCCGCGTTGTCGATCTGCAGCGTGATCGCGGCCTTGTTGTCCGCGGTCACGTTCATGTCGGAGACGATCCCGACCGGGGCGCCGGCGATCTTCACGTCCTCGCCGGCAACGATCGTCGAGGCGTTGTCGAAGATCGCGCGCACGAGGTAGTGATCGTTCGTGTCGTCGTCGCTTGCCTCGCGCACGATCCCGATCACGATCCAGGGCACGATCGCCACGAACAGGCAGATGTAGATCAGCCGCCTCATGGACCGGGTGGGACGTCGGTCGTACGGCAGCCGGCGACCGGCAGCGGCGCCGAGCCGTCGGGCGGAGGCTGAACGGCCCCGCCCGGGCAGTGGCGGAGGATGCCGGCCTGGTAGCCCTCGAAGTGGCGCTCCGGCGGGACGGCCACCAGCGAGCCGCCCTGGAAGACGGTCGGGCTGGAGACCGGCTGCACGCGCGCGTAGTGGCCGTTGGCGTCGTAGTAGCCGGCGACCTGCCCGAACTTGGTGATCCAGCCCGCCAGGTCAGGCGTGTACTGGCGCGCGTACTCGATCACCGGCTGGGCGCGGTCGAGCGCCCGGATGGCGCGCGGGAACACCGAGCCGGTCAGCCGCGCCAGCTTGGGCTGCATGGCGGTCAGCTCGGTGAGGTCATTGCCGGAGCCCGGCTTGCTGATCAGCTCGCTCAGGTCGGCGATTGTCGGGCGCGCGTCCGCGACCAGCGGGCGCAGGCGCTGGAAGAACGGCGCGAGCTGCTTCGTGGCTGGCTTCGACTCGTCCACCAGCCGCTGGAGGTCGTCGAGCGTCGAGCGCAAGTTCACGAACGTGGTGTTGGCCTTGCGGAACGTGCCGGGCAGCAGCGCCAGCGCCTGTTGCAGAGCCGTGCTCTCGTCGCCGATCGCCGCCATCGCCTGGTTGGTGTTGGAGACCAGGCCGGACAGGTCGTCGCGTCGCTCGGCCAGCGCGGAGACCGTGGCCGCGCCGTCCTTGACGAAGCGCTCGAACAGCCCCTGGTCGAGCGCCAGCTCGCTGGTCAGCTCGCTCGTGCTGCTCAGCCACGGGGCGAAGTACTTGACGCTCTCGCGCGCCTGCTGAGCTTTGCCGTCGTACTGGTCGCCGGAGCCGCGAATGAGGTTGCGCAGTCCGGCGCGGGTCTTGGCGTCGAGCGAGTCGAACAGCACGTCCAGGTCGACCGGCGCGCTCGTGTTGTCGGTCCCGATGCGCCCGCCGTCGGCGATCCGCCGGGAGCTGTTCGGGCCCGGCTTCAGCGAGATGTAGCGGTTGGCGATGCCCGACAGCGAGGTCGCGCGGATAGTGGCGCTGGTGCCCTCGTGCAGCGGCGCCAGGGCATCCTCGATCTTCATCGTGACGACGGCGTTCGCCGAGTCGTCGAGCTGGATGTCGGTGATCGTGCCGATCGGCTGGCCGCCGACGCGCACCTCGTTGCCCTTGACCAGCTGGCCGGCGTTCTCGAAGACCGCGTGGACGGTGTACGACGCGCCGTTGCCGAACATCGCCAGCGCGGCGAGCGCCACCGCGGCGACGAGCGCCGCGACCGCGATTACGCGCGCAACAGTCGATCCCCGCTCGTCATGGAGCGGTTCACGGATCCGTCCCTCTCTCGTTTGCCTTGATTCCAAGCGCGGTCGATCGCTCGACGCCTCCCTGCGAGCCCAGTCTATGACCGAACATCACAGCGCGCGCAGGATCCCCTGCACGCGTTCGCCACCTGTCTAGCTACTCCATTCCGAGGGGGCCCTGGGCCTCCCCGGACAGGAACTGCCTCACGAACTGGTTATCGGAGTTGAACAGCTCGCTCGCGGGCCCCGACTCGACGATCCGGCCCTTCCAGAGGATTGCGATGTAGTCCGCCACCCGGCGCGCCGACATGATGTCGTGCGTGATCACGCAATACGCGCCGCCGTTCTCCTCGTGCACCTCCATGATCAGCTCGCACAGCAGCGCCGTGCGCACCGGGTCCAGTCCCGAATCCGGCTCGTCGAAGAGCACGATGTCGGGGTCCAGCACCAGCGCCCGGGCGAACCCCGCGCGCTTGCGCATGCCGCCCGACAGCTCGTTCGGCATCTTGTCGAGCGCGCCGCCGAGGCCGACCTCGCCGAGGCGGCGCAGCACGATCTCGCTGATCTCGTCCTCGCCCTTGTCGGTGTGCTGGCGCAGCGGGAAGGCCGTGTTGTCGAACACGTTCATCGAGCCGAACAGCGCACCGTCCTGGAACAGGACGCCGAACTTCTTGCGCATCTCGAACAGCTCGTCGTCGGCCATGTCGGGCACCGACTCACCGTGCACCAGCACGTCGCCCTGGTCGGGGTAGAGCAGCCCCACCATGTGCTTGATGCACACCGACTTGCCCGTGCCCGAGGGACCCAGGATCATCGAGATCTGGCCGTCGGGCAGGCCCAGGTTGAGGCCGTTCAGGATCGTGTTGCGGCCGAAGGACTTCCTGACGTCGATGAACTCGACGGCGTCCTTGGCGCCGTGCTCGCGCGTGCGCCCGCTGTGCCAGTGGTAGGGGTCCTCGCCCTCACGGGTCTGGGCCAGGATGTTCTCCGGCACGTCCTCGTGGGCGCGTGAATCCTGCTGAGGGCGCGGCTCGACCTGCTGCTCCCCGCGCGTGGCTTCCCAGTCGCGCGGATCGAGCGGTCGGCCCGGTCCCTCTCCCGTTCTTCCTTCCATAGAAGCTCTCCTCGCGTTCCGTCTATCCGCCGATTGGGGCTCTCGGGTTGGAGCCCCAGAAGATCTGCGTGCCCACCATGCCGACCAGGTGAACCATCACCGTGTTGAGCACCATCGACTTGGCGGTCGCGGTGCCCACGCCGACGGGCCCGCCGCTCGCGGTGTAACCGTAATAGCAACCGACCAGCACTATCACGGTAGCCATCGCCATGCCCTTGAGCAGCGAGTAGAAGAGGTCTGGCGGGTTTTGGAACATCCAGAAGATCAGGAAGTACCCACCCGAGCTGACCTCGCCGATCTGCTGGACCACGGCTAAGTAGCTCGCGAAGAAGCCGGCCCCCACGGCGGCGATGTACACGAACGGCAACACCAGCCACGCTGCCAGCAGGCGCGTGGCGCAGAGGAAGACGAGCGAGTTGATGCCCATCACCTCGAGCGCGTCGATCTCGTCCGAGATGCGCATCGCGCCGATCTCCGCGACCAGGCCGGTGCCGACCTTGGCGGACATCATGTAGCCGAACGCGTACGGCATCAGCTCGCGCAGGTCGCACCACGCCGAGAACACGCCCGAGTAGGCCGGCGCGCCGATCGAGCGGTTCAGGTACGCGCCCTCGATCCCGCACTGGAGGCCGATGATGAACGCGAGGCCCCAGATCACGATCGCGGAGCCCAGGATCAGGATGCCGGCTTGGCGCAGCGTCTCGCCGAAGAAGCGGAACACCCGGCCGTTGAACACGTCCGCGACCACGCGCGCCGAGAACTTGGCGATGTCGCCAAACGAGGCGATCCAGTCCTTCGGGACGCTGAGCCATGTCTTCCCCATCAGGCGCTCACTTGATGATCGAGATCTCGGGGTGGGTGGCCAGCAGGGTTTGGGTGAACACGTAGTTGAAGGCGAAGATGCCCAAGAACTCGATCACCACGCCCTGGTTCACGGCTCGGCCGACCCCCTCGGCGCCGCCGGAGGCCGTCATGCCCTTGTAACAGGACACCACCGCGATGATCGCCCCGTACAAGGTCGTCTTGAGCACGGACCCCCATAAGTCGGGGACGGACGCGTTGTTCAGCAGGGTCGCGAAGAACGGGCCCAGCGGCGCGTCGAACGTGAGCGTGGCGAGCACGCCGCCGAAGATGCCGAAGATCAGCGCGTAGATGTTGAACAGGCCGGTGACGACCATCAGCGCGAGGAAGCGCGGCACGACCAGGTTCTTGATCGGGTCCACGCCGAGCACCTGCAGCGCGTCCAGCTCCTCGCGGATCTTGCGGGCGCCGAGGTCGGCGGTGATGGCGGTGCCGCCGACGCCGGCCATGATGATCGCGGTCACGAACGGCGCGAACTCCCTGATCGAGGAGAGCACGAAGAAGCCACCGAGCCGATCGATGGCGCCGAACAGGACCAGGAAGTTGCCGGCCTGCAGCCCCGGCGCGCCGTAGCCGAACGCGATCGTCGAGATCGTCAGCGGCAGCCAGCAGAGGCGCAGCATGAACAGGAACTGCTGGACGAACTCGGTCCCGTACGGGTAGGGCGGCCGCAACGCGGAGACCAGCGTCTTGCCGGTCAGGATCATCATGTCGCCCACCTGCTCGAGCAGGCTCTTGGTCGGCAGGAAGATCCGGTCGGCTGCGGCTCTAACCACTAAGCAAAGCTCCTCCCTCGGGAGACGAAGCCTATGCCATGTCCCCTCCCCTCGCCAGACCGAACGGTGCTATGTTCGCCGGACTTGGAGGCGAGGAGGAAGCGCTTCGCGGGCGGCATCGCCCTGGTGTGTCTGATCGCCGTCCCCGGCTGCGGTGGCGGCGAGCCCCAGGACGCGAACGAGCCCGCAGGGAAGTTCGCCGTCGAGGTGGTCACCGCCACCTTCCCGACGAAGCAAAAGCTGGCGCAAAGCTCCAACCTGGTGATCACGGTGCGCAACGCCGGCGACCAGGCCGTGCCAAACGTCGCGATCACGGTGGATGGGCTGAACTACCGCTCCACGGAGCCGGACCTGGCCGATCCCGAGCGGCCGCGGTTCGTGGTCAACGGCATCCCGCGCGAGATCGGCGGTCAGCCGGAGGCCAAGGACGCCACTCCGGCTGGCTGCGACACCGCCTACGTGAACACGTGGGCGTGCGGGCGGCTGAAGCCTGGGGACGAGAAGACGTTCGTGTGGAAGGTGACGGCGGTCAAGGCGGGCTCCTACAAGGTGGCCTACCGCGTGGCGGCCGGCCTCAACGGCAAGGCCAAGGCAGTGACCGCCGGCGGCGGCGCGCCGACCGGGACCTTCTCGGGCACGGTCTCGAACGCGGCCCCCAAGGTGCGCGTGGCCGGCGACGGGAAGACCGTCGTCAGCGAGCCACGCTGACGTAGCCCGGGCACTGCCTCACCGGCAGCCGCGGGTACTTCGGGTAGCGCGGGTCGGTTTTCGAGCGCTCGCACAGGGAGAACACGCTCCCGCGGGTGTTGGGCACCAGCTTCTGGTGCTTGCAGGTGTCGCAGAGTCCCGCGTCCATGGGCTACGCCAGCGTACGGGCTCCACGCCGGCTTCTGGGAGGATGGCTCCCAGCATGGCGACCCGGGTCACGAGCACCCGCTTCGTAGGGAGAGCCGCTGAACTGGCGGAGCTGTGCGCGGCGCTCGAGGCCAGCGCCGCCGGCACCCCCTCGCTGGCTCTCCTGGCCGGCGAGTCCGGGGTGGGCAAGTCGCGGCTGGCCAGCGAGCTGACCCGCACGGCGCGCGAGTCGAGCGCGCGCGTGCTCAGCGGCGACTGCGTCGAGCTGGGCGAGGGCGAGCTGCCGTACGCGCCGCTGGTGGGCGCGCTGCGCCGCATAGCGCGCGATGGCGACCCGGCGTTCGACGCGCTGCCGGCGAGCCAGCGCGCCGACCTCGCCACGATCCTGCCCGGCCTCGGAGGCGGCTCGCGCGACGCGGGCGCCGAAGCCGAGCAGGTGCGCGTGTTCGAGGCGCTGCTCGCGGTCTTCGACGCGATGTCGGAGGAGCAGCCGCTGCTGCTCGTGATCGAGGACCTGCACTGGGCGGACAGCTCCACCCGCGGGTTCGTGCGGTTCCTCGCGCGGGCGCTGTGCACGGAGCGGATCCTGGTGGTCGGCACCTACCGCTCCGACGAGCTCCACCGCCGTCACTCGCTGCGGCCCCTGCTGGCCGAGCTGGCGCGCGACCCGCTGGCGCACCTGATCGAGCTGGAGCGTCTCAGCCGCGACGAGATGGCGGAGCAGCTGGCCGACATCCTCGGCAGCCGCGCGGATCCCGGCCTGGTCGAGCGGCTCTACTCGCGCAGCGAGGGCAACCCGCTGTTCACGGAGGAGCTGCTGGCCGTGGGGCTCGACGGCCGCGGGACGCTGCCGCCGACGCTGCGGGACGCGCTGATGCTGCGCGTGGAGCGGCTGCCCGCACCCGCCCAGGAGGTCCTGCGCTGGCTCGCCTGCCAGTCGCTCGACGACGACCTGCTGCGCAACCTGACCGACCTCGACTCCGGCCAGCTGCGCGAGGGGCTGCGCGAGGCCGTGGGCAGCCAGATCGCGGTCGCGCACGCCGACGGCAGCTACGGCTTCCGCCACGCGCTGCTGCGCGAGGTGGTCTACGACGACCTGCTGCCGGGCGAGCGGGCCGAGCTGCACGGCGCCATCGCGCGCGCCTTGGAGGAGGCGATCGCCCGCGAGGGCGAGCGCGTGCACCTGACCGCCGAGGTCGCCCACCACTGGCTGGCGGCGGGCGACCAGCCGGCCGCGCTCGCCGCCTCGGTGCGAGCCGCGGCGGCGGCCGAGCGGGTGAACGCGTTCCACGAGGCGCTCTCGCTGCGCGAACGCGCGCTGGGGCTCTGGGAGCGCGTGCCGGAGCCGGAGCAGGTGGCCGGCATGAGCAAGGTCGACCTGCTGATGCAGGCGGCCAACGCCGCCGATGTGACCGGGGACGCCGCTCGCCAGGAGACGCTGCTTCGGCACACGCTCGAGCTCGTGGACGAGGAGTCCGAGCCGAGCCTCGCGGCCGGCGTGCTGGAGCGGCTGTCGCGCGCGCAGTGGAGCCTCAACCGCCAGGACGAGAGCGTGGACACGATCACGCGCGCGCTCGCTCTGCTGCCCGAGGATGACCAGTCGCACGAGCGCGCCGCGCTGCTGGCGGCGCTGGGCCGGTCGCGCATGCTCCAGTCGCGCTTCGGCGAGGGGATCCGCGTGTCGCGGCAGACGCTCGGCGTGGCGCGGGCCATCGGCGACCGCGACGTGGAGGTGCGAGCGCTCAACGTGCTCGGCACCGCGCTGGGCAACCAGGGCGACGTGGAGGCCGGCGCCGCGGCGCTGCGCGAGGCGCTCGACACCGCCCGGGACGCCGGGCTCCCGCGCGAGGTCACGGCCGCCTACATCAACCTCGCCGACGTGCTGCACATGAACGGGCGCACCGACGAGGCGCTGGCGGTCGCGCGCGAGGGGCTCGAGACCAGCGCCCCGAACACGCGCGCGCACGACTGGCTGATGATGAACGTGGTCGAGTTCTCGTACTACCTGGGCCGCTGGACCCAGGCGCACGAGGTGCTGCCGCCACAGAGCCGGCGACGCTTCGGCAACCAGCTGTTCGTGTGGCATATGGCGCGGGCGGTGCTGGCGCTCGGCGAGGGCGACCTCGACACCGCGCGCGTGGAGCTGGAGGCCATGGAGCGGCCGGCCCGCGAGTCCACCGAGCCGCAGTTCGTTGGCGCGTACGGCTGGATGCGCGCGGAGCTCGAGCGCCGCGCCGGCAACATCGACCCGGCGCGTGCCGCCGTCGACGACGCGCTCGATCAGATCGAGTACTGCTCGGACGACGTGGCGCGCATCGCGGGCGTGGCCGGCATCGGCGTGCGCGTGGAGGCGGACGCGGCCACGTTCGCGCGCGACACGCGCGACGAGGAGGCCGAGCGGGTCGCGCTGGGGCGCGCCGACGAGCAGCTCGGCCGCCTGCGCCTGACGGCCGAGGCCGGCGGTCCGGTGGAGCACGCGGAGCTGGCCGGCGGCGAGGCCGAGCACGCCCGCGCCGTGGGCGGCGGCGACCCAGCGCTGTGGGCCGCCGACGCGGAGGCCTGGGACGGGCTCGCCCGCCCCTACCGGGGGTTGTACGCGCGCTGGCGCCAGGCCGAGGCGCTGGTGCACGCCGACGACCGCGGCGCCGCGGCCACCGTGGCCTCCGAGGCGCTGCGCTCCGCGCGCGAGCTGGGCAGCGACTGGCTGGTGGCCGAGCTGGAGTCGCTGGCCGCGCGGGCGCGGCTGCGCCTGCTGGGTCCGGCCGAGCCGGCGGGTGAAGGCGCGCCGCCGGACGAGCAGGCCGACGAGCCGTTCGGCCTGACGCCGCGCGAGCGCCAGGTGCTGGCGCTTGTCGCCCGGGGCGCGACCAACCGGGAGATCGGGCTGGAGCTGCACATGGCGGAGAAGACCGCCAGCGTCCACGTGTCCCGCATCCTCGCCAAGCTCGACGTGCGCTCGCGCACCGAGGCGGCGGCGGTGGCGGTGCGGCAGGGGCTCGCCGACAGCGGCGCGGCTGTATAAGCCCCGTGTGCAGCTGACCACACGGACGCTGTCGCTGGCCCTCTCCGAGGAGTTCGGCATCGCGCGCGGCTCGCGCACCGAGCAGCAGGTCGTGCAGGTCGAGCTCGAGCACGACGGCATCGTCGGGCGCGGCGAGGCGGCACCGATCTACTACCGCGGCGAGACCGTGCAGACCGCGAGCGCGTTCCTGTCCTCCGCCAGCCTGACCGACGACCCGTTCGCGCTCGAGGAGAACCTCGGTGGACGCGACGGCGACGCCGCCGGTCGCGCGGCCCTGGACGCGGCGCTCCACGACTGGGTGGGACGCAGCCTGGGCGTGCCGGTCTGGCGCCTGCTGGGCCTCTCGCGGCGCGCGCCCGCGACCAGCTACACGCTCGGGATCGACACGCTGGAGGGCACGCGCGACCGGGCTCGCCGCGCGGCCGGTTTTCGCGCGCTCAAGGTCAAGGTCGGGGGCGCCGAAGACCTGGCGCGGCTGGAGGCGGTGCGCTCTGAATCGGATGCGCCGCTGCGCGTGGACGCCAACGAGGGTTGGACGCTCGAGCAGGCGCGCGAGCTGGTGCCGGCGCTGGTCGAGCTGGGCGTGGAGCTGATCGAGCAGCCGTTCCCGGCAGCCGACCTGGAATCCTTCCGCGCTCTGCGAGAGCTGTCGCCGCGGCCGCCCGTGATCGTGGACGAGGGCTGCCACGATCTGCGCGACGTGGCCGCCGTCGCGGACTACGCCGATGGGATCAACGTCAAGCTTGCGAAATCCGGAGGGCTCCGCGAGGCGGTGCGGATGGTGCACGCCGCCCGTGCGCTGGGGCTGCACGTGATGATCGGCTGCATGGTGGAGTCACAGCTGGGCGTGGCGCCGGCGGCGCAGATCGCGTCGCTGGCGGACTGGGTTGACCTGGACGGGCACCTGCTGCTGGCCGACGAGCCGTTCCGCGGGCTCCAGCTCGAGGACGGGCGCGTGCTGCCGTCGCACGGGCCCGGGCTGGGGGTCGAGCCCGCCGCATGAGCGAGAAGCTCGCCATCTTCGCCGAGGGGCTGTTCGCCGCGCCCAACGGGAAGACCGGACACGGTGTGATCCGCTACGGCACCCGCGATGTGGTGGCGGTGATCGACTCCACCCAGGCCGGCCGCACCGCGTCGGAGGTCGTCCCGTTCAGCCTGCACCCGGTGCCGATCGTCGCGACGCTGGAGGAGGCGATCGAGCGGGGCGCCACGGCGCTGCTGATCGGCGTGGCGCCCACGGGCGGCAGGCTCGACCCGGCCTGGCGCGCGACCCTGCTGCAGGCGATCAGGGCCGGCCTGCACGTGGAGGCCGGGCTGCACACCCAGCTGTCCGAGGACCCGGAGCTGCGGCGGGAGGCCACTCGCGCGGGCGTTGCCCTGCGGGACCTGCGCGCCGCGCCGGTCGACATCACCGTCCCGCGGGGCCCGTACAGCCGTCCGGACTCGGTCAAGGTGGTGCACAGCGTCGGCTCCGACACGGTGATCGGGAAGAAGGTCGTGACGCTGGAGCTGGACCGGGCCGCGCGCGAGCGGGGGCACCGGTCGGTCTACGTGCCGACCGGGCAGACCGGCGTGGCGATCGCCGGCTGGGGCATCGCCGTGGACCACGTGATCTCCGACTACGTGGGGGGCGCCGGGGAGCGGCTCGTGCACGAGGGAGCGCAGCGCGGCGACCTGCTCTTCGTCGAGGGCCAGGGCGGCCTCTTCCACCCCGCCTACTCGGGCGTGACGCTGGGGCTGCTGCACGGCTCGGCGCCCGACCTGCTCGTGCTGGTGCACAAGGCCGGCTCGACCGCGCTGCGCAACTACCCCGAGCTGCCGATCCCGCCGCTGGTCGAGCTGATCGCCGCGTACGAGGGCGCCACGCGGCCGGTGCGGCCGGCGCGGGTGGCCGCGGTGGCACTGAACACCGCCGAGCTGGGCTCCGACGAGGAGGCACGGGCCGCGATCGAGGCGGCGGAGGCGGAGACCGGGCTGGTGGCCGACGACGTGGTGCGCTTCGGGCCCGAGCGCGTGCTGGACGCCGTGCTGGAGGCCCTTTAGCGGGTGGCGGGCGAGCGGCCCAGGGTGCTCGTGACCGGAGCGACCGGCTTCGTGGGCGGGCGCCTGGCCACCGAGCTCGCCGAGCGCGGCCACCCGGTGCGCTGCCTGGTGCGCGACCGCCGCCGCGCCTCGGAGCTGGAGCGAGCGGGCTGCGAGCTGCACGAGGGCGACCTGCTCGCCCGCGAGAGCCTGAACGGGGCCGGCGAGGGAGTCGAGGTGGCGTACTACCTGGTCCACTCGATGGGCCGGGGCAGCGGGCACTCGGGCTTCGCGGAGCGCGAACGGAGCGCGGCGTCGAGCTTCGCGGCGATGGCACGCGAGGAGGGCGTCGGGCGGGTGGTCTACCTGGGCGGGCTGGGCGACCAGCCCGACTCGGAGCACCTCGCCAGCCGCGCCGAGACAGCGGCCGTGCTCAGCCGCGAGGGGCCGCCCGTGACGTGGTTCCGGGCGGGCATGGTGATCGGAGCGCAGAGCGAGGGCTACCGCGCGCTGCGCTACCTGGTGAAGCGGCTGCCGTTCATGATCGCGCCGGCGTGGCTGCGCAACCGCACGCAGCCGATCGCGATCGACGACGTGCTGGCCTACCTGGCGCAGGCGGCGGAGCGACCCGAGTCGGCCGGCCGCGAGATCCAGATCGGCGGGCCTGACGTGGTGACCTACGCGGACCTGCTCGCGCTGATGGCGGACGTGCTGGGAGTGCGAAGGCGACCCCAGGTGCCGGTGCCGCTGCTGACCCCGTGGCTGTCGTCCCTCTGGATCGGCCTGGTGACACCGGTGGACGCCGGAGTGGCCCGCCCGCTGGTGGAAAGCCTGGCGGTCGAGACGATCGTGACGGACCCGGCAGGGCAGGAGCTGTTCGACGTGGAGGCGACGCCAGCGCTGGAGGCGCTGCGGCGGGCCGAACAGCACCTATGAGGGGCCGTTCGGACGCCCGCGCAGGGCGCGCCGCCGGAGCGGAGCGCCAGCCCCTAGCGCGGCAGCGACGGAGCGATGATCCGGTACGCCTTCAGCCCCAGCCCCAGACGTTCCCGGTCCTCTGAGCGCAGCGGGTCCAGGCCGCTCAGCTCGCGTACGCGTTCCAGGCGGTACGCCACCGTGTGGCGGTGCGCGTGGATCGCCTGCGCGGTTGCGTTCATGTTGCAGTTGTTGGCCAGGTAGGCGTCGACCGTGCCGACCAGGTCGGTCGCGTACTGCTCGTCGTAGCGGACCAGCGGCGCCACGGTGTCCTCGAAGAAGCTCCGCACTTCCTGCGGGTGGCTGGCCAGCACCCGGAACAGCAGCCGGTACGTGCCCTCGCCGATCTCGGCGCCGGGTGGGCCCCCGCCGGCGGCCGTGACGCCGAGCACCAGCTCGGCTTCCTCCAGTGCCCGCCGAGCCTCCGCCGCCCCGCTGCGGTACGACGACACCCCGATCTCGGCGTGGCGTCCCAGCCGTGCCGCCGCGCGGCGCGCCGGGTCCGGCGCCCCCGGCAGCAGTGCGTAGACCTTGTCCTCGACCGTCTGGGCCAGCGCCCCCGGGCACTCCGCCGCCAGCGCCGCCACCAGGCGGCCCGGGCCGCGCCCGTTCGGGTTCGCGCACAGCGCGACGAACCCCCCGGCCAGGTCGCAGCCCAGCCGGGCGGCCCGTCGCTGCACGTCCGCCGGGTCCAGGTCCGGACGTGTCAGCAGCTCCTCGAGGAAGGAGCCGCGCAGGGTTTGCTCGGTCTCGTCCTTGGCCTCCACCACGGCCACCTCCGTCAGCGCCGCGATCGCCGCCATGTGGAGGTACTCGCCGGCATCGGAGCGCCCCGGGCCGAGCAGCAGCACCGCTCCCAGCTCACGCCCGCCGGACGAGATCGGCACCTCCGCCGTCACGTCGGACGGGCGCTGCGGACGCCCGCCGGCCAGGCGGGCCCCCACGTAGCGTTCGTAACGGGCCCACCCCTCGAGCGGCACCCCCAGCCGCGGCACCACAACGGCCACCGGAGCACCGGCATGCGCGGAGGCGATCTCCGCCACCCGCTCGAGCCCGTCGCCGGCCAGCACGGCGCCCACCATCTCCAGGTGGGCGCCGCGTGGCGTGTCGGCGGCCGCGTCGGGGTCCGCGGCCAGTCTGAGGTCGGGCGCGGGAATCGCTGTCCCCTCCCTAGCCCAGATCCCCGTTGACGCTTACCTCTTCGCCCTCGTGGGCCTGCAGGACGGCCTCCCCGTCCTCGCCGGTGCGGATCCGCACGGCTTCCTCGACCGGCAACACGAACAGCTTGCCGTCGCCGACCGAGCCCGTGCGGGCATGCCGCAGGATCACTTCCTTGACCATCCCGACGTCCTTGCTCTCCACCACGCACTCGATCTTGAGCTTCGGCCGCAGGTGCACGGCGAGCTCCGAGCCGCGGTAGTGCTCGGTGATCGCCTTCTGCCTCCCGGAGCCCTTCACCTCGGTGATCGAGAGGCTCGGGAAGCCGGCCTCGAGCAGATCCGCCCGGATCGGCTCGAAGGCCTCGTGCCGGATGTAGGCGATGACCATCTTCATGCCGTCGCCTCCCCGGTCATCGCGGTGGCCGTCACGCCGGCCGGCGCTCGCGACGGGGCTCCGCCCGTAGCGGGCAGACCCGGTCCGATCAGCTCCGACGGCGGGATGAACTGCTCCGGGTATCCGTACATGCCGGTCTCGGCGATGTCGAGCCCGGCGTCCTCTTCCTCGGCGGTGACCCGCAGACCGATCGTCTGCTTGATCGCGAAGAACACCGCGTACGAGACCACCAGCACGATCGCGAACACGGTGGCCACGCCCAGTGCCTGCGCCCCCAGCTGGTGGAAGCTGCCGCTATACCAGAGGCCCGGGTCGCCGACCGCGTTGAGCTCGGCCAGCCGCGGTGACGTGAAGATCCCGCAGGAGAGCGTCCCCCAGACGCCGGCCAGGCCGTGCGCCGACAGCGCCCCCACGGGGTCGTCGAGGACCTTCTCGATCAGGATCACGCCGTAGACCACGATCACGCCGGCCACCGCGCCGATGATCGGCGCCGCCCAGAACTCGACGTAGCCCGACGGAGCGGTGATCGCCACGAGGGCCGCGATCGCGCCGTTGCCGGCCATGCCCACGTCGTAGGTCTTCGTGCGCCTGTACATCACGCTGAGCGCGGCGATCACGCCGGCCGCGGCGGCCAGGTTCGTCACCAGCACCACCTCGGCGAAGCGGCCGCCGATCGCGCTGAGGGTCGAACCGGGGTTGAAGCCGAACCAGCCGAGCCAGAGGATCAGCACCCCGAGGCCGACCAGCGGCATCGAGTGGCCCGGAATCGCACGCGGCTTGCCGTCGGGGCCGTACTTGCCCCGGCGCGGTCCGAGCAGCAGCAGCGCGGCCAGACCACCGGTGGCGCCGATCAGGTGCACGACCGTGGAGCCGGCGAAGTCCTGCATGCCGACGTTCACCTGGAGCCAGCCGCCACCGAAGATCCAGTGGCTGAGCACCGGGTAGATCAGCGCGGAGAAGATCACCGCGTAGATCACGTAGGCGCTGAACTTGATGCGCTCGATCGTGGTTCCCCAGACGATCGCCAGGGAGACCGCGCAGAAGACGAACTGGAAGAACAGCAGCGCCGCCGGGCTGATGCCGACCACGCCGAGCAGCGGAATGTCGCTCGCCGCCTCGCTGGCGGTATGACCGACGTCCAGGAACCAGCCGTTCGTGCCGGCGATCGTCCCGGCGCCGCCGAAGGCCAGCGCGAAGCCGGTGGCCCAGTAGGCAATGGCCGCGATCGAGAAGTTGGTGAGGATCTTCACCACCCCGAGGCCCGCGTTCTTGGCGCGCGAGAAGCCGACCTCGAGGAAGAGGAACCCGGCCTGCATGAACATGACGAGCACGCCCGCCACGATCACCCAGGTGGTGTTCACGGCGGAAACCGTGTCCTCGAGGGTCGGTCCATCGGCGGCCAGCGCGGCGGCCGGCGCCATCAACAGCACTCCGAGCGACACACAGGCCGCCACAGCGGTACGTCTCATGACAGGTACGCCTCCTTCTCCGAGAGTCCGCTGCCACGGTACGAGCGCTGCTGCGCCCGGTCTTTATCCCTGTGTCGAAGATTCGGGGGCGGCATTTCGCCGACCGGTCGAGCCCGACTGCGGCGTTTGCGCGGAAAGCCTGGTGGGCAGATACTCGGCGCAGTGAATGCGCAGGGGGCCCTTATCGATCTGGACCGCCCGCGCGATCTCGGCGAGATCCTCAATGGAGCGTTCCGGCTCTACAGGGCGCGCTTCTCGGTGTTCGCGATCATCGCGCTGGCCGTGGTGGTACCGGTGGACGTGCTCGTCTACGGCGTCGGGGGCAAGTGGCTGTGGACCCACCCGGAGTTCGGCGGCACACTGCCATCCGGAGCGGAGGTGGCATCGTGGCTTGCGCCCTGGCTCGTGACCACGCCGCTGATCATCGCCGGCCACGTGCAAGCCGTGATGGACCTGGGCGCCGGCCGTGAGCCCTCGCCGTGGCGATCGCTGGCCGCCGCCGCCCGGCGCGCGCTCCCCGTGGCGGGCGCCGTGACACTCGCCGGGCTTGGGTCGGGGCTGGCGGTCCTGCTGCTGATCGTTCCCGGCGTCTACCTATGGGCGCGCTGGTACCTCTCCCCGCAGGCCGTGGTGGCGGAGGATCTCGGGCCGGTGGAGGGACTGGAGCGCAGCGCCAACCTGGTGCGCGGGCAGTGGTGGCGCGTCTTCGGCATCGCCATCGTGATAACCCTGCTCGCCGCGATCCTGGCCTCCGTGCTGGCCATCCCGCTGAAGATTGCCGGCGACTTGGCGGGCAGTGGCCCGCTCATGCTGATCGGGCAGATAGCGGCCGACGCAATCTCGCTCTCCGTCGCCGCCCTGGCCGGCACGCTGCTGTTCTTCGACGCCCGGGCGCGCAAGGGCGGGGCACCTGCGGCGGCGGCGCCGCCCGATCTCGCGGCCCCGGAGCGCCCGGCCTAGCGCGCCCTGAGCTCCCAGAGCCGCCCGCCGCCGGACAGGTAGTAGAAGCGGCCGCCGAAGCCCGGAGTCACGATGTTCCCCGGCGCCGGCTCGGAAGCCAGCAC
>JAXDIH010000174.1:0-39909 GCA_034664105.1 Thermoleophilaceae bacterium
CCGGGCTGGTCCGCGTTGACTCCCGCCGACCCGCCGAGGCCGACGAGCGCGGCGACCGAGGAGGCCGCCGAGTCCGCGACGAACTGGGGCGCGTGGAGGATGCCGCTGACCACCGGGTCGGTGATCCCGTAGGCCTTCGCCGCTTTGATCCAGGTCGAGTCCTGGTAGCCCAGCCACCAGAGGCCGTAGAGGGCGAGCGGCACCGCGACGATCCACGCGTCGCGCCAGCGCCTGCGCCCCCAGAGCACGTCCACGGCCATGCCGAGCGCGATTGGGAGGCCGATGCCGGAGCTGGCGATCGACAGCGCCAGCAGAGCGCTGGCCGCCACGTCGCCGA
The DNA here is from genome assembly GCA_034664105.1 of Thermoleophilaceae bacterium. Classification (GTDB taxonomy): domain Bacteria; phylum Actinomycetota; class Thermoleophilia; order Solirubrobacterales; family Thermoleophilaceae; genus JACVRW01. The sequence continues at coordinate 338 of JAXDIH010000174.1, forward strand.
AGCGATCGCGGCGGTCGAGCATGAGCAGCGCGATGACGCCGGCGCCGAGCGAGATCAGCCACGCCACCTGGAACGGCCAGATGATGTTCTGCGATGCCGGGCCCAGGAACAGCACCAGCGTGGCGCCCGCGAGGGCCAGCAGAGCGCCGACGCGCCGGCTGGCGTAGACGAAGACCAGCGTGGCGCAGCCGAGGTGCGCGCCGATCACCATCAAGCGATAGGGCACGTAGTTGTCCAGCCCCACGCTGGCGAACAGCACGCGGTAGAGCAGGATCGGGACGAGCGACAGGTGCGAGTTGTGCGGCTCCAGGAAGGCGCCGAGGTCGTTCCGGCGACGATCCATGGCCCAGATCCACTCGTCGAACCAGAGCGTCGTACCGCGGGTCTGGTAGATCAGGAAAGCGCCCGCCGCCACCATCAGCAGCGCCAGTGCCACGGAGGCCGCCACGAACGGTCGGGCCATCGCGCCCTCAAGCTTGGTGCGCGCCCTCGCGCTCGAGATGAATCCCATTAACCCTTGCTCCGCACCCTCATCCGGAGCCTCCCCCGCCCGGCTGCCGCGGCGCTTCGGCCACCATAGCCCAACCTGCGTCGAGCCTGCGCAAGCTCGGTAGCATCGCTCGGCCACCGCGATGATCGCCTTCGGATCTTCGATTACCTCTCCGGAGGCATACGAACGCTATGCCGGTCCCGGAATCAGCCGCGCCGCCGAGGCCGACTCGCCGGTGTTCGCTCACGCGGCCGCGGGGTCGGTCGCGCGCAGCTACAACCTGATGATCGAGCGCGCGGCGCCGTACGAGGCGCTCGAGGCGCTGGTCCTGCTGCACCAGGACGCCGAGATCGTCGACCCCGACTTCTGCGCCAAGCTCCGGGACGCGCTGCGCGATCAGGAAGTCGGCGTGGTCGGGTGCGTGGGTGCGGTGGGGGCGACCAGCATCGCGTGGTGGGAGGGCTCGGTGACCTGGGACGCGTTCGCGCGCTGCTACCGGGAGCTCAAGGGGGCGCCGATGCCGGACCTGCACTGGAACGGCGAGAAGCTGCCCCCGCACGCGCCGATGGGGGAGGTGGACACGCTCGACGGCTTCATGCTCGCACTCTCGCCCTGGGCGGTGCGGAACGTGCGCTTCGACGAGTCGCTCGACCTGCTCTACGGCCACGACTTCGACTTCTGCCTCCAGGTACGGGCGGCCGGCCGCAAGGTGGTGGCCGCTCCCCTCGACGTGACCCATCACCACCGCCTGGAGCTGGTCACCGACCCGGAGGCGTGGATGGAGGCCCACATGCGGACGGCGGACAAGTGGACCGGCCGCATGCCGCACATCCAGGAGAGCAACGGGGACTGGCGCCAGCGGGCCCGTCAGGCCGAGGCCGAGGCCGGCGTCGCCCGCTTGGCGGGTGCGTCCAAGCTGCTGCAGGCCTACGCCCGGGCGGAGGAGCAGGACAACGGCCTGAAGGAGATCACCGACACGCGCAGCTGGCGGGTCACGGAGCCGCTGCGGCGGCTCAACGCTCGGCGCAAGGGGCGCCGGGAGCCGGCCTAGCCCGACAGCGCGCGGCGCACGTCCTCGCGCGTTACGACCGGCTGCCCGCGCTGGGCGATCCGCGAGATCCGCTCGGCCAGCGCGAAGCTGCGCGAGGCCTCCATCCGGGTAAGCAGGATGTCCTTGCGGTGCTCCCGCTCCGCTTCGAAGTCCGCGCGGACGACCAGATAGCGGGCCGACGCGAGGTGGCGGACCCGGTTGGCCTCCAGCCGCTCGAGCAGCGGGTTGCGGTCCCAGGGCTCCAGGACGTTCGCGACCGCCCCCGCCCACGGCGCATCGCTGTGCCAGACGACGCCGAGGCCGAAGAAGGCGGGCACCACAGCCAGCCGCAGGCCGTCGTCCTTGGCGACGAAGTCCTCGACGGCAGTGAGCACTCCGTTGCGCGGGCCGCCCTCACGCGCGGCCGGCCAGCGATAGGGCAGGCCCTCTTCGTGGATGCCGGGGTCGCCCGGGAAGACGCAGCCCCACTGGACGGTCGGCTGCAGGAACTCGTCGGGGATCAGCCGGGGCGCGAAGTAGTCGTCGCGCCGCCCGTGCGGCCACCCCACGTCGTGGAGCAGCAGCAGCGGCAGCTCGGCCCCCGGCGCCCGGTCGCCGATCAGGCGCAGCTCCTCGCTGACGGTGAAGTAGTTGTGGTCCCCGTCGATTACCACCGCGTCGGGCAGCTCGATCTCCTCGAGGGCCTTGTGACTGGTCGCGCGGATCAGCTCGAGGTCGGAGCGCGCGGCCGCGAGCGCCTCGAGCTCCTTCTGGGGCTCGGGGTCGATCGCCGCCACGCGTCCCCCGGTGCCGCTGGCGCGGTCCAGCAGCAGCTCGGTCAGGTCCCCGGCGTAGGCGCCGACCTCCACGATCGACCGCACGCCGGCGGCGTCGAGGCAGGGAAGCAGCACCTCGGCGAGGTTGACCAGCGAGACGCCGAGGCGCCCCTCGTCGTTGGCGAGGGGGTCGATTCTGAGGCCAGAGCGCGCCACGAAGGCGGCGAGTGTATCGAGGGTGCGTCAGCGCTTGCGCAGCGTGATCACGACCTGGTAGAGGTCGCCGATCTGCACGTCCACGTCGAGCAGGTCGAACAGCGTCGACCAGCGTTCCCGGATGTACGGAAGGGTGATGACCGTCTCGCCGTAGGTCATCTCGCCGCCCTCGTACTGCAGGTGGCTCGGCTCGGCAGGATGCGGCGCGAACAGGTAGCGCGCCTCCTCCAGCCGCGCCGCCGGGTCGGGGCCAAGCGACTCGAGCACCGGGTGCATGAGCTCCGAGAACTGGAGGTACTGCGGCGGCCGCACGGTCAGGACGAGGATCCCCCCCGGGCGGAGCGCGCCGTGCAGCGCCTGCAGGCACTGCTCGTGAGCGGGCTCGGAGATGTGCGTGAACACCGAGAAGGAGAAGGCGAGGTCGAACGGCTCGTCGAAGGGCAGCCGCTCGGGCAGGAAGTCCGTGCGGGCCAGCGTCGCCGGCACGCCGCTCTGCCTGCAGACGTCGAGGATCTGCTCGACCGGATCGCAGCCGTACAGCCGTCCGGGGTGCACGTCGCGCGCGAGGAAGCGCGTCAGGCGGCCCCAGCCGCAGCCGAAGTCGAGCACCCGCGCCTCCGTCAAGGGGACGTCGGAGTGGCCGGCGAAGCGCTCGCGGAGCTTGTCGTAGAAGGAGACGCTCTGCTCGGCCAGCCTCGCGCCGCTGGCGCCGTTCCAGAGCTGCTGGAGCGCGGGGTCCGGCACGCTCGGCAGCAGCGCCCGGATGTTGGGGTAGAGCTCGTACTCCTGGGTCAGCAGCAGCGCCCAGAGGTCCACGTCGAGGTCGCGGAAGAGCGCGAAGGCCTCCGGTCCGGCATCGGCGCAGGCCGCGTCGATCGTGGCCAGACGGTCGCCGGCGAGGTGTTCGAGCCACGAGTCGTAGCGGCCCGCGGTGAGAGCCGCTGCCGCCGTGCCGCTGCCCGCCCGGGCGCCCCTCAGCCCGCGCGCCAGCCGGCCCGCCGCTCGCAGCGGGCGCGTAACGCGCCAGCTGAGCGAGGACTCGTACTCACGCCGAAGCGGGTCGGCGTCGGTTGCGGCCGCGGCGCCCTGTCTGCCCGACATGGCGCAAGCGTATAGGCGTCTTCGCCGTGGCATCGCCGTTTGCGTACCGCAGCGGAATCGCCGAGGGGCCGGTATAAGTGGCCGAATGAGCCGCCGCGTGCTGGTCACCGGAGGGGCGGGCTTCGTCGGGACCAACCTGGCCGTCACGCTGGCCTCTCGCCATCCCGATTGGGACCTCCTGGCGCTGGACAACCTGCGCCGGCGCGGGTCGGAGCTCAACCTGCCGCGGCTGCGCGAGGCGGGCGTCGAGTTCGTGCACGGCGACGTCCGCGAGCTGGCCGACGTCCTCTCCGTCGAGCCGGTCGAGGCCGTCATCGAGTGCTCCGCGGAGCCCTCGGCACTGGCGGGCTCGCAAGGCGACACGCAGTACATCGTGGGCTCGAACCTGGTCGGCGCCTACAACTGCCTCGAGCTGGCGCGGCGCGACGGCGCGCAGGTGATCTTCCTGTCGACCAGTCGCGTGTATCCCTACGCGCGCCTCGACCAGGTGGCCTACCGGGAGAGCGAGACCCGCTTCGAGCTGGAGCCCGCGCAGGAGATCCCCGGGATCACGCCGGCCGGCGTGTCCGAGAGCTTCCCGCTCGAGGGCGCGCGCACGCTCTACGGGGCGACGAAGCTGGCCGGCGAGCTGCTGGTCACCGAGTACGCCAGCAACTTCGGCATCCAGACGGTGATCGACCGGTGCGGCGTGATCGCCGGACCGTGGCAGATGGGCAAGGTCGATCAGGGCGTTTTCACGTACTGGATGCTCGGTCACTACTTCGGTCGCGATCTGCGCTACATCGGGTACGGTGGCCTGGGTAAGCAGGTTCGCGATCTGATGCACGTGGAGGACTTGGCCGACTTGATAGAGGATCAACTGCTTCGCCCGGCGCACTGGGACGGCGCGGTCGCCAACGTCGGCGGGGGCGCACAGGTGAGCCTGTCGCTGCGGGAGACGACGGAGCTCTGCCGGGAGATCACCGGCAACGAGGTCGAGGTCGTGGCGTCGGGCGAGTCGCGGCCCGGCGACGTACGCATCTACATCTCCGATTGCGCCCGCCTCGGCGAGCTGAGCGACTGGACGCCGCGGCGCGGCCCGCGCCAGGTGCTCGAGGACGTCTTCACCTGGGTCAACGCGAACGAGCGCGCCGTGGAGGCGGCGCTCTAGGCCATGCCGACCGCGGTCGTCACCGGCTCCGGAGGCCTGATCGGCTCCGAGTCCGTCGGGCACTTCATCGAGGCGGGCTTCGACGTCCTCGGCATCGAGAACGACATGCGCCAGGAGTTCTTCGGTCCCTCGGCCTCCACCCACGGCACCACCGAGCGCCTGCAGCAGACCCACTCCGAGTTCCGCTCGACCGACCTCGACATCCGCGACCGGGATGGCGTCGACCGGCTGTTCGAGCGCCACGGGAAGGACATCGAGCTGGTGATCCACACCGCTGCGCAGCCGTCGCACGACTGGGCGGCGTCGGCTCCGCACGTGGACTTCGAGGTCAACGCAACCGGCACGCTCAACCTGCTGGAGGCCACTCGCCGCCACGCGCCCGAGGCCGCATTCATCTTCACCTCGACGAACAAGGTCTACGGCGACACGCCGAACCGGCTGCCGCTGGTGGAGCTGGAGGCGCGGCTCGAGCTGCCCGCGGACCACCGCTACTTCGGCGGCATCGACACCTCGATGACGATCGACGACTCGATGCATTCGCTGTTCGGAGTCTCCAAGGCGGCCGCGGACCTCATGGTCCAGGAGTACGGGCGCTACTTCGGCCTGCCCACCGTGTGCTTCCGCGGCGGCTGCCTCACCGGGCCCAACCACGCCGGGGCCAAGCTGCACGGATTCCTCTCCTACCTGATGCGCTGCAACGTGACCGGCGAGCCGTACACCGTCTTCGGCTACGACGGACGTCAGGTGCGCGACAACATCCACAGCGCCGATCTGGTCGCCGCCTTCGACGCGTTCCGCCAGGCCCCGCGAGCGGCCGCGGTCTACAACATCGGTGGCGGGCGGCACAGCAACTGCTCGATGCTCGAGGCGATCGCGCTGTGCGAGGAGATCTCGGGCCGGCCGCTCGAGTGGACGCTCGGCGACGACGCCAGGATGGGCGACCACCGCTGGTGGATCAGCGACCTCGGTCCGTTCGAGCGCGACTATCCGGACTGGCGGCTGCGGTACGACCTGCGCGCGATCTTGGAAGAGATCCACGACCAGAACGTCGAGCGCTGGCAGGCGGCGGCCGCATGAAGCTCTCGGTGGTCATTCCCGCGCGCAACGAGGAGGGCACGATCGAATCGGCCGTGCGCGACGTGGTGACGATGCTGCGCTCCGAGGGCATCGACCACGAGGTGATCGTGGTGGACGACCACAGCAGCGACCGCACGGCCGAGGTGGTCGCGGAGCTGGGCCGGGAGCTAGGCACCGCGCGCTGCATCCCATCCCCCTACGGCGGGGGCTTCGGGCTGACCGTGCGCGCGGGATTGGAGGACTTCACCGGCGACGCCGTGGCGATCCTGATGGCGGACGGCTCGGACGACCCGCGCGATCTCGTCCGCTACTACCGGATCCTGATGCAGGGCTACGACTGCGCATTTGGCTCGCGCTTCATGCCGGGCTCCGAGGTCAGGGACTACCCCAAGCTCAAGCTGGCCATCAACCGCGTGGTGAACCTCGGCATCCGCCTGCTGTTCCGGCACGGCTACAACGACACCACCAACGCCTTCAAGGCCTACCGCCGCGAGGTGATCGACAACATCCAGCCGCTGCTGTCGAACCACTTCAACCTCACGGTCGAGATGCCGCTGAAGGCGATCATCCGCGGGCACAGCTACGCGATCGTCCCGATCTCGTGGACGAACCGCACCTGGGGCGAGTCGAAGCTGGCGCTCCAGGAGATGGGCAGCCGTTACCTGTTCAGCCTGCTGTACGCCTTCCTGGAGGACCACCTCACCCGTGGCGACTACCGCCGGCCCGGCTTCGACCCGCGCGCCGGCCACGGCCGCGCGCCCGTCCTGCGGCTCGAGGACCAGCCGCCGGAGCCCGTGGACCTGGAGTCCAGGGCCGCCGCCCGCGGCCGCTTCTCACGGTAGGGGCCCGCACACGCGGAAGACCGCTGGCCCTTGCGTGACCAGGTGCCAGGGCAGAGCGGCCGAGTCACGAGGGATGGCAAGCCGTGCGGTCCGCTGGGGCAGGACCGTTCCCACCGGAGCCGCGCTGTCGGGTGGGCCGAAGCGGCGGATCCGCAGGTCGAGCGGGGCCGGGCCGAGGTTGGTGACGGAGGTCGTGCCGGACCGCAGCTCGATGTCTCCGGTGGCGGCTCGCCGGCAACCGCGCCGCGAGGCCGGTTCGAGTGCGCTGTCCAGGTGCAGGCGATCGGCGGCCACGAGCACCCGGTCGGCTGCCTGGCGGTGAACCACAGGGGCCGTCGCGATCTGCGCCGCGGAGTACGTCGCGGGCGAGCCGTGCGCGTCGATCACAGCGAAATAGAGGCCCGCGATGACCCCGATCAGGTAGGGATCGCCGGCGACGGGCTCGGTCAGCGTCAACGTGGGCGGGGTTCGGGTCCCGGCGAGCTCGAGCACCCCCAGATCCGCCTTGGCGTAGATGGCGTGATGGCGCATGAAGTAGAAGCCATTCCGGAGAGCGTGGATATTCGACCCGAAGGCGAATAGCGCAACGGCAAGGACGCTCGCGGTCTGCCACGGCCTCAGGCGGACCGCGCGAAACAGCTCGGCGGCGATGAGGATCAGGAACGTGACGTCAACGAGCTGATAGCGACTGGCCTCGGGAGCTCGTCCGGCCACGTAGTTCGCTCCGGCCAGGCCCCAGAACGCGAGCGCGCCACTCAGGAAGACGAGCACCCACGCCGAGGCGTGCCGGGTTCGGATCAGCCAGGCGGCGACAGCGAGGCCCACTACGGCGGTCAGCACGGAGACGCGTGTCTCGCTGTAGGCGAACCACCCGCCTCGATTGAGGCCGAACGTCGAGGCAAGGCCGCTCTGCACCGAGTCGAATACGTACCCCGGTAGGTGCCGGAGGTTCGCTGAGCTGAAGGTGGAAGGGGCGTCGTTGCCGTAGGTGAGCCACCAGATCGCGAACAGGATCGTCGGCACGGCCGGAATCCACAGCTGGCGGGGGTCGCGCCGAAGCGCGATCGCGACGGTGGCCGCGACCACGAGCGGGATGCCGGTGTCGGAGCACGAGATGGAGACGACCAGTAGGGCGCACGCCACCGCGTTGCGGCGCGGCGTGTCCCGCTCGAGCGCGAGCAGCGCCCCCAGCCCCGCCACGAGGGAGCCGACCAGGCCGATCTGGAAGCTCCAGAGCAGGTCCTCCCATGCCGGGCCCAGGAACACCAGAATGGTGGCGGCCACCAGACCCGCGACTCGCCCGAGCCGCTCGCTGACGAGCACGTAGACGAGTGCCCCGAGCCCGGCGATGACGACCGCCAGGAGCATGCGAAACGGCAGCTGCGAATCCAGGCCGAAGAGCTCCACGAACGCCTTGTAGACAAGGACCGGCAGTGCGATCAGATGACCGTTGTGGGGCGCGAGCACGGCGTCGGCGTTGAGCCCCGGGCGCTGGAGCAGGATGAACCAGTCGTCGTTGAAGAAGGTGAGCCGCGTGCCGAGGGCCACCACGACCACGGCCGAGGCCGCGCAGACGACGGCGATCGGTAGGCGGGAGAGCCGAGGCATGCTGCTCATCATTCCCCTCACCGCTCAGGACCCACGCAAACTAACAAGATACTTTGCGCTTTTGTCCTGCAAAACGCTCGAATTAACCTTCGCACTCGCGGTTCAGGACGGGTAGCTTGCGGCGCCGTTTTGACCGCCCCAACGCCCGCTTGCGAGCCGCCACCGGCGAACTCCCGGAGCACCGCCGGCCGAGAGCTGCTGATCGCCTGGGTTCACCTTGCGGTCCTGTGGGCCTTCGCCATCGGGCGGCCGCTGTTCCAGGTCCTCCAGGACAGCCCCGAGTTCTTCGTCGCCCGCGGGAACACGAGCGCCGACATCGTGCTGTTCGCCATCGCGCTCACCCTGCTCCCGCCCACGCTGCTGCTGATCTGCGAGGCCGTGCTGGTCCCGCTGGGCCGCGCCAGGCGACTGCTCCACCTCGCCTTCGTGGGACTGCTCGTCGCCGCGATCGCGGTGCAGACGATCAACGGGATCGACACCTCGGGCAAGCTCCTCGTGCTCGTCGCGCTCGCCTGCGGGCTTGCCGGCGCGGTCGCGTACGCCCGTACGCGCGTCGCGCCCGCGATGCTGTCCGTGCTCGGGCCGGCGCCGGTGGTGTTCCTGGCGCTCTTCCTGCTGGTGTCGCCCGTGTCCGACCTGGTGCGGCCCCAGAACGAGGTCTCCGCGATGCCGACCGGGATCAGCGGCTCCACTCCCGTGGTGGTCGTCGTGTTCGACGAGTTCGCCGGCTCGACCCTGCTCGACGAAGGACGCAAGATCGACGCGACCAGGTTCCCCAACCTGGCGGCCTTCGCGGGCCACGCGACCTGGTACCGCAACGCCACGACCGTGGCCGATCAGACGGTGCGCGCGGTGCCGGCGATCCTGACCGGGTCGAGGAGCTCGAGGGACCGGCTCCCCACGGCTTCGGCGTACCCCCAGAACCTGTTCACCGCGCTGGGGGAGCGCTACTCGTTCGACGTGGACGAGCCGATCACCGACCTCTGTCCCGACCAGCTCTGCCATGACAGCGTGAGCGGGTCCGCGAGCAGCCGGCTGCGCAGCCTCTTCGACGACCTGAGCGTCGTCTCCGCGCACCTGCTCGCCCCACCGGACCTCGAGCACCGGCTGCCGGCTGTCGATCGCACCTTCGCCGGGTTCCGGAACGCCGGCCGCGACACCGATGAGGGCTCGGACTTCGGGGCCGGGGACCTGCCGAGCGCCGCGTTCGAAAACCGCGTGGCGCGCTTCGAGCGGTTCGCCGACGCGCTCGACGGAGGGGGCAGCCGCCCACAGCTCGGCTTCCTGCACATCGCCCTCCCGCACGTGCCCTGGCAGTATCTCCCCAGCGGGCAGTCGTATCCGGTCAGCGGACCGGATACGCCGGGCCTCCAGGACGAGCACTGGGGCAAGGACCCCTGGCTGGCGGCGCAGGCGGAGCAGCGCTACCTGCTGCAGCTCGGCTTCGCCGATCGCCTGGTCGGGAGGCTGATGAGCCGGTTGCGCGAAGCGGGCCTGTACGACGGTGCGCTGATCGTGCTGACCGCCGACCACGGGGTGAGCTTCCGCGCGGACGAGAACCGGCGCGCGGTGTCCGCGGGCAACATCGTCGACATCGCCGGCGTCCCGCTGCTGATCAAGACGCCGGGTCAGCGGCAGGGCGAGATCGACGACGGGTTCGCGCGTACCGTCGACATCCTCGCGACGATCGCGAAGACCCTGGGCGGCCGGTTGCCCACCCCGATCGACGGGCGACCGCTGCCGCACCCGGTGGCGGGCGGGGAGGTCGTGACCGTCGATCGCTACGGCGGCGGGCGGGTGCGCATCCCGTTCGACACCTACGTCCAGCAGCGCGACGCCGCCGTGCGCCGGCGGATCGACGTGTTCGGCAGCGGTGACGGGTTCGCCCGCCTGTTCGCGGCCGGCCCCGATCCCGATCTGGTCGGGCGGAGCGTCGGCAGCGTGCCGGCCGCCCCGGAGTCCGGGGTGCATGCCGAGCTCGACTTCCGGCGCGAGTACTCGGCATTCGAACCGGACGCGCCGGAGGTGCCGGCGTTCGTCACGGCCCAGCTCTCGGGCTCTGCCGCCGGAGGCGAGACGATCGCGATCGCCGTCAACCGCCGCATCGTGGCGGTCACGCACAGCTACCTCGACGGCTCCGACGTCCGAGTCGGCGCCATCGTGCCTCCCACGGCCTTCACCCGCGGAGAGAACCGGGTCGAGGCGCTGGCGGTCACCGGCGAGGGCGAGAGCGCGCGCGTAGCTCCGATCGGGCAGCTCCAGACCGAGCAGGCGACGCTCGTGCGCCGCGGCGGCGAGCTCGTCGTGGTGCCCTCGAAGGGGCCGGAGATCCGCGTAGTGCCGGGTGTGGCCGACGGATTCATCGACACGCTCAGCGAGGACGACGACGGCATCGACGTCTCGGGCTGGGCGAGCGACGCGAGCCACACCAAGGCCGCCGACCGGGTGATGCTGTTCGCGGGAGATCGCTTGCTGCAGGCCACGCGGCCGTCCATCGTCAGGACGGATCTGGCCAAGAGCTTCGGCATCGGCCTCGCCAAGGCCGGGTTCGCGTTCACCGACAGCGCCGTCGAGGGCGCTGACGAGGAGGAGCTCCGCGTGATCGCCGTCGTCGGCGGCCGCGCATCCGAACTGCGACGATGACGCGCGCCATGGAGGAAGTCGTGATCCTGTGCGGCGGTCGCGGCACGCGCCTTCGCGAACACACCGCTTCGATCCCGAAGCCGCTGGTGGAGATCGGCGGGGAGCCGATCGTGTGGCACGTCATGCGCATCTACGCCGCCCAGGGATTCCGCCGGTTCACGCTCTGCACGGGCTACAAGGGCGAGCTGATCGAAGCGGCGGTCCACTCGCGCAGCTGGCCGGAGGGGGTGGAGGTGCGCTGCATCGACACGGGCATCGAAACCCCGACGGGAGGGCGCATCGCGAAGGTCGGACCGCTGCTGGAGGGGCGCCCGTTCTGCGCCACCTACGCCGACGGCGTCGCGGACATCGACCTCGGTCGCCTGGTCGCCTTCCACCGCGAGCACGGTGGCCTCGCCACGATGACGGTCGTCCGGCCGGAGCTCCAGTTCGGCGTGGCCGAGGTCGACGGCGACGGCCGCGTGCGCGGCTTTCGCGAGAAGCCGCGCTCCGAGCATTGGGTCAACGGCGGCTTCTTCTGCTTCGAGCCCGGCGCGCTCGAGTGCATGGACGAGGACTCGGTGCTCGAGCGCGATCCGCTCGAGTCGCTCGCGACGCGGGGACAGCTCCACGCCTTCCGCCACGAGGGCTTCTGGGACTGCATGGACACCTACAAGGACGCGGTGCTGCTCGACGACCTCTGGTCGCGCGGCGAGGCTCCCTGGAAGATCTGGGGCTGAGCGGGCTCCGGGTCGGTCGTCACCTGGGGCGACGGCTCGCGCAGGGAGAGCAGCAGGACCGCCACGGCGCAGGCGCTGTGGACCGCCAGCAGGGCGAGCGCGACGGTGGTCAGGTTCGCGCCGATGAGGATCAGCGCCCCGACCTCCAGTGGCACGGCCACGGCGAGGATCCAGATGAACTTCCAGCGCCGCAGGGCGAGCTGGTACTGCACAGCGAGGTAGACGCAGGCGAGCATCACCATCGCGAGCCCCAGCCAGGGCAGGGCGCCGGACGCCTCGGTCAGGTCCTCGCCGAACACGGCCTTCAGCAGCGGCTTGCCGGCGGCGGCATAGAACAGCACCATCGGGACGCCCGCCAGCGCGATCAGCCCGAGCGTTCGCATCAGGATCGGGCGCCCGTCGACACCCATCCGTGCCCGCCGAGCCGTTTCCGGCACCAGGTACATGCCCAGGCCCACGGCGATCCAGATGATCGCCTTGGCGGCCACCACGGCCACCGCGTAGGAGCCCGCCGTGTCGCCCGTCGCCTCGTGCTTGACGATGATCACGTGCAGCTCCTGGAGCGTCAGGAGCAACGTCAGGGCCACCACGGGCGCGCGTGACCCCGCCAGCAGGTCCCGCAGGCGGGCCTCGCCGTGGGCCGGGCGGGTCCCGTGCGGGAGCTGGCGGTTCATCGGGACCAGCAGCAGGAGCGCCAGCGCGACGAAGGCCAGCGCGTTGCCCAGGAAGGCGCCGGTCACGTCCAGGCCCACGCCGACCAGCAGCAGGGCGAACAGGATCCGCAGCGTGGCCTCGCCGACGATGCTGAGGGCGACCGCGCGGTAGCGCTGGAAGCCCTGCAGGACCCCGCGCTCGACCGAGAGGATCATCCACAGCAGGGCCGTGACCGGCACCGCGGCGGCCGCCCACAGGTCGTCCACGTTCACGATCGCGCCGAGCACCGATCGCAGCGGTATCGCCACCAGTGCGACGACGAACGCCGCCGCCACCAGCCGCGCGAGCCAGCGGCGAGCGCCCTCGCCGGCCTTGGCGGAGCCGGCGGCCAGCTCGCTGCTGACTTCGCGCGCGACCGCGATCTGGAGCGCGGATCCTGGGACCATCAGGATGATGTACGCCGAGATCAGTACCGCGAGCGAGCCGTAGCCCGATGCCCCCAGCAACCGCGCGAACACGATCGTGAAGACGAGTCCCAGCACGTTCTGGGCGATGACGGCCGCGCCCAGGCCGGCGGCGCGGCCGGTGTCGGAGCGGGCCACGTCAGCCACCAGCGCTCGCGCACCCCGCTCTCGAGTGGCAAGAACGCGCACCGAGCCAGAGTACCCCCGCCGGCACGCTCGCGCGGAGCTTGGACGGCGTGCCTGAAGCCGGGTCGGGCCTGGTTCGCGGCGACGACGGCCGGCGCCGGTGCGCCTGGGGCGGCTCGGCGCCCGACTACCTCGCCTACCACGACGAGGAGTGGGGGAGGCCGGTCACCGACGACCGCGGCATCTACGAGCGCCTGGTGCTGGAGGGGTTCCAGTCGGGCCTGTCGTGGCTGACGATCCTGCGCAAGCGCGAGAGCTTCCGGGCCGGCTTCGCCGGTTTCGACATCGAGTCGGTGGCGAGCTTCGGCGAGCGCGACGTGGACCGTCTGCTCGCCGACGCCGGGATCGTGCGCCACCGCGGCAAGATCGAGGCGGCCATCGCGAACGCCAGAGCCGCGGCGGAGCTCGACGTCCCGCTGGCTGAGCTGGTCTGGTCGCACGCGCCACGCGGGCGCCGCCGCGCGCCCCGCGCGCTCGCCGACCTGCCGGCCGTGACCCCTGAGTCCACGGCGCTCTCCAAGGAGCTCAAGCGGCGCGGCTTCCGCTTCGTCGGGCCCACGACCGCCTACGCGGCCATGCAGGCGTGCGGCATCGTCGACGACCACCTGTCCGGCTGCTGGGTGCGCGGTGAGGTCGAGCGTGAGCGGAGCGCCACTATCCTGCGGACGGGATGGATGAACGAGCGCTCGCCGAGCGCCTGATCACCTACGACACGTCCACCCTCGAGGGCATGCAGAGTGCCGCCGGCTTCGTGAAGGGCTGGCTCGAGGCACGCGACGTGGAGGTGACGGGCTACATGCACAACGGGCGGCCGGTGCTGGCCGCCACCGTCGGCCCTGCCACGGCGCCCACGATCGTCCTGCACGGCCACCTGGATGTCGTGCCCGCGCGGCCCGAGCAGTTCGCGCCGCGGCTCGAGGGCGACAAGCTGTTCGGTCGCGGCGCCTACGACATGAAGGGCGGGCTCGCGTCGATGATGCTGGCGGTGCACGACCTCACCAAGCAGGACGCGATGCGCGTGCACTTCGTCTGCGTGGCCGACGAGGAGTCCGAGGAGCTGGAGCAGCGCGGCTCCGACTACCTCGTCGAGCAGGGCTACATCGGCGACTTCGCGATCACCGGCGAGCCCACGGACATGCACATCGGCATCCAGGCCAAGGGCGTGCTGGCCATGCGGATCGAGGTGACCGGCAAGGCCGCCCACGGCTCCACTCCCTGGGTGGGCGACAACGCGGTGCTGAAGGCGATCGACGTGTTCCGCCAGATCGAGGTGCTGCCGTTCGCGCGCGAGTCCTCCGACCTGTTCGACCGACCCTCGATCAACCTGGGCCGGATCGTCGGCGGCGACGCGCTCAACAAGGTGCCGGACCTGTGCGCGATCGACGTGGACGTGCGCTACCTGCCCGGCCAGGACGCCGACGCGATCCGCCGGGCGGTCGACGAGCTGCCCGACGCGACCGTCGTCAAGGTGTTCCACCGTCGGCCCGCGATCGTCGAGCGCGAGAACCGGTTCGTGCAGGCCCTCGGCGAGGCGATCTCGCGGGTGGCGCCGCCGGAGGGCGACCAGATCTCGGTGGGCCGCGACGGCGCCTCCGACGCCATCTCGTTCCTCGACGCCGGCGTACCGGCCGTCGAGTGCGGTCCCACCGGCGCCGGCCACCACGGGCCCGAGGAGTGGGTGTCGGTCCGGTCCCTGGGGGAATATCGACGGGCGCTGGTCGAGTTCGTGAACCTGCTCCCGGCTCGGCTGGGCAAGGACGAGCGCCCGCTGCGAATCGCCTGATGCTCCAGGACATCCCCCGCCCCGGACTGTGGAAGCGTCTATTGGCGGCCGCGTTCCTCGTCGTGTTCGCTGCCGCCGGGGCCACGGCGGTGGCCGCCTTCCACGAGGTCGACAAGGTCGTCCAGGCGCTCGAGCTCGGCCCGGAGCTCAAGCTCGGCAAGGGCAAGCTCGCCACCACCGACCCGGGGTCGCCGCAGACGCTGATGATCCTGGGGTCGGACAAGCGACCGAAGAACAACACCGAGGGCGCCGGCGGGGCGCGCTCCGACACGATCATGCTGGTCCGGCTCGACCCGGGCAAGGAGGCCACGGCGATCATGTCGCTGCCGCGCGATCTCAAGGTCGAGATTCCCGGGCACGGCATCGCGAAGCTCAACGCGGCCTACGAGCTGGGCGGGCCCGAGCTGACGCTGGAGACGGTGAAGTCGATCACCAAGCTGCCGATCAATCACGTGGTCAACGTGCACTTCGACGGCTTCTGGCGGGCCGTGAACGCCGTCGGCTGCGTGTACGCGGACATCGACCGGCGCTACTTCAACGACTCCGCCGAGTACTCGTACATCAACGTGCAGCCGGGCTACCAGCGCATGTGCGGGCGCTCCGCGCTGCAGTACGTGCGCTTCCGCCACGAGGACACCGACATCGTGCGCGCCGCGCGCCAGCAGGACTTCCTGCGCCAGGCCAAGCAGCAGATCACCGCTTCGAAGCTGTTCGACAACCACACCCGCCTGACCAAGATCTTCGGCCGCAACACGAGCACCGACTCGGCCCTGCGCTCGCGCTCCGAGGTGCTGCGCCTGCTGAAGCTGGCGCTGTTCTCGGCCAACCAGCCGATCCAGGAGGTGACCTTCAAGGGCACCCTCGGGCCGAGCTACGTGGAGACCACCGACGAGCAGATGGCGCAGATGGTCGACGAGTTCCTCAACGTGCAGGACACACCTGGCCCCCGCGGTCAGTCGGGCACCAAGGTCAAGCGGCCCAAGCGCAAGCACAAGCTGCGTGTGGTCGGCGGCCTCGAGGACGCCACCGGCTTCGGCAAGGACCAGGCGCTCCAGGCGGTCAAGGCCGGGGCGGGAGAGACGCTGCCGGCGCTCTACCCGACCCTGCGCCTGCAGGGGTCCGTGTACGCGGGCCCGCCGCGTGTCTACAAGCTGCGCGGGACCGACGGCAAGCGCTACGGCGCCTACCGGATGGTGCTCCAGACCGGCCTCTCCGGCAATTACTACGGCCTCCAGGGCATCACCTGGCGCAACCCGCCGATCCTCGAAGGCGTGACCGAGAAGCGCACGATCGGCCGGCGCACCTACGAGCTGGCCTACGACGGCGACCGCCTGCGCCTGGTCGCCTGGCGCACGCCCCAGGCCGTCTACTGGATCTCCAACACCCTGCTGCTGTCACTGGACGAGAAGCAGATGCTTGCGATCGCCCGGTCGGTGCGTGCTCTGTAGCCTGCTCGCCTCGTGGCTGACGAGAAGGAACCGATCGGGGTCATCGGCGTGGGCTGGGTCGGCCTCGTCACGGCCGCCTGCTTCGCCGAGCTCGGACACGAGGTCTGGGCGCGCGACATCGTGCCCGAGAAGGTCGAGTCGCTCACGCGCGGCGAGGTGCCGATCCACGAGCCCGGCCTGCCGGAGCTGGTGCAAAAGAACGCCGACCGGCTGCACTTCACCACGGACATGGAGGAGGTCCTCGAGCACGCCCAGCTGCTGTTCGTGTGCGTCGACACGCCCCCCACGTACTCGGGCGACGCCGACCTCTCGCGCGTGGAGAAGGTCCTCGACGAGCTGGGCGACTCGGAGCGGCACGCGCTGGTCATGAAGAGCACGGTGCCCGTCGGCACCGGCCGCTCGATCCAGCGTCGCCGACCCGGCACCGGCTACGTCTCGAACCCCGAGTTCCTCAAGGAGGGCAGCGCGGTCGAGGACTTCATGAAGCCCGACCGCGTGGTCGTGGGCGCCGACGACGCCTCGCGCGAGTACGCGGACCGGGTGCTCGGCCTGTACGCGCCGCTCGGCGCCGCGAGCGTGAGCACGGACGTCGCCAGCGCCGAGATGATCAAGCTCGCCTCGAATGCCTTCCTCGCCACGAAGATCTCGTTCATCAACGAGATCGCCAACGTGTCGGAGGAGCTGGGCGCGGACGTGCTGGAGGTCGCCCGCGGGATGGGCTTGGACGAGCGGATCGGCCCGAAGTTCCTGCGCGCGGGCATCGGCTACGGGGGCAGCTGCTTCCCCAAGGACGTTCAGGCGCTCAAGCAGCTCGCCGGCAACAGCGGCTACCACTTCCAGCTGCTGACCGCGGTGATCGAGGTCAACGAGCTCCAGAAGCGGCGCACGATCGGCAAGCTCCAGAAGCACCTCGGCTCCCTCGAGGGCAAGGAGGTCGCGCTGCTGGGCGTGGCCTTCAAGCCGGACACCGACGACATCCGGGAGGCCACCAGCCTCGTGCTGTCCGGCCGGCTCCAGGGCGAGGGCGCCCAGGTGCGCGTGTATGACCCCGTCGCGGCGCGCAGCGCCAACTCGATGCTCGGCGGAGCCCGCATCTGCGACTCGGCGCTGGAGGCGCTCGAGGGCGCGGACGCCGCGGTGCTGGTGACCGAGTGGCCCGAGTTCGGCGAGCTCGACTGGACCGGGCTCGTGAAGGAGCGCATGCGCGTGCCGCTGGTCGTGGACGGGCGCAACTTCCTCGACCGCGAGGCTCTCGTCGAGGCCGGCTTCACATACGAGGGGATCGGTAGATAGGTGCAGGCGCTGGTGCTCGCCGGCGGCGAGGGGACGCGGCTGCGCCCGCTCACGTACACCACCCCGAAGCCCGTGATGCCGCTGGCCGGGCGGCCCTTTTTGTCGTTCATGCTCGACTGGCTGCGCTCGTACGGCGTCGACGAGGTGATCCTGTCCTGCGGGTTCATGTCCGACGGGGTCAAGCGGGTGCTGGGCGACATCTACGACGGCATGCGCCTGCGCTACGTGATCGAGGGTGAGCCGCTGGGCACGGCCGGCCCGGTGCGGCTTGCCTTCGACGAGGGTGTGCTGGCGGACCGGCTGCTCGTGCTCAACGGCGACGTGCTGACCGACATGGACCTCGCCGCCGAGCTGGCCGAGCACGAGCGCACCGGCGCGCGCGCGACGCTGGCGCTCTACCCGGTGGAGGACACCTCGAGCTACGGCGTGGTCCCGACCGACGCGGAGGGTCGCGTGGAGGCCTTCCTCGAGAAGGCCGAGGGCCCGACGCCGACCAACCTCATCAACGCCGGCGCCTACGTGATCGAGCGCGACGTCGTCGAGGCGATCCCGCCCGGCCGCGCCGTGTCCTTCGAGCACGACATCTTCCCCGAGCTCGTCGGCCAGGGGCTGCACGGATTCGCGGCCAGCGGCTACTGGATCGACATCGGGACGCCGGAGCGCTACCAGGAGGCCACCTGGGACCTGCTCGCGGGCCGCGTGGCCTCGGAGCTGCCGCCCCGCGACGAGACCGGCTCGCTCGTGTACGAGGGTTGCCTGCTCTCCGGCGCCCATATCGGGCCGCAGAGCGTGCTCGGCCGCCACTGCTCGGTGGGCAGCGACGCGCGCGTGGAGCGCTCGGTGCTGCACGACCGCGTGATGGTCGGGGCCGACGCCACGGTCGTCGAGAGCGTGCTCGCCGAGGGCGTGCGAGTGGGGGAGCGCGCCCGCGTCGAGGCCGGAGCCCTGGTGGGGGCCGGCGCGGCGATCGGGGACGAGGCCGTGATCGGCAGCGGCGCCCGGCTCGACCCCGGCGTGGTCGTGGAGCCCGGCGCCCGGGTGCCCGCCGGCGAGCGGGTGGAGGCCGTGGAGCCCGTGCAGTGACGGCCGCCGTGCTGGACCGCACCACGATCGAGGCCGCCGACCCCGGCGGCATGCTGGGTGACGTGCTGGCCCAGCCTCACCAGCTGGGCGACGCGCTCTGGCGGGCCCAGTCCGCGGGCATCCCCAGGGAGGACCGCCCTGGCGGGCTGGTGGTCTGCGGGATGGGCGGTTCGGCCATCGGTGGCGACCTCGCCACGGCTGCGCTCGGCGACCGGGCCACCCGGCCGATCACCACGGTGCGCGGCTACGCGCTGGAGTCGTGGACCGGCCCGGACAGCCTCGTGCTGTGCGCCAGCTACTCGGGTGACACGGAGGAGACGCTCGCGTGCTTCGAGGCCGCCGGCGCCGCCGGCGCCGGCCGCGTGGCGCTCACCACGGGCGGTGCGCTTGCCGAGGCGGCTCGAGCCGAGGGCGTGCCGGTGATCGGCGTACCGGCCGGCATGCAACCGCGCGCGGCCGTCATCTACATGATCGTCGGCGTGCTGGAGTGCGCCGCTCTCTGTGGCGCGGCGCCGGGGCTGCACTCCGAGGTCGACACCGCGGCGGAGCTGCTGGGCACGCTGTGCGCGGACTGGGGCCCGGACGCCCCCGAGGACTCCGAGGCCAAGCTGCTCGCGCGCGAGCTGCAGGGAACCGTGCCCGTGGTCCACGGCGCGGGGGCCACCACCGCCGTGGCCCGCCGCTGGAAGACCCAGGTCAACGAGAACGCCGCGGGGGCGGCCTTCTGGTCCGAGCTGCCGGAGGCCGACCACAACGAGATCTGCGGGTGGGAGCGGGGCCGGGAGCTGGCGCCGCTCGCCGGCGTGTTCCTCCAGGATCCGGACCAGCACCCGCGGATCCAGCGGCGCATCGAGCTGACCATGGCGATCGTCCAGCGCGCCGGAGCGCCGGCGCTGCGTGCCGCGGCCCGGGGCGAGTCCCGCCTGGAGCGGGTGCTCTCGCTGGTTCTGCTCGGCGACCTGGCCAGCGTCTACCTCGCGGTCCTGGCCGGCGTCGACCCGACGCCGGTGGACGAGCTCGTGCGCTTCAAGTCGGCGCTCGCCTGAGCCTCGCGCCCAACCTTGACACAGTCGTGGTAAGGTTTGCCCCCGCATGGAGGGGCTCACGATCAACGAGGCTGCGGCGACCACCGGCTGGTCACCGCGAATGCTGCGCTACATCGAGAGCGCCGGCCTGATCGAGCCCCCGCGCACAGAGTCCGGCTACCGCATCTTCGGACCGGGCGAGCTGCAGCGCCTGCGCACGCTGCGCGAGCTGCTCGCCCGGTTCGACTGCGCTCTGTCGGACGTCGCATTTGCCCGCCGCCTGACCACCGACCCTGACCTGCGCGCCTCCCTCGACCGCTGGTTCGAGGAGCGCCCGCAGCGGCCGGAGGGGGTCGACTCGGGTGACTGGCTTGGCTGGGAGCAGGAGAAGCACGAGCGTCTGCTCGAGCTGGAAGACCCACGCTCCGGCGCGGGCCAGCCCGCGCCCTCGCCCACTACATCCTCGAAGATCACGGAGAACGCCGCCGCATGACTGTCACCGAGACCACGCAGCCGGACTTCCAGGGCGCCTCGCTGTCGCTCGCCGAATTCGGCCGCAAGGAGATCGGGCTCGCCGAGCACGAGATGCCAGGGCTGATGGCCATGCGCGAGGAGTTCGGCTCCCAGCAGCCGCTCAAGGGCGCGCGCGTCACCGGCTCCCTCCACATGACCATCCAGACGGCCGTGCTGATCGAGACGCTGACCGCTCTCGGCGCCGAGGTGCGCTGGTGCTCCTGCAACATCTTCTCCACCCAGGACCACGCCGCCGCGGCCATCGCCGAGGCCGGCGTCCCGGTGTTCGCCTGGAAGGGCGAGACGCTCGAGGAGTACTGGTGGTGCACCGAGCAGGCGCTCAGCTGGCCGGGTGAGGACGGTCCGAACATGATCCTCGACGACGGCGGCGACGCCACGCTGCTCGTGCACAAGGGCACCGAGTACGAGAAGGCCGGCGCGGCGCCGGACCCCGACTCGACCGACAACGAGGAGCTCAAGGTCATCCTGACCGTGCTCAACCGCACGCTGTCGGAGGATCCGCAGCGGTGGACGCGCCTCGGCGAGGGCGTCCGGGGCGTGACCGAGGAGACCACCACGGGCGTGCTCCGGCTCTACGAGATGCAGCAGGCCGGCACGCTGCTGTTCCCGGCGATCAACGTCAACGACTCGGTCACCAAGTCGAAGTTCGACAACCTCTACGGCTGCCGCCACTCGCTGATCGACGGCATCAACCGCGGTACCGACGTGATGATCGCCGGCAAGACCGCGGTGATCTGCGGCTACGGCGACGTCGGCAAGGGCTGCGCCGAGTCGCTGCGCGGGCAGGGCGCGCGCGTGCTCGTGACGGAGATCGACCCGATCTGCGCGCTGCAGGCGGCCATGGAGGGCTACCAGGTGGTGCGGCTCGACGACGTGGTCGACACGGCGGACATCTTCATCACCGCCACCGGCAACAAGGACATCATCACCGCGGCCGACATGCAGCGCATGAAGCACCAGGCGATCGTCGGCAACATCGGCCACTTCGACAACGAGATCGACATGGCCGGCCTGATGCGCCTGGACGGCATCGAGCGCAACAACATCAAGCCGCAGGTGGACGAGTGGCGCTTCGCCGACGGCCACTCGATCCTGGTGCTCTCCGAGGGCCGCCTGCTCAACCTCGGCAACGCGACCGGCCATCCCAGCTTCGTGATGTCGAACTCCTTCACGAACCAGACGATCGCCCAGGTCGAGCTGTTCACGAAGAACGACGAGTACGAGAAGCAGGTCTACGTGCTGCCGAAGCACCTGGACGAGAAGGTCGCCCGCCTGCACCTCGACGCGCTGGGCGTGCAGCTCACGGAGCTGAGCCCCGACCAGGCCGCCTACATCGGCGTGCCGGTCGAGGGGCCGTACAAGAGCGACCACTACCGGTACTAGATGACAGCCGGGGGCTCGCGCCCCCGGACCCCCGTGAAGATTGGCATGGCTCCCGAGCCCAAGCCCATGGCCCTCCAGAGCGAGATCCTCGACGCCGCGCTCGCCCCCACCGGGCGGGCGCGGGTCGATTGGGCCGAGGGTCAGATGCCGGTCCTGCGCTCGATCCGCGAGCGCTTCGTGGCGGACCGCCCGCTCGAGGGCGCGAAGGTCGCGGCCTGCCTGCACGTGACGGCCGAGACGGCCAACCTGATGCACGCGCTGGTCGCGGGCGGCGCCGAGGCAGCGCTGTGCTCCGCCAACCCGCTCACCGTGCAGGACGAGGTGGCGGCCGCCCTGGTCGAGCGGGGCATCCCGGTGCAGGCCATCCGCGGCGAGGACGCCGAGACGTACGCCAAGCACGTCGGCGCCCTGGCCGAGTGGGGACCGGACATCACGCTCGACGACGGCGCCGACCTGCTGATGCTCTTGCACCGCTGGGAGCGGCCCGTGAAGGGCGGCGCCGAGGAGACGCGCACGGGGCTGCTGCGGCTGAGGCGGCTGGAGCAGGACGGGAAGCTCACCTGCCCCGTGATGGCCGTGAACGAGTCGCGCACGGAGCGCACCTTCAACGACCGCTACGGCACCGGCCAGTCGGCGCTCGACGGCATCCTGCGGGCGACCAACCTGCTGCTGGCAGGTCGCACGCTGGTGCTGCTCGGTTACGGCGCGACCGGCAGGGGCATCGCCCAGCGCGCCCGCGGCGCGGGGGCGGGCGTGATCGTGTGCGAGGTCGATCCGCTGCGCGCGCTCGAGGCGCGCATGGACGGCTACGAGGTGATGACGGCGCTTGAGGCGGCGGAGCGCGGCGACCTGTTCATGACGGTGACCGGCTCGCGCGGCGCGCTGCGGCGCGAGCACCTGGAGCGGATGAAGGACGGGGCGGTGCTCGCCAACGCCGGGCACTTCGACGTGGAGATCGACCTCGACGCGCTGCGCGAGCTCGCGACCGACGGGGTCCGCCAGGTGCTGCCGCTGGTGGAGCAGTACGACCTCGGCGGGCGGGTGCTCAACCTGCTCGCCCAGGGCCGCGTGGTGAACCTGGCGGCGGGTGAGGGGCACCCGGCGGGCGTGATGGACATGAGCTTCGCGAACCTCGCCCTGGCCGTGGAGCACCTGGTCGTGAACGGGGAGACGCTGGAGCACCGGGTGCTCGACGTGCCCAAGGAGATCGACGAGGAGATCGCGCGCCTGAAGCTGGAGTCGCTCGGCGTGGAGATCGACGCGCTAACGCCGGAGCAGCTCGACTACCTCAGCTCCTGGGGCTGAGCGTGGGCCCTGGTTCGGGCAAATATCACCCGAACTAGGGCCCACACGCTAGGCCGCGCGCGGCAGCAGCCGCTCGAGGGCGCGCCGCGGCTCGGGCCGCGTGCCGCGTGCGTGCAGGCGCAGCAGGTCGACCAGCTCGCCGCTCGGGCGGAACGGGTCGGCGATCGCGGTGCCGGTGTCGATCTCGAGGGCGGCCCACAGCTCGCCGCCGACCTCGGCCACGAGCATGTCGCCGGTCGGTGGGGAGGCGCTGTCGAGTCCGGCTAGGCGGTCCAGTGCGTGGAGGTCGGCCAGATCAGCGGGGCGGATGGTGAGTGTCGTCTCGGTCATGGGATAGATGATCGGCCCCAGAGTCCATAAGTTCAAATTCGGACTTCTGCTGGCTTCGATAAGCTGCGGTTATGCTCGACGTCAAGCAGTTGAGGGTGCTCAAGGCGGTCTCCGAGTACGGCTCCTTCTCCGCCGCGGCCGAGGCGCTGTCCTACACGCAGCCCGCGATCTCCCAGCAGATCGCCGCGCTCGAGAGGAGCGCGGGCACCACGCTCGTCGACCGCACCAGCCGCGGCGTGCACCTCACCGATGCGGGCAGGGCGCTGGTCGACCACGCCCAGGTCGTGCTCGCCCGGCTGGCCGCCGCCGAGGCCGAGCTGGACGCCATTGCCGGCGTGCGCGGGGGACGGGTGCGCCTCGCGTCCTTCTCCACCGCGAGCGCCTCGCTGCTACCGCCTGCGCTCGCCCGCTTCACCGAGCGCCATCCCGATGTCGAGCTCACCTTCTCCGACACCGAGCCCGAGGACGCCCTCCAGATGCTGCGCGCCGCAGAGCTGGAGGTGGCTGTCGTGTTCCAGTTCCACGGTCTCACCGAGCAGGAGCGCGAACGGCTCTACGGCGGGATCGAGCTGCACCCGCTCGTCGAGGACCCGATGTACCTGGCGCTCCCGCTCGGGCACCCGCTCGCCCACAAGCCGCGCGTGCGGCTCCAGGACGTGGCCGACGAGACGTGGATCCAGGAGGGCGACCCGCGCAACGCCTGCAGCCGCCTCCAGAAGGCGGCCTGCCGGTCGGCGGGCTTCGAGCCGAAGGTCGGCTACCAGTCGGACGACTACAACGTCGTCCAGGGGCTGGTCGCGTCCGGGATGGGCGTGTCCCTGCTGCCGAGCCTCGCTCTGGCGAACATGCGCGAGGACATCGTGGTGCGCTCGCTCGGCAAGGCGGCCCCCGCGCGCAAGATCGGCGCGGCGACGCTCGCCGGCCGCTACCGCTCGCCGGCGACCGAGGCGATGCTCGGCATCCTCCAAGAGGTGGCGACCGGCTTCGAGCTCCCGTCGGGCACCGCGGTTGCCGCCGCCTGACGGCCTACAGTCGAAAGCATCGAGTCGAGCGCGCACACTCGAGGCGCCGAGCGCAGCTCGCCTCGCGCCGGCGCGCTGATCGCCCCCGCGGGCGGGGTGCTCCTCCTGGTCGCGCTCTTCCTGCCCTGGTACTCCCGTGACACCGACATCGCCGGGGCCCTGATCACCCAGACGTGGACCGCCTGGGCGATCATGCCCGTGGTCAGCACCCTGCTGTTCGTGGTCGCCGTCGTAGCGATAGTCGCGCCGTCCGTGCCCGGCAGCTTCCGCGGCGACCGGCTGGCGATGCTGCTCGGCGGTCTCGCCCTGCTGCTGGTGCTGTTCCGGACGGTCGACATGCCGATCCCGGACATCCACCTGGTTCAGGGCGACCACGCCAACGCCAGCCGCGGCTCCGGCCTCTTCCTGGCGCTGCTCGCCTCGGCCGGCATCGCCTACGGGGGCCGGCGCGCCCGCCCCCGTTAGGTCGCCGGGTTCGTAGGATCCCGGGCCGTGACCGCGGCCGTGGACAAGATGAGGGCGGAGGGACTGCCCGAGATCGCGATCGAGACCTTCGCGCACTACGAGCAGCTGCTGCGCTCTGGCGAGCAGGGGGTGATCCGCGAGTCGGAGATCGAGCCGCTGACGGAGCTGCCCGATGCTTCCGAGCTGCCGGAGGGGGACGGAGCCGCGCTCGACCAGGTCGTGGTGCTGAAGCTCAACGGCGGGCTCGGCACGAGCATGGGCATGACCCGCGCCAAGTCGCTGATCGAGGTGAAGGACGGGCTGTCGTTCCTGGACGTGATCGTCCGGCAGGTGCTGGACCTGCGCGAGCGCCACGGCGCGCGCGTGCCGCTGCTGCTGATGAACAGCTTCGCGACCCGGGACGACACCCTTGCCGCGCTGGAGCGCTACCCCGAGCTGGCGGTCGACGACCTGCCGCTCGACTTCGTGCAGGGCAAGGTGCCCAAGCTGCGCGCGGACGATCTCGAGCCGGTCGAGTGGCCGGCGGACCCCTCGCTCGAGTGGGCGCCCCCGGGCCACGGCGACGTGTACACGTCGCTGGCCACGTCGGGCATGCTCGGCGAGCTGCTGGAGCGGGGCTACCGCTACCTGTTCCTGTCGAACTCGGACAACCTCGGGGCGGTGCTCGACCCGCGCATCCTGTCCTGGTTCGCGGCGGAGGGGCTGCCGTTCCTGTCGGAGTCGACCGATCGCACGGAGTCCGACCGCAAGGGCGGGCACCTGGCGCGTCGGCGCGAGGACGGCGGGCTGGTGCTGCGCGAGACGGCGCAGACGACCGAGGAGGACCTGCCGGCGTTCGAGGACATCGAGCGCCACCGCTTCTTCAACGCCAACAACATCTGGCTGGACCTGCGGGCGCTGGAGCGGGCGCTCGAGCAGCGCGACGGCGTGCTGGGTCTGCCGATGATCGTGAACCGCAAGACGGTGGACCCGACCGACCCGTCGTCGCCGGAGGTGCTGCAGCTCGAGACCGCGATGGGGGCGGCGATCGGAGTCTTCGAAGGCGCGGCGGCGCTGCGGGTGCCCCGAACGCGGTTCGCGCCGGTGAAGACGACGGACCAGCTGCTGGTGGTGCGCTCGGACGCGTTCGAGCTGGCGGACGACTGGACGGTGAGGCCGGCCGGGGAGGCGATCCCGGTGGTGAAGCTGGACTCGGAGTACTACAAGCTGATTCGCGACTTCGACGCTCGCTTCGCCTCCGGTCCGCCGTCGCTCCGGGAGTGCCGGCGGCTGGAGGTCGAGGGCGACGTCTCGTTCGGCCGCTCGGTGACGGTAAAGGGCGTGGTGCGGCTGTCCGGGCCGCTGGCGGTTCCCGACGGCGCGGTGCTCGAGGGCTGAGCGGCCTTTGGGCCGCCGCGCCCGGCTGTCCCTCAGCCCCCGCTCAGGCGCCGCCCGCCACCTCCGCCTGGCGGTCCTCGAGTCGCTCGCGGCGCAGCTGCTCGGTCTCGCTCTGGCTCAGCATTCGGATGAACAGCGCGACCAGCACCAGCGCCAGCGTCAGCGACTGCTCGACCATCATGATCACCCCGGCCACGTTCTGGTCCTGGACGGGGTTGAGGCCCCAGATACGGGGGGTCGTCTCGTAGTAGGGGTAGATGGCCGTCGTGCTCCAGGTCAGGAAGATGCCCAGCGCGGCCAGGCCCGCCTTCGCGGTGCCGATGTAGGCGATCGGCTGCAGGCCGGTCAGGCGCCGGCGCATCGGCACCGGCTGGATCAGCGGCCACCAGAGCGCCACGCCGGCGGTGAAGAACGAGACGTGCTCGAGCAGGTGCACCAGCGGGTGCTCCACGGCGGCGTCGTACAGGGCCGGGATGTGCCAGAGGTACATCAGCACGAGCCACGCGCCGATCCCGGTCGCCGGGCTCGCCAACCGGCCGAGGCGGTGCTCCAGCCGGGTCAGCCGCCGGGTGGCCGGGCGCATGATCACGCGCGAGAGGCCGAGCAGGATCAGCAGGGGGGCAACGTCGCCGATCAGCACGTGCTGGACCATGTGCGCGGAGAAGAGGTAGGTGTCGCCGAGGCCGTCCAGCGGCGAGACGAGCGCCGCCAGGAGCGCCAGCATGCCGCCCGCGAAGGCCAGCGCCTGGAGCGCCCCGGCGCCGCGCTTGCCCGGCGACGCCCCGCGTACGCGCAGCTCCCTGCGCACCTCGGCGAAGCGCCAGGCGTAGATGCCGGCGAACAGGGCCAGCGGCACGAGGACCAGCGGGTCCGGGAGCCAGTGCAGCTGCGGATGGCCCGAGGCTTCACTCAACACGAACCGAATTGTCGCAATGCGGTGGCCACGTGTTACACGCCCCGCGCAAAGCTGCTCTGGTGCTCCTCGAACTCCTCGCCCCACCGCTCTGCTGGTCCTGCCGCGCGCCCGCGGCCCGCGGCAGCCCGCTGTGTCGCCCCTGCCGGCGCTCGCTGCGCTTCCTCGGCCCGGAGCCGGTGACGCTGCGCGGCCTGCAGGTCTGGGCGCCGGTCGCCTACGACGGCCCCGCGGGCGACCTCGTCAAGGCGCTCAAGTTCCACGGCGCGAGGCGAGTCGCGCGAGAGATGGCGGCGCTGATCCTCGCGAACGCCCCGCCCACGATGCTCGCCGGCACCCTCGTGCCGGTGCCGCTCCACCCGGCCCGCCGCCGCACGCGACCGTTCAACCAGGCGGCGCTGATCGCGGAGGCGATCGCCGCGCGCGCGGACCTGTGGCTTCGCGCGGACCGGCCGCTCGGCGCGGAGCCGCCGTTCGGCGCGGACCCGCGGTTCGGCGCAGCCCCGCCGCTCGGCGCGGACCGACCGCTCGGCGCAGCCCCGCCGTTCGGCGCAGTCCCGCCGCTCGCCGACTGCCTCACACGCGCGGGGCCCGACCAGCGTCAAGTCGGCCGCGGCCGCACGGCCCGCCTGCACGGCCTCGCCGCCGGGTCGATCGAGGCCACCGGCCCGGTGCCCGCCAGCGCGGTGCTCGTGGACGACGTCGTGACAACCGGCGCCACCCTGGCGGCCTGCGCGGCCGCCCTCCGCGCGGCGGGCGCCACCCGGCTGAGAGCGCTCGCTTTCGCGCGGACGGCAGGACGCTGATGGCTGGGCGATACCCGGGGACCGGGTTGTACCATCGCTGGGACGGCGACTTCCCAAGGAGGGCAGATGCGCATTCAGGTCAAGGGTCGTGCTGGCGCCACCATCGACGACGAGCTTCGCTCCCGCGTGGAGAAGAAGCTCCAGAAGGTGGCGCGACAGATCTCGCCGCTCGCGGAGCTCGAGGTCGAGTTGAGCGAGGAGCGCAACCCGGCCATCCGCGAGTCGCAGGTCGCGGTGGCGACACTGCACCTGAAGGGCGTCACGTTGCGGTCTCGCAAGGCCTCCACGGACATGGGCCACTCCATCAACCTGGTCGCCGAAGATCTCGGTCGCCAGGTGAAGAAGCACCGCGACAAGCGCCGGGGCCGCCGCGAGGCGCACAAGGTGGCCCAGCAGCACGCCGCGTAGTGCGTGAGCGCCCGGCTCCGCTGGGCGTCCGAACACCCCTTCGCCGGCGACTGCGGCCCCCGGTCGCGTTGCTACCGTAGCTCTGATGACCATTCTCGACCGCGCCCTGCGGGTCGGCGAGTCCAAGAAGTTCAAGGCTTTCGAGAAGAACGTCGCCCGCATCAACGATTTCGAGCCCGAACTGGAGCTCGAGTCGGACGACGAGCTGCGCGCCCGCTACGAGGCGCTGCGCGAGCGGCACCTCGCGGGCGAGCCGCTCGACGACCTCCTGTTCGAGGCCTTCGCCCTCACGCGCGAGGCCGGCAAGCGCGCGCTCGGGCAGCGTCACTACGACGTCCAGCTGATCGGCGGCATGGTCCTCCACGACGGTTCGATCGCCGAGATGAAGACCGGTGAGGGCAAGACGCTCACCGCCACCCTGCCGATCGTGCTCAACGGGCTCGCCTCGCGCGACGAGAACGGCCATGCCGCCCGCGGCGGGGGCGTGCACCTGGTCACGGTCAACGACTACCTCGCCCGGCGTGACGCCAACTGGATGAAGCCCATCTACGACCTGCTCGGCGTGACGGTCGGCGTGATTCAGTCGGGCATGACCGACGTCGACAAGCAGGAGGCCTACTCCCGCGACGTCGTCTACGGCACCAACTCCGAGTTCGGCTTCGACTACCTGCGCGACAACCTCGCCGAGGCGATCGAGAACAAGTCCCAGCGCGGGCACGGCTACGCGATCGTCGACGAGGTCGACAACATCCTCATCGACGAGGCCCGCACGCCGCTGATCATCTCGGGCCAGCCGGAGCAGGCCGCCGACCTCTATTACAAGTTCGCCCAGCTCGCCAAGATCATGGAGCCCGGCAAGAAGCCGGAGGGCCTCGAGACGAAGTCGAAGGAGTGGGAGGCCGAGTACGACTTCGAGCCCGAGGAGAAGCACAAGACGGTCGCGGTGAGCGAGAAGGGCGTCGCGAAGGCGGAGAAGTTCCTCGGCATCGACAACCTCTACAACGCCGAGTCCGGCCACCTGGTCAACCACCTGCAGCAGGCGCTCAAGGCCGAGTCGCTCTACAGGCGCGACGTCGACTACGCCGTCATCGACGGCCAGGTGAAGATCATCGACGAGTTCACCGGCCGCATCCTGGAGGGCCGCCGCTGGTCCGAGGGACTGCACCAGGCCGTCGAGGCCAAGGAGGGCGTGGCGATCCAGGAGGAGAACCAGACGGTCGCCACGATCACCTACCAGAACTACTTCCGCCGGTACGAGAAGCTCTCGGGCATGACCGGTACGGCCCTGACCGAGGCCACCGAGTTCATGAAGATCTACGAGCTCCAGGTCGTGGAGATCCCCACCAACCGGCCCATGGTCCGCAAGGACAACAACGACCAGATCTACAAGACCAAGGACGGCAAGTGGGCCGCCGTCGCGAAGGAGATCGAGGACCGCACCAAGACCGGCCAGCCGGTGCTGGTGGGCACGATCTCCGTCGAGGTCTCCGAGCTGCTGTCGGCCGAGCTCGCCAGGCGCGGCATCAAGCACACGGTGCTGAACGCGAAGCCCGAGCACGCCGAGCGCGAGGGCGAGATCATCGCCGAGGCGGGCGCCCCCGGCGCGGTCACGATCGCCACCAACATGGCCGGCCGTGGCGTGGACATCAAGCTCGGCGGCAACGAGGAGCACCTCACCCAGCTCGAACTGGTCAAGCGCGGCCTCCAGCCCGGGACCGATGAGTGGGACCAGGCCTGGGACGAGCTGTTCGCGCAGATGGAGGCCCAGGTCGTGGAGGACCGCGAGCGGGTCATGGAGGCCGGCGGGCTGTTCATCCTCGGCACCGAGCGCCACGAGTCGCGCCGGATCGACAACCAGCTGCGCGGGCGCTCCGGCCGCCAGGGTGACCCGGGCGAGTCGCGCTTCTACCTGTCCGCCGAGGACGACCTCGTGCGCCTGTTCGCCGGCGACCGCATCTACCGCATCCTCGACAACAAGTTCCTGGCCCAGGCGGATGAGGACGGCAACGAGCTGCCGATCGAGCACAAGATGCTCACCAAGCAGATCGAAGGCGCCCAGAAGAAGGTCGAGGACCAGAACTTCCTGCAGCGCAAGCGCGTCCTCGAGTACGACGACGTGATGAACCAGCAGCGCGAGATCATCTACGAGTACCGCGACCGCATCCTCGAGGGCGAGGACATGTCGGACGTGGCGCGCACCCAGATCGCGGACGCGGTCGAGCGGCTCTGCGGCGTGTACATGGCCGGCGAGTACCAGGACGACTGGGACCTCGACGCCCTGTTCACCCAGCTCGAGCAGATCTACCCGAGCTCGTACGACCTCGACGACATCGCCGAGGGCGAGGGCCGCGAGGCGCTGGTCGACAAGCTGCGCGAGGACGTCGTCGACGCCTACAACGAGCGCGAGCAGGAGCTCGGCGACGAGTTGATGCGCGCCCTCGAGCGGTACATGCTGCTCCAGATCATCGACAACCGCTGGCGCGAGCACCTGCACGACATGGACTACCTGCGCGAGGGCATCCACCTGCGCGGGTTCGCGCAGATCGACCCGCTCGTGGCCTACAAGAACGAGGGCTTCGAGATGTTCACGGAGCTCATGAACAACATCTGGGACGAGTTCGCGCGCTACATCTTCAACGTCGAGGTGGCGGTCGAGCCCGAGCAGCCGGCGGCGCCGCGCTGGGGCGCCGGCCAGAACACCACGTCCACGGCCAGCCTCAACTACGCGGGCGGCCATTCCGTCCAGGGCCGCGAGGCGATCGCGGCGGCGGCGGGCGGCGCTGTGGCCGTCGAGGGGGAGGACGAGGAGCTGATCAGCCCGCTCCCGGTCGTGGAGACGCGCAGGCTCGACGAGAACGAGAAGATCGGCCGCAATGACCCATGCTGGTGCGGCTCCGGCAAGAAGTTCAAGAAGTGCCATGGCGCCTAAGCGCCATGGCCTCATCCGCGCGTCCGCATCGGACCGCGCCTTCGGCCATGGCGCATAGCGACGCCAGTGGCCTCCGCGGCCAGCTGAGGCTGCTCGCGGACTATCTTTGACCCAGCTGCCCTAGAGGAACGCGTCGGCTCCCTGGAGGAGCAGATGTCGGTGCCCGGCTTCTGGGACGACCAGGAGCGGGCCACTTCGGTGTCGGCCGAGCACTCCACGGCGTCCCGGCGGCTCGAGTCCTACCGCTCGCTCGAGCGGGACGTCGGGGACCTGGAGACGCTCGAGGAGATGGCCGCCGAGGACGAATCGATCGCGGCCGAGCTCGAGGAGCAGCTCACGTCGATCGAGTCGCGCCTGGCCGAGCTGGAGGAGGCGCGCCTGTTCAGCGGCCAGTACGACGGCGGCGACGCGGTCGTCACCGTCAACGCCGGCGCGGGCGGAACCGACTCGCAGGACTGGGCCGAGATGCTGCTGCGCATGGAGATGCGCTGGGCCGAGCGGCGTGGCATGAAGGTGGAGCTAAAGGAGGCGTCGGCAGGGGAGGAGGCGGGGATCAAGTCCGCCACCTTCGTCGCGAGCGGGGAGAACGCCTACGGCCTGTTCTCGGCGGAGAAGGGCGTGCACCGGCTGGTGCGGATCTCGCCGTTCGACGCGCAGTCGCGCCGCCACACCGCCTTCGCCGGCGTGGAGGTGGCGCCGTTCGTGGAGGACGCCGTGGACGTGGAGATAGACCCGGACGACATCCAGATCGACACCTACCGCGCCAGCGGCGCCGGCGGACAGCACGTGAACAAGAC
Organism: Thermoleophilaceae bacterium; assembly: GCA_034664105.1. GTDB lineage: Bacteria > Actinomycetota > Thermoleophilia > Solirubrobacterales > Thermoleophilaceae > JACVRW01. The sequence goes on from JAXDIH010000174.1 coordinate 32,195, forward strand.
CGATTCGGCGGTGCGCATCACGCACCGGCCGAGCGGCATCGTGGTGCAGTGCCAGAACGAGCGCTCGCAGTCGGCCAACAAGGACACCGCGATGAAGATGCTGCGCGCGAAGCTGATCGAGGCCGAGCAGCGCAGGCGCGAGGAGGAGATCGCGAAGGAGCGGGGCGAGGCGCAGGACGTGGCCTGGGGCTCGCAGATCCGCAGCTACGTGCTGCACCCGTACACGATGGTCAAGGACCACCGCACGAACGTGGAAGCCGGCAACGCCCAGGGAGTGCTCGACGGCGACCTGGACCAGTTCGTACGCGCCGAGCTGCTGCGGCGGGCGGGCGACGGCGCCGGGGCCTAGCGATTCGCCTATTCCCGGACGAAGGCCGGCTCCACAGAGACGAAGCAGACCGTTCTGGTCACCGCGAAGCGCGCTAGCTCAGGCGCTGGGCGCCAGCTGGCCCGCGGGGGCCGGAGCGGGATCGGTGGCCGGCTCCGTGTCCTCGCTGCGGCGCAGGAACAGGTACACGCCGAGCGCGACGCCGGCGAGCGTCCAGAGCCCCCACCCGATGCCCTGGCCGATCTGCGTGGCGATCGGCCCCGGGCAGGCGTCGGACACGCCCCAGCCGATGCCGAACACCAGGCTCCCGGCGATGTGGCGGCGGGCAGGGCGCTCGGTCGTCCAGCTGACCCGGCGCTCGCGGCGCAACAGCTGCAGGCCGATCGCCGCGGTCGCCACGGCCGAAGCGAAGAAGAGGAACAGGTAGGAGTCCTCGAACAGCAGCGCGGAGCGGATCACCTCCGGGCTGGTCATGCCGCTCCAGGACAGCACGATGCCGAACACGAGCCCGATGCCGAGGCCGGCGAGCCGCGGGCGCATCTAGAACACCGCCTCGGTCACGAAGCTCACGGCGATCGCGGTGGCGAAGAACGTGGCGGTCGCGGCCAGGCTCGCGGGTGACAGCATCGACGTGCCGCTCAGCCCGTTCCCGGATGTGCAGCCGCCGGCGAGCTTGGCGCCGTAGCCGACCAGCACGCCGGACACGAGCAGCACGGGGCCGACGAGGGCGTGATCCAAGCTCTCGGTGAGCCAGCCGTAGCCGTGGAAGTCCGGTCCACCGGCGGCGAGCGCGAACACGGTTCCCCCGAGCAGGACCCCGATCACGAACCAGCCGCGCCAGTCGAAGCTCAGCTTGCCGACGCGCAGCCGATCCACGATCGCGGAGTAGCCGCCGGTCACCCCGAGACGGGCGTTGAAGAGCAGACGGACCGCGATGACGCACAGCCCGAGCAGCGGACCTGCGACGTACCAAGCGAGCTGGGGGTTGAGCATGAAGGTCTTAGCTTTCTGCTGGAGTCGCTTCCGCGGACACCCGTCGGCTGGTGAACGCCTAGGAGTCCTCTTCCTCCAGGGCGCGCAGCGAGTCGGCGCCGCGTCCCGCGACCTCTTCGAGCACGCCCAGCAGCTGGCCCACCCGGCACACCAGCAGGCGCTCCTCCTCGACCTCCACCCAGACGCCGGCTGAGGCGGGGAAGACCACGTGGTCGCCCGGCACGACGGGCATCTTCACGCCCACACTGCCCCACCAGTCGAGCCCCGGGCCCACGGCCAGCACGATCCCGTGCTGGGGCGGCGTCTGGTGCTCCCCGGGCGGCAGCAGCAGACCGGATTGCCGCACCCGATCGGGCTCGAGCTCCTTGATCACGATCTGGTCGAAAAGGGGGCGAAGTTGCTGCCTCACGCCGAGGAACGATAGGCGCTGCGGCGACTGACCTATCTACAGTTAGCGGATGGCCGAAGAGGCGCGACCGCCCGCTCCGCCCACAGCACGCCCTCCGCGTGGGCCAAAGCCCGGCGACGTCCGCGCCGATCGCGCGCCCCGTAAGCCGCCGATGATTCCCTGGAGCGGGCGGCGCTTCGTCACGATTCTCATCGCCCTGTTCGTCCTCAACTGGGTCATCGTCGCGGTCTTCGCGCCGGCCGAGAAGCGGATCAAGGTCCCATACAGGCCCACCTTCATCGCGCAGGTCCAGAACGGCAACGTCTCGGAGATCTCCGCGAAGGCCGAGACGATCCAGGGCAAGTTCAAGAAGGAGGTCAAGTACAAGGGCGACACGGCGAAGGCGTTCGAGACCGAGATTCCCACCTTTGCCAACGACAACCAGCTCTCGAACCTGCTGGCAGAGAAGAACGTGGTCATCAACGCCGAGTCGCCCAGCAGCCGCTCGCTGCTCGAGACGATCCTGTTCTCGTTCGGGCCCACGATCCTGCTCGTTGCGCTGTTCGTGTTCCTGATGCGCCGCGCGGCGGGTGGTGGCGCCGGCGGCGGTGGCGTGCTCGGCCAGTTCGGCCGCTCGCGCGCCAAGCGGGTCGAAGCCGAGACCCAGACGGTCACGTTCGACGACGTCGCCGGCATCGAGGAGGCCAAGGAGCAGCTCGTCGAGGTCGTCGACTTCCTCAAGAACCCGCAGAAGTACCTCAAGCTGGGCGCCCGCATCCCGCGCGGCGTTCTGCTCGCCGGCCCGCCCGGCACCGGCAAGACGCTGCTCGCCCGTGCGGTCGCCGGGGAGGCCGGCGTGCCGTTCTTCTCGGCGTCGGCCTCCGAGTTCATCGAGGCGATCGTGGGCGTGGGCGCCTCGCGCGTGCGCGACCTGTTCAAGCAGGCCGAGGAGGCCGCTCCGGCGATCATCTTCATAGACGAGCTCGACGCGATCGGGCGCGCCCGCGGTGGCGCCGGCGGCGTGCTGGGCGGCCACGACGAGCGCGAGCAGACGCTCAACCAGATCCTCACCGAGATGGACGGCTTCGACCCCGCGGTGGGAGTGGTGGTGCTCGGCGCGACGAACCGGCCCGACGTGCTCGATCCGGCGCTGCTGCGCCCCGGGCGCTTCGACCGCCGCGTCTTCGTGCAGGCGCCGGACAGCGCCGGCCGCGAGCAGATCCTGCGTGTGCACACGCGCTCGGTGCCGCTCGCTGACGAGGTGAACCTCGCGCAGATCGCCCAGTCCACCCCCGGCATGGTCGGCGCGGAGCTGGCCAACCTCGTCAACGAGGCGGCGCTGCTCGCCGCCAAGCGCGGCCACGACAGGGTCCACCAGTCCGACTTCACCGACGCGCTGGAGCAGATCATGCTCGGCGCCGCCCGCAAGCTGGTCCTGAGCGAGGCGGACCGCCGCCGGATCGCCTACCACGAGGGCGGCCACGCGATCGCCGGCATGCTCACGCCCGGGGCGGATCCCGTGCGCAAGGTCTCGATCATCCCGCGCGGGCAGGCGCTGGGCGTGACCGTGTCGACCCCCGAGGACGACCGCTTCAACTACTCCGAGGAGGAGCTGCGAGCGAAGATACGGGTGTCGTGCGGGGGGCGCGCGGCGGAGGAGATCGTCTACGAGGAGCCGACCACGGGGGCCGAGTCCGACATCCAGCAGGTCACCGGCCTCGCGCGCGGGATGGTCGAGCGCTGGGGCATGAGCCAGAAGGTCGGCTTCCTCGCGGTCGCCCCGCGCGACGGTCAGGGACCGCTGCTGCCCGGCGCCGAGCCCGTCTCCGAGGCCACCAAGGAGCTGATCGACGCCGAGGTGCGCCGCATCGTGGACGACGAGCTGGACCAGGTTCGGCGCCTGTTGACCGATAATCGGGAGCGGCTGGACTCGCTGGCGGACGCGCTGCTCGAACGCGAGACGCTCGACGAGCTCGACGCCTACGCCGCGGCCGGCATTCCACGCGAGCGCGAGCCGGCGTCCGCCTGATGCTCGAGCTGATCGATCGCGCCCTCGCCGAGGATGTCGGCGAGGGGGACCTGACAACGGCCGCGGTGGTGGAGCCCGGCGCGCGAGCGCGGGCGCGCATCGAGCAGAAGGCGCCCGGCGCGCCGGCGGGCCTACGGGTGGCCGAGAAGGTGTTCGAGCGCGTCGACCCGGAGCTGCGCTGGCACGCGCACGCCAACGAGGGGGAGTGGAGCGAAGGCGGCCTGCTGGCGGAGCTGGCCGGCACCGCGGGCTCGATCCTCGCGGCGGAGCGGGTGGCGCTGAACTTCCTCGGCCGCCTGTCGGGCATCGCGACGATGACGGCGCGCTACGTCGACGCGGTCGCCGGGACCGGCACCCGCATCCTCGACACGCGCAAGACCACGCCCGGGCTGCGGGTGCTGGAGAAGGAGGCGGTGCGGGTCGGCGGCGGCGTGAGTCACCGCGGCGGCCTGTTCGACGCGATCCTCGTCAAGGAGAACCACTCGGCGCTGGCGGGGGGCGTGGCGGTGGCCGCGCGCCTGGCCCTGGAGGCGGCGCCTCCGGGGGTCGCCGTGGAGGTCGAGTGCGCGACGCTGGAGGAGGTGGTCGGCGCCCTGGATGCCGGCGTGCCGCGGCTGCTGCTGGACAACATGACGACCGACGAGCTGCGCAGCGCGGTGAAGCTGGCCGCCGGGCGAGCCGAGCTGGAGGCGTCCGGAGGGATCACGCTGGAGACGGTGCGCGCGGTGGCCGAGACCGGCGTGGACTACATCAGCGTGGGAGCGCTGACGCACTCGGCGCCGGCGCTCGACGTGAGCCTGCTGCTCGAGCCGCTGGAGTGAGAGCCATCTTGGGGCTCGCGCCCCCAGGGCCCGGGAAGATCGGCTTCGCCGCCGCCCTTTCCCGCCGCGCTTCGCCTACGTCTCTCGCGGCGGTCGCAGCACCGCGAACGGGTCGGTGACCGCCAGGTCGTGCGACGCGAAGCGGTAGACCGCCGCCGGCCGCCCGCCCTCGCGTCCCGGGGCCCGGCGCTCGCCGGTGGCCTCCAGGAGGCCGCGTCGCTCTAGCACGCGGCGCAGGTTGGTCGGGTCGACCGCGTAGCCGAGCGCGGCCGTGTAGATCGCGCTCAGCTCGGAGATCGAGAAGTGCTTGGGGGCCAGGGCGAAGCCGATGTTCGTGTAGGAGAGCTTGGCGCGCAGCCGCTCGCGCCCGGCGAGCACGATCGCCTCGTGGTCGAAGGCCAGGTCCGGCAGCTGCTCGATCGAGTGCCACGCGCTGTCCTCGGGCAGGGCCGGGTCGAGCCCCAGCGGCACCAGCCCGAGGTACGCGGTGGCCAGCTGCCACTCGTCGGGATGGCGATCCGGCTCGCTCAGCGTCTCCAGCTGCTCCAGCCACGACAGCTCCGCGACGTCGACCTTGTGGGCGAGGTGCGTGCGGATCGAGCGCTCGAGCGTGTGCTCCGACCCGAGATAGCCACCCGGCAGCGACCAGGCACCGCTGAACGGCTCCCGCGCCCGCTGCCAGAGCAGAACGCTCAGCTCGCCCTCGCGCACTTGGAGGACGACGGCGAGCGTGACGTGCGTGGGGGATGGCTCCGCGCCCCGGTGGGTTTTCGCCTGAGAGTCGGAGACCGTGGTATCCTTCGGGCGCATCGGTTTTCGATCATAGGTCAAAAACCGGTCCGTGTCACTGACGCAAGCGAGGATTGCATGAAGCCGATCGAGCTGCCCACCCTGTCGCCGGCCGCCGAGCCAGTCCTCGATTCCGAGCAGATCGCCCGCCTGCAAGCCGAGGTGCGCTCCCTGGCCGAGGAGCGCAACGCCGTGATCCTCGCCCACAACTACGAGGTGCCGGAGATCCAGGACGTGGCCGACTTCGTGGGGGACTCGCTCGGCCTCGCGCGCCAGGCGGCCGCGACCGACGCGGACGTGATCGCCTTCTGCGGCGTCCACTTCATGGCCGAGACCGCCTCGATCCTGAGCCCCGACAAGACCGTGCTGCTGCCCGACCTCGACGCCGGCTGCTCCCTCGCCGACTCGATCACCGCCGACCTGCTGCGCGCCTGGAAGGCCAAGCACCCCGGCGCGATCGTCGTCATGTACGTCAACACCACCGCCGAGGTGAAGGCCGAGACGGACTACTGCTGCACGTCATCGAACGCGGTCCGGGTCGTCGAGCACATCCGGCGCGAGCACGGCGACGACGTGGAGATCCTGTTCGGCCCCGACATGTGGCTGGGTGCCTACGTCGAGCGGGTCACGGGCAGGCGCATGCACGTCTGGGACGGCGAGTGCCACGTGCACGCCGGCATCCGTCCGGCTGACATCACCGCCGTGCGCGACGCCCATCCCAGCGCCGAGTTCATGATCCACCCCGAGTGTGGCTGCACCACGCAGGTGATGGAGTACGTGGCCGCCGGCGACGTCGACGCGGAGCGCACCCACATGCTGTCCACCGGCGGGATGCTCGACTTCGCGCGCGAGTCCGCCGCCGACACCTTCATCGTGGCGACCGAGACCGGCATGCTGCATCCGCTGGCCAAGGAGAACCCGGGCAAGTCCTTCATCCCCGCCAACCGCGCGGCGGCGTGCCGGTACATGAAGATGATCACGCTGCCGAAGCTCCACGACGCCCTGCGCGACCTGAAGCCTCAGGTGCGGGTGGACCCGCAGCTCGCCGAGCGGGCCCGGCTTCCGATCGAGCGCATGGTCGCGATCACGCCCTAGCTCGCAGACCCCGGCGCTATGGTCGACGCATGGCCACCGCCGGAGCGCCCCCGAGCGTTGGAGCGCTCTTGCGTGACTGGCGCAGGCGACGCCGCCTCAGCCAGCTGGACCTCGCGCTCGAGGCCGGCGTGTCGGCCCGCCACCTGAGCTTCGTGGAGACGGGTCGCTCGCGCCCGAGCGCCGACATGGTCCTCCAGCTCGCCGATCAGCTCGACGTGCCGCTGCGCAATCGCAACCAGCTGCTGCGGGCGGCCGGGCACGCCCCCGTCTTCGAACAGCACGCGCTCGATGACCCCGAGATGGCGCCGGTGCGCCGCGCGATCGACCTGATCCTCACCGGCCACGACCCCTACCCGGCGGTGGTGATCGACCGCGCGTGGGAGATGCTCGGCGCCAACCGCGCCGTGGCGCTCCTGACGGCCGGGGTGACGCCCGAGCTGCTCGAGGCGCCGGTCAACGTCCTGCGCTTGAGCCTGCACCCGGACGGCGTGGCGCCGCGCATCGCCAACCTGCCCGAGTGGCGCGGACACCTGCTCGACCGCCTCGAGCGGCAGATCGCGCTGACGGGCGAGCCGGCGCTGACCACCCTGCTCGAGGAGGTGCGCGGCTATCCGGGTCGGAAGCGCGTGACCGGCGGGTCGGGCGAGCCGGACATCGCGGTGCCGCTGCGGGTGAGCACCGAGGTGGGGGAGCTGTCCTTCATCAGCACCGTCGCCACGTTCGGCACGGCGGTCGAGGTGACCGCCAGCGAGCTCTCGATCGAGTCGCTCTTCCCGGCGGACGAGGCGACGGCCGAGGCCGTGCGCGCGTACGTCGCCGGGCCGTAAGGGCCCCGGCCGCGGACGAACGCATTCTTCGCGCGTATGCCGTGCATAGCCGTGCGTCTGCCGGCCGGCGGGGCGCCAGGCGGTCCAGGCCCGCCACCATTGGTCGCCGGGGCCTCCAGGCGGTCCCGGCCTGCCACCCTGTATCGCCGATGTTGGCCCGCCTCGCCATCCTCGTCGTGCTGCTTGTCGCCGCGCCCGCCGCCCAGGCCGCCGACCCCGTCGACCACACCCAGGCGCCCGCGCCCGACGGCACACCGATCTGCGCCAAGTGGGTGCACGACCGCTACACGGTCGAGCGGGGCGGGCGCAGCTGGCCGACCTGGCACCCGCCGCGCGACCCGCGCTACCACTGCGCGTTCGGCCACGAGCACGGGTCCAACCCGCGCGCGTTCCGGTTCTTCGAGCGCACGGGCATGCCGGCGTTCGGCCCGATCGGCGCCCATGC